>NZ_JBFUKW010000005.1:0-321355 GCF_056400665.1 Variovorax sp. P5_A3 | reverse complement strand
GGGTCTGGGTCTGGGTCTGGGTCTGGGTCTGGGGAATGTCGCGGCACCGGCGTGATCACCAAGAAGGCGATGGGGTTCGAGAAACCCATGGCAGCAACATGGTGCGTGGCAGTCATTCCTCCTGCCACGCTTTCGCGGCAGTGGAATCGGCCTCTCTCTGAAGCGTTCGTGGTAGGCCGTGCTGGGCTTGAACCAGCGACCAACGGATTATGAGTCCGCTGCTCTAACCAACTGAGCTAACGGCCCACGCGCCAAGGATTCTAGTGGGCCTGCGCCGCGCCCTACTTCCGATGGCTCAACGCGTTGGTGACCAGCTTCGACGTGATGTCGACGATCTGGATCATCCGTTCGTACGGCATGCGCGTCGGACCTATGACGCCGAGGGTTCCGACCACCTGTCCGTCGACCTCGTAGTTCGCGCTCACGATCGACAGGTCGTCGAAGGGCACCACCTGGCTTTCACCGCCGATGAAGATGCGCACGCCCTCCGCCTGGCTCGATACGTCGAGCAGGCGCATGAGTTGGGCCTTCTGTTCGAAGAGTTCGAACGCGCGTCGAAGGTGGCTCATATCGCTCGAAAAATCGGTCACGGCCAGCAGGTTGCGCTCGCCTGCGATCACCACTTCGTCCTGCGCCTCGGTCATCACCTCGGAACTGACCTGGACTGCCGCCTGCATCAGCGCCGCGATCTCGCTGCGCAGTTGCTCGACCTCCGACTGGAGACGATCCCGTACCTGCTCGATCGACAGGCCTGCATAGTGGGCGTTGATGTAGTTCGACGCCTCGACGAGTTGCGACTGCGAATAGTCGGCTTCGGGAAAGATGACCCGGTTCTGCACATCGCCATCGGGCGCCACGATGATCACGAGCAGGCGCCGGTCGGACAGCCGCAGGAATTCGATCTGCCGGAACACCGACGCGCGGCGCGGCGCCATCACGACACCCACGAACTGCGACAAGTTCGACAACAGGTTCGCGGCGTTGGCGATCACCTTCTGCGGTTGGTCGGGCGCAAGGCTCGGGGTGGAAAACTGTTCGCGCTGCGCGGTCAGCATGGTGTCGACGAAAAGCCGATAGCCGCGTGCGGTCGGAATGCGCCCCGCAGACGTGTGCGGGCTTGCGATGAGGCCCAGGCCCTCGAGGTCGGACATCACGTTGCGGATGGTCGCTGGCGAGAGGTCCAGCCCCGATGCACGGGACAAGGTGCGCGAGCCAACGGGTTGCCCTTCGGCGATATAGCGCTCGACGAGGGTCTTTAGCAGCAACTTGGCGCGGTCGTCCAGCATCCGGCAATTTTAATGTTGTAATTTGTAGATGACCTCCCGCTTTCGGCACGTCGCGCTCATAGGTAAATACCAGGCCTCCGGTGCCCGGGCGCAATGTGGTGCGCTGGACGACGTCATGGGAGGCATCGGCGCCTTCCTCGAAGCACAAGGCTGCAAGGTATTCGTCGAACAGTCTCAGTCTGACGATGTCGAGGTGGGCCCCTATCCTGCCCTGACGGTCGAGGAAATCGGTGAGGAGTGCGATCTCGCGCTCGTCGTCGGGGGCGACGGCACCATGCTCGGCATCAGTCGGCAGCTCGCGCCGTATGGTGTTCCGCTGATCGGCATCAACCGGGGCCGCCTGGGCTTCATCACCGACATATCGCTGGACAACTACCAGGCGACGCTGATCCCCATGCTGGCCGGAGAGTACGAGGAAGACCACCGCAGCCTGATGCACGCCCAGGTGATGCGCGATGGCGCCTGCGTCTTCGACGCGCTGGCCCTCAACGACGTGGTGGTCAATCGGGGCGCGACTTCCGGCATGGTGGAGCTGCGCGTCACGGTTGGCCGCCATTTCGTGGCCAACCAGCGCGCGGACGGCATGATCATCGCTTCCGCCACCGGTTCGACGGCCTATGCACTCTCGGCCGGCGGGCCGTTGTTGCACCCTGCGGTGCCTGGCTGGGTAATGGTGCCAATCGCACCCCACACCCTCTCCAACCGCCCGATCCTCCTGCCGGACGAAGACGAAGTCTCGATCGAACTCGTGGGCGGACGCGACGCCAGCGCCAGCTTCGACATGCAATCCCTGGCTTCCCTGGCGATCGGCGACCGGGTCGTGGTGCGTCGGTCGGAATACCGCGCCCGCTTCCTGCATCCCAAGGGCTGGAGCTATTTCGACACCCTGCGCAAGAAACTGCATTGGAACGAAGGAGGTTCCTGACATGGCATTGCGCCGCATCGCCTTGCGCGATTTCGTGATCGTGCGCTCCCTGGAGCTCGATCTTTCCACGGGCTTCACCGTCCTGACCGGCGAAACGGGGGCGGGCAAATCCATCCTGATCGACGCGCTGCAGTTGGCGCTCGGCAACCGCGCGGACGCCGGCGCGGTGCGCGAAGGCGCGGAGCGCCTGGACGTGAGCGCCGAGTTCGACGCCGATCCTTCGCTCACCGGCTGGCTTGACGACGGCGGCTTCGAGGCGGGCGATGCCCTGCTCCTGCGCCGTACCGTCGACCTCCAGGGGCGCAGTCGCGGCTGGATCAACGGCAGTCCGGCAACCGCAACGCAGTTGCGAGAAGTCGGCGACCGCCTGCTGGATATTCACGGCCAGCACGCCTGGCAGAGCCTCACGCGGCCCGATGCCGTGCGTGGGCTCCTCGACGCCTATGCGGGCGTCAGCACGACCTCGCTCGACATCAGCTGGCAGGCTTGGCGGCAAGCAATCTCCGCCCTGGAGAACGCACGCTCCGCGCAGGACTCGCTGCAGCGCGAGCGGGAGCGCCTTCAATGGCAGGTCGCCGAAGTGATGAAGCTGGCGCCCGGGGCAGACGAGTGGGACGAACTGTCCGCGAGCCACACGCGCATCTCCAACGCCCAGGCGCTCATCGACGCGGCCGAAGGCGCATCCAGCGCACTCGAGGACGACGACAGCGGTGCGCTGGCCGCGCTGAGTCGTGCGGTCACGCTGCTGCAGAACTGCGAACACATCGAACCCGAATTCAAGGCGCTCGGCGAGGTGCTGGCGTCGAGCGTGGCGCAAGCCTCCGATGCCGCGCATTCGCTGCACAGCTACCTGCGCCAGGCCGACACCGATCCGGAAAAGCTCGCCGAACTCGACGAGCGCATGGGGCTCTGGATGTCCCTTGCCCGCCGGTACCGACGCCCTCCTGCCGAACTGCCCACCCTGCTCTCGGGCTGGCAGGCCGAGCTCCAGGCGCTCGACGCCCAGAGCGATCTGGATGCGCTGGAGCGTGCCGAAAATTCGACGCGGCAGGCCTACCTCAAGGAAGCGAAGGCCCTGAGCAAGGCACGCAAGCAGGCCGCGCCACGGCTCGCCCTTGCTGTAACGCAGGCCATGCAGGAACTCGGGATGAAAGGCGGCCGGTTCGAAGTCGAACTCCAGCCCTTGGCGCAGCCCTGTCGTTCCGGTCTCGAAGACATCGCCTTCCTGGTCAGCGGCCATGCGGGAAGCACGCCGCGCTCGATCGGCAAGGTCGCGTCCGGCGGTGAGCTCTCGCGCATCGCATTGGCCATCGCGGTCACGACCAGTGAGCTCGGTGCAGCGCAGACGCTGATCTTCGACGAGGTCGATGCAGGCGTCGGCGGCGCAGTGGCCGAGACCGTGGGACGCCTCATGAAGCAGCTCGGCCGCGACCGGCAAGTGCTGGCGGTCACGCACCTGCCGCAGGTTGCCGCCTGCGCGGATCACCATCTCGTGGTCGCCAAGCGGCAGACGAGCGTCAAGGGCCAGGAGGGGCCTCGAACGGAAAGCGGTGTGTCGGTGCTCGACGGCGAAGCGCGGGCCCAGGAAATCGCACGCATGCTGGGCGGCGAACGCGTGTCCGCGACATCGCTGGCGCACGCGCGCGAAATGCTCGGCACGAAGACACCGGAGACCTCCTCATGAGTCTGGAGCTGGTGCTGATCACCGGCATGTCGGGCTCCGGCAAATCCGTGGCGCTTCATGCGCTCGAAGATGCCGGCTATTACTGCGTCGACAATCTGCCGCCTGAACTTCTTGCACCCTTCGTCGCCCTGCAACAGCAGCAGAACGCCAAGCGCGTTGCCATTGCGATGGATGTGCGAAGCGGCGTCTCCCTGCCGCTGGTGCCGCAACAACTCGAGGGCCTGCGGCATGAAGGCGTTTCATTGCGGTCGCTCTTTCTCGACTCCACGACCGATGCCCTGGTACGCCGATTTTCGGAGACGCGGCGTCGCCATCCCTTGTCGCGCCACGAAGGCCGCACCGATGCGCCCGAACAGCAACGCGTGCTCGTCCAGGCCATCGAGCTCGAGCGCGAACTGCTTGCGGATCTGCGCGATGGCGCGGATGTCATCGACACCAGCATCATTCGTCCGTCGCAGTTGCAGAGCTACGTGAAGGCCCTGATCTCGGCGCCGGAAAGCGCTCTCACGCTGGTCTTCGAATCCTTCGCGTTCAAGCGCGGCGTGCCGCTGGACGCGGACTATGTGTTCGACGTGCGGATGCTGCCCAACCCGCACTATGTTCCGGCGTTGCGTCCGTTGACCGGCCGCGACGTTCCCGTGATCGAGTGGCTGCGAGAACACGATGACGTCGCCCGCATGTACGGCGACATCGAACAGTTTCTCGGACGCTGGCTCGACGCGCTCGCACGGGATCATCGCAGCTACGTGACCGTGGCGATCGGTTGTACCGGAGGCCAGCATCGCTCGGTCTTCCTGGTGGAGCAATTGGCGCGCGGCTTCGGGGCGCAGTGGGCGGCTCTCAAGCGCCATCGGGAACTCGACGGGGCGTGACGCGCCGCGTAACCGGAGTTTCAGCCGCCGTTGGCCAGCAACTTGCGGACGGGCGCGGGCAGGCCCAGCGCAGGCCATTCCTCGGCGCTGTACCAGCGTCCGGCTTCGCCGGCAGGGCGCTCGGCTCGAGAGACAACCGACACCGGATGCAGATGGAGATCCTTGTGCGTCAGCACGTGGAGAAAGGCAGATTCGTCGCGCGCGGTCTCGCGATCTTCGGTCGCCAGTGCCTCGATCAAAGCTGCCCGTGTCTCGAACACGGGTAGGCAGTAGAGACCCGCCCAAATGCCGCGGGATGGGCGCTTTTCCAGCCAAACGTGGCCTTTGGTATCGCTCGCCAGCAGCATCCATAGGGAATGGGCGCTGCGGCGCAGCTTGCGCGTCTTGACGGGGTACTTTTCGGGCGGGCCCTCTTGCCGCGCGACGCACACGTCGTTCACCGGGCAGATGATGCAGCTGGGCTTCCGCGGCAGGCAGACGGTCGCGCCCAAGTCCATCAGCCCTTGCGTGTAGCGCGCGATCGCCTTGCGCTGCGTCGCGGGCGGCAACAGTTCAGTCGCCCCGTTCCACAAGATTCGCTCCTGCGCGGCAGAAGAGAGATCGCCGTCGAAGCCGAGCACGCGCGTCAGCACCCGCTTTACGTTGCCGTCGAGAATCGCGACGCGCTCACCGAAGCAGAATGCTGCAACCGCAGCGGCGGTGGAGCGGCCGATGCCAGGCAAGGTCTGGAGTTCAGCCGCCGTACGCGGAAACGCACCGCCAAAGCGCGCCGCGATTTCCTGCGCGCATCGGTGCATGTTTCGCGCACGGCTGTAGTAGCCCAGGCCGCTCCAGAGTGCGAAGACCTCGTCCTCGGTACCTGCAGCAAGGTCCAGCACGGTGGGGAAGCGCTCGAGAAATCGCGCGAAATAGCCCAGCACGGTCGAGACCTGGGTCTGCTGGAGCATGACTTCCGACAGCCAGACCCGATAGGGGTCCTGCGTGTTCTGCCACGGTAGCTCGCTGCGTCCGTGGCTGCGCTGCCATCCGACAACCCGCTCGGCGAATACCGGCGCCAATGCCTGAGCGGCCCCGAGTCCCTCGCGGTTTGAAATCTGAGCGCTCAAGATCAGAAGGGATGGGCGGTCGCAGGCAGTGACCCGAACCGGGCAAGCGGCTCAGGCCGCACTGAGTTCGCTGCGCGCAGTGGGGGCATTCGGTGCTTCGTTGCCGGCGAGCACGGAGGTGAGTTCGTCCAGGCGCCTGTGCAGTTCGGCAAGATTTCCTTCCTGCGCGGAGAGTTCCGCCAGGCGTTCGTCGAGGTTGCCCGCGGCGCCCTGAATGCGCTCGACGGCCTCGATACGCTTCGTGAAGGTCCTGCGCCGTTCCTTGAGCTGCGCATCGAGCTGGGCACCCGCACCCTTGCTCCAGCGCTCGACCTCGGTCATGGCCGCCTCGTTGACCACACGTAGCCGGCTCGCCAGCGCGCGCACCAGCTTGTCGCAGAAATCGGGCTGCGCCAACTTGAGCAGATTGCCGACCCCGAGGTAGTGGACGTGGCTGCGCTCGATCTGCGTCAGTTGCTGTTCGAAGTCCGACAGATCGGGCTCGGCCGGCGCCTGCAAGGTGAAGCCGTGCTCCGCATTGAGTTGCCGGAACGTCGCATGCAGCATCGACTGGATCTCGGCGGTGGTCGCCTGGACCTCGCGCAGATTGTTGCGCAGCGAGTCGAAGGTTTCGCCGTACACCTTGCGCACGTTGAACTTGATGCCGCGGCGCTTCAGGGCTGCGGCAAGGCGCCCCATGTCCGCCTTGAGCGCCGTGCTGCCCAGCACCGCGTACACCTCGCGCAACAGCTTGCCCTGCACCGACCGCAAGGCGAGGATGCGGGTGTTGCTGCCTTCGAACTCGGTCTGCTCCTGCTCGATGCGCGATCGCATGTGGCGGATCACGGACCCATTCTTGCCACGCAGGCCTTGCAGTTCCAGCGCCTGCTCGGACAGGTCGCGCTGCCGCACGTTGAGAATGCGTGCCGCCTCGGTCCGCAGCGATGCGATGCCGGCATCCACGGCCAGGCGAAGCATCGTCTCGCGCTTGCCCAGGAGGCCCTCGCCGAGAACGGCTTCCAGCGCCGGAAGGCGGCTCGCCTGCAGGAGGGGAACGTCGCGACGGATCTTGGCCTGCAAGCCTTTCTGCGCCGAGACCGGCAATACCTGCGACAGCGGCACGCCGAGCAGGTCCGCTGCGCCCTTGCGCTGGCGCTGGATCTGCGCGTCGACCTGCGCGGGCGTGCTGAGGATGTCCCACATCGTGTCGATCTTGTTCAGGACGACGATGCGGGTTTCGCTGACGTCACCCTCGGTAATCAGGTGCTCACGCCAAATGGAAAGGTCGGACCGCGTCACGCCGGTGTCCGCCCCGAGGATGAACACCACGGCGTGGGCCTGGGGGATCAGGCTCACTGTGAGTTCAGGCTCGGCACCGATCGCGTTGAGGCCGGGCGTGTCGAGAATCACCAGGCCCTGCTCGAGCAGAGGGTGCGGCATGTTCAAGACCGCGTGGCGCCAGCGAGGAATCTCGACGCGCCCGTCGGAATCGGGCACCGGGTTGTCGTCCGGTGCATCGTCGCTCCAAAAACCCAGCGCCCGGGCATCGTCTTTGGGCACCCACCGCACTTCGGCGACCTTGCTCATCGCCAGTGACAGCTGCTCGGCGTTCTCCACGTCGATTTCGATTTCGGTCCAGCGCTCCGGTTCGTCGCGCCAATGTGCGAGCGAATGGGGTTCCAGCCGCGTTTCGATCGGGAGCAGGCGCAGGCTGGGGGGATAGGCGGGGTCGTAGCCCAGTTCCGTCGGACACATCGTCGTGCGCCCTGCGCTTGCCGGCATGATGCGGCGCCCATAGCCGGCAAAGAAGATCGCGTTGATCAGTTCGGACTTGCCGCGCGAGAACTCCGCGACGAAGGCCACCATGACCTTGCTGGTACGCAGTTGCGACTCCACGTCCCGCAAGCGCTCGGCGACGCTCTGGTTCAGTAGCTCGTTCTCATCCAGCCAGCGCGAAAGCCACTTGAGCCGATGCGCAAAGTTGCGCCGCCAAGCACCATGCTGGTCGAACTGCTGGTTGAAAGAGGCGGTCAATGGGCTAGATGTAAGAGCGACTTACAAAATATAGCATCGGCATGGCTTTGCGTCGTCATTCGCCTGATGGGTTTCAGTACTTTTGGCAATTAGGGCAGAAATACGTGGATCGTTGCCCCTGGCGCATCTGCCGAATGGGTGTTGCGCACACTCTACAGGGCTCGCCTCCGCGACCGTAGACCGCAGCCTCCAACTGGAAATAGCCGCTTTGCCCGTCGACATTCGAGAAATCGCGCAGGGTGCTTCCTCCGCGTTCGACGGCCCGCGCCAGGATATCGCGCACGGCCGCGTGTAGACGCGCCGCGCGCGGCCGGCTGATGCGGGAAGCGGACAGCGTCGGCCGAATTCCCGCGAGAAACAGCGCTTCCGAGGCGTAGATGTTGCCGACGCCAACCACCACGTCGCCGGCAAGCAGGACCTGCTTGATCGGGGCAGAGCGCCGCCGCAGGCCGGCGTGGAAGGTGTCGAGATCGAACGCATCCCCGAGGGGTTCCATGCCCAGGCCGCCAAGCAGCTTGATGGCCAGCGGCGATGCCTCGTCCTCGACGTAGACCACTGCGCCGAAGCGGCGGGGATCATTCAGGCGCAGCGTGCCACGGCTGGTAACCAGGTCGAAGTGGTCGTGCGCAGCCGGCGCAGGCAGTGCTGCATCGAAGCGCAGGCTGCCCGACATGCCCAGGTGCATCAGCAACAAGCCGGCATCGAGGTCCACCAGGAGGTATTTGCCGCGACGCCGAACCGTCCGGACCGTTCGCCCCACGAGCGCGCCTGGCTCGACGGCGAGCGCCCACCGCAGCGGCTTGCCCAATCGAACCGCGTCGATGCGGGCACCGGCAATCCGGTCGGCAAATCCGCGGCGAGTGACTTCGACTTCGGGGAGTTCGGGCATGAGAGAAGGCTGACACGAAAAACACGTCGGCGTCGTAGCCCCACGCGACCATCGTGCAAAAGGCTTGGATTATTATGGTCTGATGACCTTTCCGCTCCGCCGATCCCGCCTTGCGGCGGCCGCGTTCGTGGCTCTGACGGGGCTTGCCGCCCAGGCGCAGACTGAACCGCCCGCTCCCGCAGCCCCCACGAGTCCTGCACCCCTGGTTGAACCTGGCGGGCCAGTAGTATCGCCGGCTGCGTCTGCAGACGCAGACAAATCCCCGGCGGAGCCCTCCGCGATGACGGCCGAGCTCTTCTATGAGGTTCTCATGGGTGAGCTCACGGTGCGCGAGGGCGACCCCGGCGCCGGTTACGGAATCGTTCTGGACGCCGCCCGGCGCTCGCGCGACGGCAGACTGTTCCAGCGAGCCGTCGAGATAGCGCTCCAGTCGCGCTCCGGCGACGCGGCGCTGGCGGCTGCCCGCGCTTGGAAAGAGAGCGTGCCCGGCTCGCGAGAGGCGCGGCGCTTCGAGCTGCAGATCCTGATCGCGATGAACCGCATCGGCGAAACCGCCGAACTCCTCCGCGCCGAAGTGGCGGCGACGCCGCAGGTCGAGCGACCTTTCTTGATGGCCGTGATCGCGCGCAACTACGGCAGGGCGACCGACAAGAAGCTCGCGGCTTCGGTCGTCGAGCAGGCGCTGGCCGATGAACTCAAGAGTCCCGCAACCGGGGGGGCCGCTTGGGGCACCGTGGGTCGGCTTCGGCTCGCGGCGGGCGATACCGCGGGGGCGCTCGACGCCGCCATCAAGGGCCAGGAGCTGGACCCATCGTCCGATGGCCCGGCGTTGCTGGCGCTTGAATTGATGGATCCCAGCCAACCCCAGGCGGAGGTCATCGTCAAACGCTACCTGGCGGGACCGAAGGTACAGCCGGAGATGCGCATGGCCTATGCGCGGGTGCTGGTGGAAGGGCGTCGCTACGCGGATGCGTCCGCCGAACTCGCTGCACTCACGGCGGCCCGCCCCGAACTGCCCGAACCCTGGCTGTTGCTCGGAAGCCTTCAGGTGCAGGCCCGGCAGGACGCGGCTGCCGAAGCATCGCTCAGGCGGTACATGTCGCTGGCCAGTTCGCAGCGCGATCCGGATGCGCAGGAGCGCGGGTTGACGCAGGCTTATCTGCTGATGTCCCAGTTGTCGGAACGGCGCAAGGACTACGCCGGCGCAGACAGCTGGTTGGCACGCATCGACAACACCGATGACTTGGTCGGCGCGCAAGTGCGCCGGGCGGCTCTCCTTGCCCGCCAAGGCAAGCTGCCGCAGGCGCGTGAACTCGTCCGCAGCCTGCCCGAGCGGACGGCGGACGAGAAGAAGCAGAAGTTCCTGGCCGAAGTCCAGCTTCTGCGCGACGCGAAGCAGTATCAGGCGGCCTTCGACATGCTGGCGCAGGCCAGTGCGGCTGCTCCCACCGATACGGACCTGATCTACGACCAGGCCATGGTCGCGGAGAAGCTCAATCGGCTGGACGAAATGGAGCGCCTGTTGCGCCGCCTGATCGAGCTCAAGCCCGACAACCAGAACGCCTACAACGCACTCGGCTACTCGTTCGCCGATCGCAAGGTGCGGCTGGAAGAGGCGCGCACCTTGATCCAGAAGGCGGTGCAACTGGCGCCGGACGACCCGTTCATCGCGGACAGCCTGGGATGGGTCGAATATCGGCTCGGCAACACAGGCGAGGCCATGCGCATCCTGGAAGACGCGTACAAGCGCCGGCCCGATCCCGAGATCGGCGCGCATCTGGGCGAGGTCTTGTGGGCCACGGGTCAACGCGATCGCGCGTTGACCATCTGGAAGGAAGCGTCCCTGGCCGATGCAGACAATGAGACGCTGCAGGAAACGCTCAAGCGCCTGCGCGTGAAACTTTGAATCGACGATTGTGGCTGGCGGCCGGCTGTGCCGGCGTGTTGCTGGTTGCAGGTTGTGCGAGTCCAGGCGGTTCGGCAAAACCGTACGACAGACCCGTCGTCGAAGCGTGGAGCGGGCGTCTTTCGTTGAGGGTCGACAGCCAACCTGCGCAAACCTTTTCAGCGCTGTTCGAGCTCCGCGGTGCACCGCAGGCAGGCGACCTCACGCTGACGAGTCCTATCGGCAGCACGCTCGCCCAACTTCACTGGGCGCCGGGGGAAGCATTGCTGAGGAACGGCAGGGAGACGCGGCGTTTCGATTCCGTCGATGCGCTGATCGAGGCCGCGACGGGCGCCGCCATACCCGTCGGCGCATTGTTTGCGTGGCTGGCCGGTCGGGACGAGCGCGTACCGGGATGGCGCCCGGATCTCTCCCAGGTCGGCACCGGACGGCTGCAAGCGACCCGCGAGTCGCCCGAACCTCGTGCCGACCTTCGCATCGTGTTCGAACGCGCATGAAAGCGCTCTACGATCTTCCGGCCCCGGCCAAGCTCAACCTGTTCCTGCACATTACGGGCCGGCGTGCGGACGGGTACCACCTGCTCCAGTCGGTGTTCATGTTGATCGACTGGTGCGACACGCTGCACATCGAACGACGGGACGACGGAATCATCACCCGCGAAGACCTCACGACAGAATTGCCAGCCGACGACCTGACCGTACGCGCCGCCAAGACGCTGCAAGCCTTCGCGCAGACGAGTCAGGGCGCCCACATCGGGCTTGCCAAGCACGTACCGACACAGGCGGGGATGGGTGGCGGCTCCTCTGACGCGGCGACGTGCCTGCTGGCGTTGAATCGGCTCTGGGCTTTGAATCTGCCACTTTCGAAACTCGAGGAGATCGGGCTCCGGGTTGGCGCGGATGTCCCATTCTTTCTGCGAGGACGGAACGCCTGGGTCGAGGGAATCGGCGATCAAATCACCCCGATCGCGCTGCGCGCAGGCCGCTTCGCCGTCGTGAAGCCACCGGCCGGATTGGATACCCGACTGATTTTTGCAGCGCCGGACCTCCAACGCACAACTCCCGCTGCTATAATCTCGGGCTTTGCTGCACACAGCGAAGCGGGAGTTTCAGATTTCCGCTTTGACTTCGGTCATAACGACCTGCAGCCGGTTGCGCAGCGGCTTTGTCCCGCGGTTGCTGAAGCCATCGAATGGCTCGGTTGCCAAGGACTAGAGGGCCGCATGACCGGTTCAGGAAGCTCGGTGTTTGCGACAATGCCGCATGAAGCGGAACTAGCCGAAGCGCCTCAGGGCTGGCAAGTTCGCAAGTGCAGCAACTTGGCCGTTCATCCCCTTGCGGGCTGGGCGGTCTAGATAATCAGAACGCTCTGCGGTCTGATGCGACATATATCGGTTGATGACGTTGGTCATCGACCCGTGTAGGGGAGTCGCCAAGCTGGTTAAGGCACTGGATTTTGATTCCAGCATGCAAAGGTTCGAATCCTTTCTCCCCTGCCAAATCTTCTTTCACGAGATTTTTGGCGGCTCCTTCAAGAGCCATTTCGCATTGCCGGATGCACTTTGCCGGGACGCTCATGCAGGCTGCTCATCACCCTGATTTCATGGTTTTCACCGGCAACGCCAATCCTGGCCTTGCCGCGGAAATTTCGCAGCACCTGGGCACTTCGCTCGGTGCGGCCCGGGTCGGTCGTTTCTCGGACGGCGAAGTCACCGTCGAGATCAACCAGAACGTTCGAGCACGCGATGTGTTTGTCGTGCAATCCACCTGCGCGCCAACCAACGAGAACCTGATGGAACTGCTCATCATGGTCGACGCGCTCAAGCGTGCTTCGGCCGAGCGCATCAGTGCGGTGATTCCCTATTTCGGCTATGCGCGCCAGGATCGCCGGCCTCGCTCGAGCCGTGTGCCGATCTCCGCCAAGGTCGTGGCCAACCTTCTCGAAACCGTGGGTGTGGCCCGCGTCTTGACGATGGACCTGCACGCCGACCAGATCCAGGGCTTCTTCGACATTCCGGTGGACAACATCTATGCATCGCCGGTGCTGCTGGGCGATCTGCGCCAGAAGAACTACGAAGACCTGATCGTGGTCTCGCCCGACGTCGGTGGCGTGGTTCGCGCCCGAGCGCTGGCGAAACAACTTAACTGCGACCTCGCGATCATCGACAAGCGCCGTCCGCGAGCCAACGTGAGCGAGGTCATGCACGTCATCGGCGAGATCGACGGCCGCAACTGCGTGATCATGGACGACATGATCGACACGGCCGGCACGCTGGTCAAAGCAGCCGAAGTGCTGAAGGAACGCGGCGCCAAGAAGGTGTACGCCTATTGCACGCACCCGATCTTCTCAGGCCCCGCCATCGAGCGGATTGCCCAGGGCACGGCGCTTGACGAAGTCGTCGTGACCAACACGATCCCCCTCTCCGATGGCGCGACGGGCTGCGGAAAGATCCGCCAACTCTCCGTAGCACCGCTGATCGCCGAGACGATCCAGCGCATTGCCAAGGGCGAGTCAGTCATGAGTTTGTTCTCGGACCAGGAAAACCTCTTCTGAGGATGACCTGACGAGCAAAAAGCCGGGCTTCCTTCGGGAGGCCCATTTTGAAACCGGAGTCGCACTGGTCGCGGTCGACTTCCACAGGAGTCAGTTATGAAATTCGTCGCTTTTGAGCGCGCAAAGCAGGGCACGGGTGCGAGCCGCCGTCTCCGCATCTCGGGCAAGACGCCTGGCATCGTCTACGGTGGTGAAACCCAGCCTCAATTGATCGAGATCGATCACAACGCGCTGTGGCACGCCCTCAAGAAGGAAGCCTTCCACTCGTCCATCCTCGAAATGGAACTCGCCGGCAACACCACCAAGGTGCTGCTCCGTGACGTGCAATACCATCCCTTCCGCCAGCTCGTGCAGCACATTGACTTTCAACGCGTCGACGCCCGCACCCGCATGACGGTCAAGGTGCCGCTGCACTTCAAGGGTGAAGAAGAGTCCGTGGCCGTCAAGCTCGACCACAACCTCGTGAACCACGTCATGACCGAACTCGAAATCAGCTGCCTGCCGGCCGACCTCCCCGAGTTCATCGAAGTCGACCTTTCCGGCCTGACGAAAAACGCCACCGTCCACGTCAACGACATCAAGCTGCCGAAGGGCGTGAAGTTCGTGAGCCATGGCAAGGTCAACCCCGTGGTCGTGTCGGCAGTGCCCCCGCTGGTCGCGGACGAGCCCGCAGCCGGTGCCGAAGGCGCTCCCGCCGAAGGTGCTGCCCCCGCAGCCGCCAAGGCTGATGCCAAGGCCCCCGCGAAGAAGAAGTAATCAGCTTCGCCCGCCCAGAACGGCCCGCACCACGCGGGCCGTTTTGTTTTTGGGGGCCGCCGCGCCCGGCAGGGGGTTGGCGTACCGACACGAAGTACGGACAGCCTGGGGGCGAGCAACTCCTCCAGCAATATCATTCAGTCATGATCAAGTTGTTCGTAGGCTTGGGCAATCCAGGCCCGGAGTACGAAGCCACGCGGCACAACGCAGGCTTCTGGTGGATCGACGCGCTCGCGCGCGATCTGAAGCTCACCCTATTGCCTGAGCGCTCCTATCACGGTCTCGTGGCGCGCACGCAGGTCGGCGGGAAGCCGCTGTGGCTGCTCGAGCCGCAAACCTTCATGAACCTCTCAGGCAAGTCGGTCGCGGCGTTGGCGCGGTTCTTCAAGATTGAGCCGAACGAGATCCTGGTGGCCCACGATGAACTCGATGTGGTTCCCGGCCAGGCCAAGCTGAAGCTCGGCGGGAGCCATGCCGGCCACAACGGTTTGCGCGACATCCACGCCCAACTTGGCACAGCCGACTATTGGCGCCTGCGAATGGGCATCGGCCACCCCGGCGTGAAATCGGAGGTCGTCAACTGGGTGCTGAAGAAGCCGCTCAAGGAACAACGCGAGGCGATCGACGATGCGATCGTCCGCACGCTGCATGCTTTCCCGGCGCTGGTGGCCGGCGAGATGGACAAGGCGACGCTGCTCATTCACACGAGCAAGCCGCCGCGCCCCAAACCCCCGAGGCGCGAGCCCGAGGGCGGGGGCGGACCCGCCGCGGGCTAGCGGAAGAGAGAGAAGAAAGGGAGCGAAAAAAATGAAACTGTCACACCAACGAATCGCCAGACGGAGCGCCGTTTTTCTGGCAGGGGCGTGCCTTCAATGGTCCGCCATTGCAGCGGACGGCGTCAATGGAACCTGGCGTTGCGGCAACACGTATACCGACCAACCGTGCCAGGGCGGCAAGCCGCTGAGTGTCGAAGACACGCGAGATACCGATCAGAAGCGCGCTGCCGACCAGACCACGCGCGATGCCCAGGCTGCGGCCGACCGCATGGAACGAGACCGCCTGCGCCTGGAATCCACCAGTGCACGCAGGCAGGCTTCATTGATCGACAACCAGGCAAAACCGGCCGCAGCGAAGCCATCGCGCCAAGGCAAAAGCGGCGCGCAGAAGTCCAAGAAGGGCAAGGACCCCGTCTACGTGAGCGGGCAAGCCCCGACATCACCGCCGACGAAGAAGGCCTCCAAGTCCGCGAAGAAGAGCTAGGAAGCGGATGCCGCGGCAGGCGGCGGCATGCTGCCTGCCGCGCTGCCCTGTTCAGCCTGTTTCGCGGCTGCGAGCCGCTCGAACTTCTGCCAGAGCGTCTCGCGCGATTCCACATGCTCAGGGTTGGTCGGGATACAGGCGACCGGGCACACCTGAACGCACTGCGGCTCGTCGAAGTGACCAACGCATTCGGTGCACTTGTGCGGATCGATCTCGTAGATCTCCACGCCCATGTAGATCGCGTCGTTCGGGCACTCCGGCTCGCACACATCGCAGTTGATGCATTCGTCGGTGATCATGAGGGCCATGCACGCATTATCGATCGGCCGCCGGCGGCCCGCCCCAAGGCGGTCGAAGGCCCCACGGAGGCCGTGAGAACGGCAAGCGCCAAACGTGGGGCAGACGTGCACGGGCATGGTCGTTGCGTCAATCGGGTTATGCTGCGCCCCGCCCCATGAGCCTGTTTCTTTTCAAGCGCCTCGTGACGCTGATCGCCACCCTGATCGGCGCCTCCGTCATTGTCTTTCTCGTGCTCGAGATCCTGCCCGGCAACGCCGCGCAGATGCTCATGGGCCCTGACGCGTCGCCCGACGCCGTCGCCGCCCTCGCCGCCAAGCTCGGACTCGACCAGCCGGCATGGACCCGCTACTGGCACTGGATCGGCGGCCTCCTGACGGGCGAACTCGGCGACAGCTATGCCTACAGCTCGCCGGTGCTCGATCTCATCCTCGAACGGCTCGCGCTGACCGTTCCGCTGGCGCTCCTCGCGATGACTTTCACGACCGTGCTGGCGCTGGTGGTCGGCGTGACTGCCGCGGCTCGACACAACAAGCTCGGCGACGTCGGCCTGATGGGCCTGACGCAGGTGGGCATTGCCATCCCCAACTTCTGGTTCGCGATCCTCCTCATCCTCGTGTTCTCCGTGCAACTGCAATGGTTCTCGGCCGGCGGCTTCGAGGGGTGGGACGAAGGCATCCTCCAGGGTCTGAAGGCTCTGCTGCTGCCAGCGATATCACTCGCGGTGGTACAGGCGGCGATCCTCGCGCGCATCACGCGCTCCGCGGTGCTCGAGGTGATGCGCGAGGACTTCGTCCGCACCGCGCGCGCAAAGGGCGTGTCGCAGCGCGCGGTGCTCTGGCGCCATGTACTGCGCAATGCGCTGATTCCGGTCATCACGGTGATGGGCATGCAGTTCTCCGAACTGCTGGCCGGCACCATCGTGGTCGAGAACGTGTTCTACCTGCCTGGCCTCGGCCGGCTGATCTTCCAGGCCATCAGCAACCGCGACCTGATCGTGGTGCGCAACTGCGTGATGCTGCTGGCGGCCATGGTCGTCGTCGTCAATTTCGTCGTCGACGTGCTCTATGCCGTAATCGACCCCCGGATAAAAGCATCTGATATATGAGCGCGATCCCCTCTGTGCCGAGCGCAGCTGCCTTCAATGTGCCGGGCTTCTGGCGGCGTGCGCTGCATCACCGCAGCTTCGCGATCGGCGCGGCTCTCACGTTGCTGCTGCTGCTGGCTGCGGCGGTCTCGCTGGTCTGGACGCCCTGGTCGCCCTACGAGATGGACCTGGCCAGCAAGCTGCAGCGGCCCAGCGCTGCACATTGGCTGGGCACGGACACCTTCGGGCGCGATGTGGCATCGCTGTTGCTGGTCGGCGCGCGCGCATCCATTCTGGTCGGGGTGATCGCTGTGGGCATCGGTCTCACGGCCGGAACTGCGCTCGGCCTGCTTGCAGCGGCCAGGCGGGGATGGGTCGAGGAAGCGATCATGCGCTTCACCGACTTCTCGATGGCGTTCCCGGCGATCCTGTCGGCCATCATGATGACGGCCGTGTTCGGCGCGGGCATCGTCAACGCCATCATCGCCATCGGCATCTACAACATCCCGACCTTCGCGCGCATCACGCGCGCATCGGCCAATGCGATCTGGTCGCGCGAATACATCGCGGCCGCGCGCGCCTGCGGCAAGGGGTCGTTCGCCATCACGATGCAGCATGTGCTGCCGAACATCTCGGCGGTGCTGATCGTTCAGATCACCATTCGCTTTGCTGTTGCGATCCTTGCGGAAGCCGCCCTCTCCTACCTCGGCCTCGGCACACAACCGCCGCAGCCCTCGTGGGGCCGCATGCTGAGCGAAGCGCAGACCATGATGTTCCAGGCGCCCCTGCTCGCCGTGTTCCCTGGCATGGCGATCGCCCTGGCGGTGCTCGGTCTCAACCTTCTCGGTGACGGCCTTCGCGACCTGCTCGACCCGCGCCTCGCCCGCGCTCGCTGAATCCGACATGCCTCTTCTCGAAGTCAACGATCTCCACGTGCAGTTGCAGACGCAACGCGGTCCGGCCGAGGCGGTGCGCGGCATCGACTTCACGCTGGAGCGCGGCGAAACGCTCGGCATCGTCGGCGAGTCCGGCTGCGGCAAGTCGATCACGGTCCAGTCGCTGATGGGGCTGCTGCCTTCCAGCGCCCGTATCACCGGCAGCATCCGCTTCGACGGCACCGAATTGGTCGGCCTGCCGGAACACGACATGTGCGAGTTGCGCGGCAACCGCATCGGCATGATCTTCCAGGAGCCGATGACGGCGCTGAATCCGGTCCACACCATCGCGCGGCAGGTCGGCGAGCCGCTTCGGCTGCACCGCGGCCTGTCGAAAGCCGATGCCCGCAAGGAAGCGCTCGCGCTCCTCGAACGCGTGGGCATCCCCGACGCCGCATCGCGTCTCGATGCCTATCCGCATCAGTTCTCGGGCGGGCAGCGCCAGCGCATCGGCATCGCGATGGCGCTAGCCTGCGGGCCCGATCTGCTGATCGCGGACGAACCGACGACCGCCCTCGACGTCACGATCCAGAAGCAGATCCTCGAACTCATCCGCGGGCTGGTCGCCGAACGCGGCATGGCGCTGATCCTGATTTCGCACGACCTCGGCGTGATCGCGCAGAGCGTATCGAAGATGCTCGTGATGTACGGCGGCAGCGTGGTCGAAAGCGGGCCGACGGCCGCAGTCTTCGCCGAACGTGCCCATCCGTACACGCAAGGCCTGTTCGCGGCTCGCCCCGCCCTCGGCGCACCGCGTGGCGTGAAGCTCGCGACGATCAGGGGCAGCGTGCCCGAACTGGTCGACTTGCCTGCCGGCTGCCCGTTCGCGGGACGCTGCGGCTACACGGTCGACGCCTGCCTCTCGACGCGCCCGCCGCCGGTCCTGCTGCCGCACGAACATCGGGTGCGCTGCATCCGTCTCGACGAGATTGCCGCTGACGAAGGACTTGCCGCATGACCGACCACTTCGATCTCGATCCCCAATCCGCCGCGCTGCTCGAAGTCACCGACCTCGTGCGCCACTACACCCTCCCGCGCGAGCGCCTCTTCGGACCGCCGCCGACGGTGAACGCGCTCAACGGCGTGAGCTTCAGCATCCGGCCTGGTCAGAGCCTGGGCATCGTGGGCGAATCGGGCTCGGGCAAGTCGACGATCGCGCGACTTGTGATGGCGCTCGATCGGCCGACCTCGGGCAGCGTGAAGCTGCTCGGCCGCGATCTCCACGCACTGCCCAAGGACCAGCTCCGCGCGGCACGACGTGATGTGCAGATGGTGTTCCAGGACCCCTACGGCTCGCTCGACCCGCGCCAGACCGTGGCACGCATCGTCGCCGAGCCGCTCGAAGCGCTCGCCGAAACCAGCCGTGTCGAACAGCGCGAGCGCGCTGGCGAATCATTGGCCGCCGTGGGACTGCGCGCGAGCGACCGCCACAAGTACCCGCACGAGTTCTCCGGCGGGCAGCGGCAACGCATCGCGATCGCGCGCGCGCTGATCACGCGTCCGAAGCTCATCGTGGCCGACGAGCCGGTGAGCGCGCTCGACGTCTCGGTGCAGGCCCAGGTGCTCAACCTGATGCAGGACTTGCAGCAGCAGTTCGGCATCAGCTACCTGCTCATCAGCCATGACCTCGCGGTGGTGAACCATCTGTGCGACGAAGTCTGCGTGCTGCATCGTGGCCTGGTGGTCGAACACGGTGCGCCGCAGCAGCTCTTCGCGCATGCGGAGCACCCCTACACCCAGGCGCTGCTGGCGGCCGTTCCACGCGCCGAACCGGTGGCCGCGTCATGAGCAAATGCTTGCCGCGCAGGCGGCAGCTCGCGATGATGTAACGTTGTATTTCCACTCCCTCAGCTTTTCCCTGGAGCCTTGACCATGTTGAATCGCCGCACCCTCCTGACCACCGCCGCACTCGCCACCGTGCCGCTCGCGCTGCCGCAGGCCGCACTCGCGCAGGGGCGCAAGGATTCGATGGTGCTGGGGATGACGCTGGAACCCCCGGGGCTGGACCCGACCGCCGGCGCCGCATCCGCCATTGCCGAGATCGTCCAGTACAACATCCTGGAGACCCTCACCAAGATCAACGCAGACGGCAGCGTCTCGCCACTCCTGGCCGAAAGCTGGGAAGTCTCGCCCGACCTGCGCACCTACACCTTCAAGCTGCGGCGCGGCGTCAAGTTCCAGAACGGCGAGCCCTTCAACGCACAGACCGTCAAGTTCTCGTTCGACCGCGCCGGCGGCGAGAAGAGCACCAACAAGGACAAGCGCACCTTCGCCAACATCAGCACCCAGGTGGTCGACGACTACACGGTGGTGCTGATCAACAAGGAAATCGACCCCGACCTGCCCTTCCTGCTGGGCCAGGCCACCGCCGTCATCGTCGAGCCCAAGAGCGCCGACAACAACGCCACCAAGCCCATCGGCACGGGGCCCTACAAGCTCGACAGCTGGAACAAGGGCAGCTCGCTGGTGCTGAGCAAGTGGGACGGCTTCCGCAGCCCGGGCGCGGCGAAGCTGAACAAGGTCACTTTCCGATTCATTTCCGATCCGGCCGCGCAGGCCGCCTCGCTGCTGGCCGGCGACGTCGATGCCTTCCCGCGCGTCGCGACGCGCGTGGTGCCGCAGTTCAAGAACAACCCGCAGTTCCAGGTGATCCTGGGCGGCTCGCGCGCCAAGACCATCCTGGCCATCAACAACAAGCGGAAGCCGCTGGACGATCCCCGCGTCCGGAAGGCGATTTCCATGGCCATCGACCGCAAGGCCGTGATCGAGGGCGCGGCCGACGGTTTCGGCGTGCCGATCGGCAGCCACTACGTGCCGGGCGCCGCGGGCTACGTCGACACCACCGGCGTCAACCCGTTCAACATCGAGAAGGCCAAGCAGCTGCTGGCCGAGGCCGGCGTCAAGACGCCGCTCGAACTCACGATGACGCTGCCTCCGCCGCCCTACGCCCGCCAGGGCGGCGAGGTGATCGCGGCCCAACTGGCCAAGATCGGCATCAACGTGAAGATCCAGAACGTCGAATGGGCGCAGTGGCTCAGCGGCACCTATGGCAACAAGGAGTACGACCTCAGCATCGTCTCGCACGTCGAGCCCTTCGACCTCGGCAACTACGCCAAGTCGGACTACTACTGGGGCTACCAGTCAAAGGAATTCAACGCGCTGTACGACAAGATCAAGTCGACGGGCAATGCCGCCGAGCGCAACAAGCTCCTCGGCGAAGCACAAAAGGTGCTGGCCAATGACGCGGCCAACGCATTTCTGTTCCAGCCTCAGTTCCCGGTCATTGCGAAGAAGAACGTCAAGGGCCTCTGGAAAGAGATGCCGATTTTCGTCAACGACCTGTCCGCGCTGTCGTGGTCGTGAGCAACGCGCTGCACGACCTGTCCGCGCGGGAGCTGATCACCGCGTATCGCGCAGGGAGCGTTTCGCCGGTCGAAGTCACGCAGTCCGTGCTCGACCACATCGAGCGCTGGGAGCCCCATCTGCAGGCCACCTGGCTGCTACGCCCCGACGCCGCGCTCGAGCAGGCCCGCGCGTCCGAAGCGCGGTGGCGGCGCAGCGAGCCCCTCGGCCCGCTGGATGGGGTGCCCACGACCATCAAGGAAAACATCGCGACCCGAGGCGATCCGATGCCGGCCGGCACCGCCGCCGTCGAGCTGCGGCCCGCCGCGGTCGATGCCCCGCCGGCGGCACGGCTGAAGGAGGCCGGCGCGGTCATCGTCAGCAAGACGACGATGCCCGACTACGGGATGTTGTCTTCGGGGCTGTCGAGCTTCCACCGACTGGCGCGCAACCCCTGGGACTTGTCGAAGACCCCCGGTGGCTCCAGCGCCGGCGCCGGAGCCGCGGCAGCCGCAGGCTACGGCCCGCTGCACATCGGCACCGACATCGGCGGCTCGCTGCGCCTGCCGGCCGGCTGGTGTGGCATCTTCACCCTCAAGCCGAGCCTGGGCCGCATTCCCATCGATCCACCCTACATGGGGCGCGCCGCGGGCCCGATGACGCGCACCGTGGGTGATGCGGCGCTGATGATGCAGACGCTCGCGCAGCCCGATGCCCGCGACAGCATGAGCCTGCCCGCGCAGGACATCGCGTGGTCGTCATTCGATGTGGGCGCCGATCACTTGCGCGGCCTTCGTATCGGTCTGCTGGTGGACGCCGGCTGTGGTCTCGCGGTCGATCCGGAGATCCAGGCGGCCGTCGAGCAGGCAGCGCGCCTCTTCGAAAGCGCCGGCGCGATCGTCGAGCCCATGCAGCCGTTCATGTCGCAAGCGATGCTCGACGGCATGGACCATCTGTGGCGCATGCGTTCACTGGTCGACATGAATGCGTTGAAGCCTGGGCAGCGGGCCAGGGTCCTGCCCTATATCCGCCAATGGGCGGAAAGCGCGGAAGGCTTCAGCGGCGAGCATGTGTTCCGCGCCTTCAGCCAGTTCCACGCAACACGCGTCGCGACGGTGGCGGCCTGTGCGAAGTACGACTACGTGATCTCGCCCACTTCTCCCAACCTGCCGGCCGGCGCGGAAATGCCTTCGCCGACGAACGACCCGTTGCGGCCGCTGGAGCACATCGGCTTCACGGTGCCGTACAACATGTCGGAGCAGCCGGCGGCGTCGATCAACTGCGGTTACGGCAAGGACGGCCTGCCGATCGGCCTGCAGATCGCCGGGCAGCGCTTCGACGACC
This sequence comes from Variovorax sp. P5_A3, assembly GCF_056400665.1. Lineage (NCBI taxonomy): Bacteria > Pseudomonadati > Pseudomonadota > Betaproteobacteria > Burkholderiales > Comamonadaceae > Variovorax > Variovorax sp. P5_A3. Next base: position 299,100 of record NZ_JBFUKW010000005.1, on the reverse strand, counting down.
TGGGCGTGCTGCAGGTCTCGCGGGCGTTCGAGCTGATCCGCCAACCTCAACGGCCCTGGCCGCAGCCGCCGCGAGCCTGAAGCAATTCGTCGCCCGTCAACCCCGCGGCCGACGACAGAGCCAATCGATGGCCGGGCGGTTCACCTCGGTGGATTGACATCGAACTGCCCGGTGTTGACTTCCGTCAGATTCCGGCCGTTGATGCGGATTGTGTCGGCGTTGATCTCGATCAAGCCGGGGCTCACGACGATACTGGTGCGACCGGATATAAGGCGGATTGTGTTGCTGCTGCACGACCAATTCCCTAAGACAGTTATCGTCTGGTTTTTGTACACCGTCGTGCTGGCGTTGCCGGTGATCGTAAACGCAGCGTCTTGGCCGACATCCATGGCATAGCTTTGGCCGACATCCATGGCATAGCTTTGGCCGACATTCACGGCATAATTTTGGCCGAAGGTACCGGAGGCTGCGCCCCGGACTGTGATGGATTCCGTGCCCTGAACAGTCCTGGACCGGTCTTGGTCGACGGTCTCGCTGCTGTTACGTTTGACGCGTCTGGTCTGGTCGCCGTCAACGGTCACGCTCCGGTTTTTGCGCACCTCCTTGGTTTCGTCGTGATCAACGATCACGCTCCGGTTCTGACCCACTTTCGTGATTTGGTCCTTGTCAACGGTCACGTTCCGGTTGTTGCGCACATTCTTGATTTCGTCCCGTTTGATTTCTTTCCTATCGTCGCGATCAATGGTCGTGCGCCGATCATTGCCCACCCACCTGTCTTGGTCGTTTACGATTTCGTTCCGTTCGTCTTTCTTGGCATACGTCCATAGTTCCTCCTGGCCCTTCTGGTCCTCGAAGCGCATCGCGTTGGAGGGTGAACCGTCGGGCGTGCTGCAACTGAGGAGGCCCGACTGGGTCATGTTGTCGGGCAACGACCAGGGTGGCATGTTCATCTTGTTGAAGACGCGACCGGTGATCATCGGCAGGTGAGGCAGGCCGTTCTCGAAATCGACGACGACTTCCTGGCCGATGCGCGGAATGGAAACGCCACCGAAGCCGTTGCCCGCCGAGGGGCTGGAGACGCGAACCCAGCAGGACGAATTCTCGTCCTTGGAGCAATAGCGATTCCAGTGAAAGCTGACTTTCACCTGGCCGTATTCATTGGTCCAGATCTCTTTTCCCGGCGGCCCGGTAACGACGGCGGTTTGTGGGCCAGCGGTGCGCGGGACGGGATGGCGCTGCGGGCTGCGATAGGTGTCGTTGGCCGGCTGCACCTGGAACTCGGTGTGGCATTCGTAGCGGTCGTCGCCTTCAGCTGCATGCGACGACTCATGCAGCAGCAAGCTGGCGCCGATGATGAGCCAGTCGCGGTTGCTCGTTTCCTGCGGATGGTTGTGGAGGCTGAAGGTGAAGCCCGGCACCATGGCGCGCAGGTTGCCCTCGCCGGAGGCTCGCTTGCCTAGCGAGCCGGCCTCTTGCATGCGGATGCGTGCGAGACGTTCCCCTTCGGCCGGATCTGCATAGCCGCCCGGCCATTGATACATCTCCTGCTTGTTGTTGCCCGTGTCGCGGGGCATCCTGCTGATCTGCCGCAGCGTCGCGTTGGGCTGGGTGAAGTCGAAGTCGTCGATGACCCACTGGCCCGGCGCCAAAGTGTCTGCCACGTCGAAGCGATAGCAGTATTCCTCGTCGAGCTTGGCGCCTTCACCGTAGAAGTTGACGACCTGATAAGCAACCCAATGGAAAGGCGTGTGGGCACCGGCGTCGTCCACCAGCACGAGCCTGTGAACACCTCCGTCGTGCGCAAAGAAATAGTAGATGCCCCACTCTTCCATCAACCGGCTGATGAAGGCGAAATCGGTCTCGCCGTACTGCACCTGGAAGACACGGTTCGGATAGGTATGACTGACGCGGACTTCAGTGGGGAAGCTGTAGTCGGCCAGCACTTCCTGAATGATTTCCAACGGTGTCTTGTTCTGGAATATCTTGAAGTCGCTGGTCCGGGTGGCCAGCGTCAGCCAGGGTTCGATGACGACTTCGTAGATGGAGCGGCGGTTCTCCGCGCGCACGAAACGCGCACGCGTGACCAGGCCATTGATCTCGCGAATGCCGCCGTCGTCGATCTCGATGCTCACCGAGAACTCCTTGCCCACCAGGACCTTGACGGGAAGATTGGCGGTGACGACTTCCGTGAGAAGCGAATTGTCGGGGGTCTGAAGTTCGATGTTGTAGCTGAACAGGTTGCCAAGACTTTCCTGACCCTGAAGCCGTTTGAACTCCAAGGCCGGCACGCCCAACAACGTGGGCATGGCCGGGCTGCGGACTGCGACTGTACGTGTCACTGTAGATATCTCTTTCATCGCACTCCCCAAAGCTCCAGCCGCAAGCCGGGTAGCTCGCCGGCGATGTGCAGTCCGATGCCGCCGTGCTGCGCCATGTGTTCCCAGAGCGGTCCGCGCGACTCGACCAGAAAATACACAAAGCCGGCGTTGAAAGGAATCTGCCGAGGTGGTACCGGCAAAGAAGTGAGCGCAATGCCCGGCAGGTGCAGACGCACTTGTTCGGGCAGGCGGTCGGAGGGGCCGAACTTGGCCTGCGCGGGAAACTGCCGGGCCAACTGATCGACGGGCAGTTGCGCGGAGACCGCCAGCACCAGGCTCGTGAATTCACTCAGGGCTGCCGGGTCGACACTCGCGACGCTCAGGCCGTGGGCCCGCGCTTCCAAGGGAATGCTCTGCGCGCTGCGGATCAGGATTTCGTTGAGCAGGGCCTGCACCTGACTGACCAGTTCGCGAAAACTCAAGTAAGGGTCCAGATGTTGATAGTCTGGACATGGTGCAGGGCGCCGGGTTCGGGTGCGCACATAGGTGGCCAGTTCGGCAGCAAAGGCACTGAGCAATTGGTAGGCATGCTGAGGCGACGTTTCCCGCACCGTGAGCAAGTGCTGGAGCAATGCCTCGTGACGGTTGACGATTTGCAGCAGCAGGTAGTCGCTGACTTCTGCCGCTTCGGCGGCCTTGCCGTCGCTACCCACCAGGCGCACCGCCAGGGCGTCGGCACGCAGCTTGGTGGTGCCGTGCAATTGAGTCAGCCATTGAGTCAGCAGAGGGCTGGCACCGTAGACATTGACCGGAGGTATCAGCTTCTCGTCCAGAGTGGCGCAGCCATCCGATCGCAGGCTGGTCATCTTGCCAACTGGCAGGCCAATCCAGCCATCGGCGAGCTCGTTCGCGTGGACCAGCCGCAGGCGCAGGCGTGAGAGTTGCACGGGCTTGGGACCTTGGCCGACAGAGTTGGAGTCGCGCAGTTCCAGATCGAAGACGCTGAAACGCGCGAGCGATTCCGGCGCGTCCTCGAACGTGGTTTCCTCACTGTTGGCCGCGCGGATCGGAACGGCCAGGTAGATGACCTGGTCCTGGTGTTCCGGTCGCAGAGTGAGCGGCGCAGGCGGAGGGTTCTGGCCAGGAAACTCGAATGGTGTGCCATCGGGGAAGACGCCCGCGGCGCTGGTCAGAACCAGCTTGCCAAGGGCGAGCGAGTCGTGGTCGATTTGAACCTGGCTGAAGCCCCAGAAGAAGGGCGATAGCGGCGTGCTGCGCCGATGCGAAAAGCTTTCCAGATAGCGCTCCGTCTGTTGAAACAGTTGCGGGCGCAAGAACAAGCCCTCGCTCCAGGTGATCTTGTTGGTCCAGGTCATGAGGTGTTGCGGTGTGAAGTCAATGTGGGGAGTTCGCTATCGACTCTTCCTGCTGACAGGCCGGCGCTTCGCGCCTTCGCCCGAAGCTGGACTTTCCGGCAGCAACTGGATCAACTTCGGCTGATGCGCGGACGCAAGCGATTGCGTGTCATCGAGGCCGTTGGGGGCAGGAGTGGCGGGCACGAAGTCGTTGCCCGATGTGGTGGCGCCGACAGGAGGATTTTCAGGTTGCATGTCGCGTCCCCCTTTGCGACGGTCGGTGACGAGTATCGAGTTGGGCTGCAGGTCTATTTGCAGATCGACACTTTGGTTGGAAAGGAAGGTGTGATACCAGCGCGCTTCGGAGGACGGGGGAAACAGGTGGACTGCGCGCCAGATCGAGTGCGGCAGGTCGCGGTACCCCGCGAATACTCCGATCACGCGGGTTTCCGGATTTGCGCTGCGACTGATGTTGTAACGCTCGCCTGGACGCAGGACGACCTGGTCTACGCCGATCAGGTCAGCGCCCAATGTCGCACGGTCGGTGTCCGAGAGTGCGAAGAAGTCAGCCTCGTTGAAGACGCGCGGGGCGCGCAGTTCGTAGATGCGCAGAAGGATGGGCGCGGGGCGCCCCTCCGCATTGGGATTCAGTCCCTCAGAGGCCTGCACAAGCAGTTCCATCTTGGGCTGCCCACTCTGCGCCCGCGGGCTGGGCGCAATCAGGCTGCACCCCCCCAATAGCAAGGCCACGCCCAGGGCTATACGGTGAAACATGTTTGACGTGCGAACGCTCGGGCGGCGGGGCCTGAGCCCCGCCCGGCTACGTCAGGGTGCGTGATTCATCTGGATGTCGTAACTCGCCGACACAGTGCCGCCCGAACCACCGTCCCCGTTTTGAACGGTGTATTCGGAAGTGACCTTGGCGAAGGACAAGGCGACGCGCTCGCGCACTTTGATGTCGTCGTCCGCGTGACTTGTGGGATTGACCATGGTCACGAGAACTTTGGTCATGGTCAGCGTCAGATAAGCGAGCGGGTTGCCACCGGCTTTGCGGACCGTCAGCTTGGCTTCGGGAATGTGCGTGCCGGTCAGGCACTTCTGCATCAAGGTGGGGCTCGATCGATCCACGTAGTGCTCGAACACGAGGTCTTCAACCGTCGCCTTGCCGGTGCCGCCACCGGATCCAGTGTGCATGGTCGATTCCTGGGCAACCGACCACGTCCAGTTCAGGACTTCGATCTCACCGCGATGAGTCTTGTCCTGGCTCTCGCCAGTGATGCCATCGAGTTTGAGGAATACATCGTGCGCCATTGAGTTTTCTCCTAAGTTAAGGCGTTGAAAGAAATGAAAAAGAAACTGTTCAGGCAGCCTGCTTGACCGAAGGCAACTTGGCGACGAGGCGCAAGGACACCGTCAAGCCTTCAAGCTGGAAGTGAGGGCGCAGGAAGAACTTGGCGCTGTAGTGGCCCGGGCTGCCGTCCATGTCCTCGACCACGACTTCGGCGGCGGCCAGCGGCCGGCGCGCCTTGGTTTCCTGCGATGAGTTGGCCGGATCGGCATCGACGTAGTTCATGATCCACCCATTGAGCCAGCGCTGCATGTCTTGGCGCTCCTTGAACGAACCGATCTTGTCGCGCACGATGCACTTCAAATAGTGCGCGAAACGTGTACTGGCGAACAGATACGGCAAGCGAGCGGAAAGGTTGGCGTTGGCCGTAGCCTCTGGGTCAGCGTATTCCTGCGGCTTTTGCAGCGACTGCGCACCTATGAAGGTTGCATGGTCGCTGTTCTTGCGGTGCACCAGTGGGATGAAGCCGGCCTTGGCCAATTCGGCCTCGCGCCGGTCGGAAATGGCGATCTCGGTCGGACACTTCATGTCGAAGCCGCCGTCATCAGTCGGGAAGCTATGGGCCGGTAGATCTTCGACTGTGCCGCCCGACTCGACACCGCGGATCATCGTGCACCAGCCGAAGTGCTTGAACGAACGATTGATATTGACCGCCATCGCGTAGGCCGCGTTGGCCCAGGTGTACTTCTGATGGGTGGCACCGTCAGTCTCTTCTTCAAAGTCGAATTCGTCGACGGGATTGGTCTTGACGCCATAGGGCAGTCGCGCAAGGAAGCGTGGCATGGCCAGACCGACATATCGCGCATCTTCGGTATTGCGCAGCATGTTCCATGGGGCATGGTCAAGGTTCGAGGTGATCTTGGTCAGGTCGCGCGGATTTGCCAGTTCCTGCCAGGATTCCATTTGCAGGACTGAAGGCGCCGCGCCGGCAATGAAGGGCGCATGCGTCGCTGCGCTGAGCTTGGCCATTGCGCCGAGCAGTTCCACGTCCGGCGGTGTGTGGTCGAAGTAGTAGTCGGCTACCAGCGCCCCATAGGGCTCTCCCCCCAACTGGCCATACTCCTCCTCGTACAAGCGCTTGAACAGAGGGCTTTGGTCCCATGCGATTCCCTTGTATCGGCGCATGCTTCGGCGCAGTTCGACCTTCGAGATGTCCATGAAGCGGATCTTCAGTTGCTCGTCGGTCTCGGTGTTGAACACCAGGTGATGCAGTCCGCGCCACGCCGATTCGACCTTCTGGAAGTCCTCGTGATGCATGATGAGATTGATCTGCTCGGAGAGCTTGCGGTCGATCTCCGCGATGATGGCCTCGATGCTTGCGTAGGCATCGTCGCTCACCGTGGCAGTATTGATGAGTGCCTGCTCGGCAAGGGTGCGCACGGCCGATTCGACGGCCTCGCGCTGCTCGCTGCCGGCGGGCTTGAATTCGCGGTCCAGCAGGTTGTTGAAGGCGTCTGCGTCGGACGGTCTTTGGGTCTCGGCCGCAAAGGCCTCAGCGGTGTTTTGGGTGGCTGCCATAGTGGTCGGTCACTTCTTCGTCGCGGCTTCCTGGGAACTCTCGGCCTTGGGCTTGGGACTGGCTGCCAGTGACTTGAGCAGTGCCTTGTCTTGCAGCAACTTGCGCACAAGGTCTTCGGCACCTAGCTTGCCATCCATATAGGTCTGAAGGTTGGCCAGTTGGATGCGGGCATCGAGCAGCTTCGACAATGCATCGACTTTGCGTGCCACAGCCGCGGGCGAGAAGTCGTCCATGCCCTCAAAAGTGAGGTCGACCATGACGTGGCCTTCTTCTGTCAAGGTGTTGGGCACCGCGAAGGCGACGCGCGGCTGGATGGCCTTCATGCGCTCATCGAAGTTGTCCACGTCGATCTCGAGAAACTTGCGGTCCGTCACCGGTGGCAGCTCGTGCGCCGGGCTGCCCGAGAGATCGGCAAGTACGCCCATGACGAACGGCAACTCGACCTTCTTCTCGGACCCGTAGATCTCCACGTCGTACTCGATCTGCACACGCGGCGCCCGGTTGCGGGCAATGAACTTCTGTCCGCTTATGTTGGGCATGTGGGACAGGTTGGATATTCGAGACATGAATTACTAACTCCTCGACGGATGGATTGATGGGTAAGTGATGGGGGAAGGAGCGAACAGGAGCCACGCAAGGTCATTGCGTGAGATAGACCAGGCCGCCAACCTCGATGGCCAGCGGGTCGGCGGCCTGGACGGCGTCAACGCCGATCGTGACGGAACGCACGACATCGCCCTGCATGGCGCGCAGCCAAATGTCCGCAAGGGGCGGCAACACGTGTTGTTCGATGAATCCAGCCAATAGGCGCGCCCCGGTTTCATGCGTGCCGCAGCGCTCGACAATGTGGCGGACCACTCCGTCGTCATATGAAAGCGCAATACCGTGTTGCACCTGCATGCGCTCGGCCACACGGCGCATTTGCAACACGACAATGTCGCCCAGCACCGCCTGGCTCAACGGGAGGTAAGGCACGATCGAAAGCCGCCCGATGAAGGCAACCGGGAACACCTTGCGCAGTTCGGGCGACAAGGCCGAGCGCAGCGCTTGCGGCTCAGGCATGTGGCTGGGGTCGTCGCACAAGCGGGCAACCAGATCGGAGCCCGCGTTGCTGGTCAGCAGGATCAGGGTGTTCTTGAAGTCAATGACACGACCCTCTCCGTCCTCCATGCAGCCCTTGTCGAAGACCTGATAGAAGAGCTCATGCACATCCGGGTGCGCCTTCTCGACTTCGTCAAGAAGGATGACGCTGTATGGACGACGGCGCACGGCTTCGGTGAGCACTCCGCCCTCGCCGTATCCCACATAGCCCGGCGGCGCCCCCTTGAGCGTGGAGACCGTGTGGGCCTCCTGAAATTCGCTCATGTTGATGGTGATGAGGTTCTGCTCGCCGCCATACAGCGCCTCCGCCAGCGCGAGCGCCGTTTCGGTCTTGCCCACGCCGGACGGACCGACCAACAGAAAAGTTCCGATGGGCTTGCCGGGATCTGTCAGGCGCGCCCGCGCGGTCTTGACTCGCTCGACCAGCGCCGCCAGCGCGGCGGATTGACCTATCACGCGACGCTCCAACTGCGCCTGCAACCCCGTGACCCTGGACACTTCGTCCTGCACCATGCGGCCGGCCGGAATGCCGGTCCAGTCGGCAATGATCGACGCAACCACGGCTTCATCGACCTGGGGATGGATCCAAGGCACATCGCCCTGCACCTGCTTCAGGGCGGCCTCCAGTGCGCTGAGCTCGTTCCAGCATTCATCTGAAATACCGGCAGCAGCGCCCGCCTCGTCTGCCGCCATCTTCGCTCGCAGATCCCGGATCGCGCGAACCATGTTCTGCTCCTCCTGCCAGCGAGATTCCTGCGCGTTCAGTTCAGCACGCACGCTCTCAAGCTCGAGACGGGTGGCGGCTTCGCGTTCGGCGCGCACCTCGCTGCCCAGGACAATGAAGCGCTCCTCGGTCAGCAAGCCGAGCTCTCCCTCCAGCGCCGATATGCGCTGGCGCAATTGAGCAACGACAGGCGGCGGCATATTCAAGAGCATCGCCACGCGCGCACAAGCCGTATCGAGCAGACTGATGGCCTTGTCGGGCAATTGCCGCGCGGGGATGTAGCGGTGGGAGAGCACGACGGCGGCCCGAACCGCCTCGTCCAACACCGTCACTTCGTGGTGCCTGGTGAATGCGGGAACCAAGCCACGCACCATCTGGACCGCGACAGCCTCTTCCGGTTCGAGCACCTGCAAGACCTGAAAGCGTCGAATCAGAGCCGGATCCTTTTCGATGTGGCGCTTGTATTCGCGCCAGGTGGTGGCGCCAATCGTTCGCAGCGTGCCCCGCGCAAGCGCCGGCTTGAGGAGATTGGCTGCGTCGCCAGTACCGGCTTGGCCACCGGCGCCGATTAGGGTGTGGACCTCATCGACAAACAGGATGACGGGCTGCGACGATTGGACCGCCTCTTCGAGCAAGGCCTTCAGGCGCGACTCGAACTCGCCACGCATGCTGGCGCCGGCCAGCAAGGCACCCAGATCCAGGCTGAGCAATCGAACTTCACGCAACGCCGATGGAACCGCCCCTTGCGCGATGGCCAAGGCGAGTCCTTCGACCAACGCCGTCTTGCCCACGCCCGCCTCGCCAGTGATCAATGGATTGTTCTGCCGCCGTCGCAACAGAATGTCGACCATGGTGCGAACCTCATGCTCGCGACCAACGACGACATCTATTTCACCCGCGCGGGCGCGCTCGGTGAGATCGGTGCAGTACTTGGCCAGGGCCGACTTGCCGCCGCTCGCTTCAGACAACGCACCACCGATTCCCGCGGGGGCAACTTTCAGCGAGGCCGAACCGTCGTGCGCCTCCTCCCGGCTTTCGGGGGAGCAATCCACCAGTTCTTGCAGCACATCGGCGAGTCCTTCGTCGGGGATCTTCCGAAATTCAGCCGATATCTCCACCAAGACCCGGCGGAGTTCGGTCGAATCCACCAAAGCAGCCACCAGCCAAGCTCCGCGCACCACGCGGCCACCAAAGGCAATGGTGCCTAGCACCCAAGCTCGCTGGATCGCAAGTTCGACGTGATGGGAGAAGTCACTGATGGCACTCGACCCAACAGGCAAAGCACCCAACGCAACCGCAAAGTCTCGCTCCAGGGTGGCGGACTCCAACCGGAAGTGCCGGCAGATTCGATGCAGATCGCTGTCCGGCAACTGCCAGATCTGGTAAAGCCAATGGAGCAACTCGACATAAGGATTGCCACGGGCCTTGGCGAGGGTGGTGGCCGATTCGATCGCACGAAACAATGTCGAATCAAGTTTGCCGAACAGTGCCCGACGAGAAATATGCATAAAGGCGAACGGGGCACACCGCAATTGAAAAACTATTTGCGATTATTGTATTTGGATCTCCACGCAAACGTTATAACCAACCGCTGCGCTTGGTATTTAACAGTTACTCACAATAGCAAAATTATTCGGCCAAATTAGACATGATCGTCAATGAATTCACCCCTCCATTACCAGACGACCGGCATATTCATTAACAATTACATAGCATCGTGAATTGCAGTTGGAGATCAAAATGCGGCATTTTTCGCACTCTCAAACATGGCGACCATGCTACATTTATTGCCGCAATCATTGATGGATAGTTCGCAAAAGGCTCGCGCCAGTTGCCTTATTGCCTGATATTTGGATAGCTGAAACGCGAGTGAGACTATTCAATTGAGGCCGCCATCCTTCGTTGGCTGACTCAAGAAGACGCCGGATTCCGGGGCGCAAAAATGCTGCCCCCTTGAAGAAGCCGCGCTCGTTCGACCTACCCCGATACACAAGAAAGACTCGCATGGCAGCGGAAGCTTCCGACCACGCCCTAATCCCACCGCGGCCTCATCAGCCAACCCGCCGCTCCATTGACGACCCGTTTGGCGAGCCAGCGGCGGCCGCGACCCTGAATACAAGAATGCTGGGCGATCAGGGGGAGCGCCTCACCGCCGTTCTTGCCGCACGCAATCCTTTTCTGGCTGCAGCGAACCCGTTGCTGCAAGCCGTGGCGGACATGCCGCAACAACTTGAGCCAGCCGGCATCGAGATGCTGCGGCAAATGCTGGAAATCGAGGTCAAGGCGTTCACCCGCGTGTGCGACCAAGGCAACTTGCGCCGCGAACATATGTTGGCCGTGCGCTATGCCCTCTGCACAGCCTTGGACGAAACAGCCAATCTGACTCCCTGGGGTGGGGGTACAGCAGTCACGACCGGCCCTTGGTCAGGCCATGCACTGCTGCAGACATTTCATCAAGAAGGCGATGGCGGCAAGAAGGTGTTCCTGTTGATTGGCCGGCTGGCGAGCAATCCGCAAGAGCATCTGCCGGTCCTCGAAGTGATGCTCCACCTCCTCGGACTCGGCTTCCAGGGGCACTACCGCCTGCAGATTGAAGGTCGGCGCATGATCGAGACGATCCGCAACCGACTCTACAACCTGGTTGTCAGCGCCTACGAGGCTGTGCCCCGCGAACTGTCACAGCAGTGGGAAGAGGTGCCGCCGGGCAAACGGCGTTTGCTGCACAACATTCCGGTTTGGGCGAGCGCCGGTGTTCTGGGACTGTTCCTTCTCGTGGCGCTCGTCTGGAACAAGCATCACCTGACGGCCCAGAGCGAAGTCATCGAGGCTCGCATTCGCGACATCGGCAAATTGATGCCGGCGCCGCAACGACTGCGCCTGAAGGAACTCCTGGCCAGCGAAATCGAAGCCGGCCGGGTGGACGTCGATGAGACTGCACTGGGGCTGCACAGCAAGGTGACCTTCCCCGGCGACGATATGTACAGCGTGGGTCTGTCCGAGATCAACGTCAGCATGGCGGCCTTGCTGGAAAAGGTCGCCGCCGGCATCAACGAAGTCAGCGGCACCGTCAAGGTGGTCGGGCACACCGACAACACACCGATCGCCACGCGCGAATTCCCGAACAACCTGGCGCTGTCCGAAAAGCGCGCGCACGCGGTGGCACAGCTCCTGGAGCAGAACCATGTCGAGCCCAGCCGCATCACGACGATCGGCATGGGCGAAGCACAGCCCGCGGCGGACAACGTCACCCCCGAAGGACGCACGCGCAACCGCCGCGTCGAGATCATCGTGGACTCGCAATGATTGATTTTTTCTCAGCCTTTTTCCGGACGGTCTTCTCGCGCTACACCCTGGCGCTGCTCGCGCTGTCAATCGGCGCCCTGGTGGTCTGGTTCCTCGGACCCTTGCTTTCATTCGGCGGTCTTCATCCTCTGCAGACAGTGGAAATGCGGGTCAGCGCCATCGTGTTGCTCCTCGCCACGTTGATGTGTCTGCTGTTGCGCTGGTCGATGCTGCTTGTCGGCGTGACCGCGCTGTGCCTGCTGATCTGGCATGCCGGCCCGCTTCTGGCGTTCGCCGACACGAAGCCATTGGCGTCGATCGCGGTGCGCACGGTGCTCATCGCTTTGATCGGACTGGCCTACATGGTCTATGGCCTCCGCCGGCTGTTCACTGCCCTGCGCTCCAACCGGGAACTGCTTGATCGCTGGCTGCGTCCCGAAAAATCGAGCAACAAGCCCAGCACCGAGGCCATCGCGAGCGAGGAACTCAAGACGCTGTCGGGAATCGTGCGGGTCGCGGTCACCCGCTTGCGACAGACGCGCGCAGCCGCCACAGGCAGTTGGCGACGGTTGATCGATGGAAAACGCTACCTCTACGAACTGCCCTGGTACATGGTCGTCGGAGTGCCCGGCTCCGGCAAGACGACGGCGCTGCTCAACTCCGGCTGCAAGTTTCCCATCGCGAATCAGATGGGCGCGGCGTCCGCGCAAGTCGCCCTGGCAACCAACGTCGGCACCCTCAACACCAATTGGTGGTTCACCAATGAAGCGGTATTGATCGACACCGCCGGCCGCTATGCCCAGCAAGGCGACGGCATGGTCGATCCGCCGGGCAGCACCGTCAACAAGAATGCCGTCGAGTGGCTCGCCTACCTCGGCCTGCTGCGCAAGTACCGACCAAAGGCACCGATCAATGGCGCGCTGGTCACGATCAGCCTGACGGACCTTGTCAACCTCGACGATGCGGGACGTACCGCACAAGCGGCTACGCTGCGCGCGCGCCTGGCCGAGTTGCGACGCGAGCTGGGTGTTCGCTTTCCGGTCTACGTGATCGTCACCAAGGCCGACCTGCTCAAGGGTTTCGGCGAATACTTCAGCGTACTGACCAACGAGGGCCGCGAACAGATCTGCGGCCTGACTCTGCCGTGGCAGGGGGATGCCTCGCCTTCAGGCTTGTTCCGGAGCAAACGCCAGCCAGCGCCCGATGAGGAGATGGTCCCCAGCCCCTTGGCCCGAGCCGTATCGACGGAACTTCAGGCGCTGCGGCAACGCCTGGAGGACGGACTGGTCGTTCGACTGCAGGAGGAATTCGACCTGGATCGTCGTCATCGCCTGTATGCCTTGCCCACTGAACTCGGTGGCGTGATTCCTGCGCTGGCCAAGATGGTCGAGGAAATCTTCCTCGACTCCCGATACGACCGCACCGAGCTGAACCACAGCCTGCGCGGGATCTATTTCACCAGCGCCCGGCAAACCGGCACCGCGGTCGAGGCCGAGTCCACCACGTTGGCGTACCGCCTCCGGCGGATGCTGCCACGCACTCCGATGCCGCGCGTGGCAAACACCCTGGTCAGCAATCGCAGCTTCTTTCTGCATGACCTGCTGTCGAACCTGGTGTTTCGCGAAGCGCACCTTGTACGCCCGGCCCTGGGTTGGGAGCTCCGCTCACGGACACTGCGCCTGCTGGGTCACGCGCTGGTTCTGGCGATCGCCGTATGGCTCGGTTGGGCGCTGATGTTGAGCTACGGCAACAACCGCAAATACCTTGCTGACGTGAGCTTCAAGACACAGGCGCTGGGCGAGCACGTGAACAAGTTGTACGCCCGATTCCGCCTCGAAGAGGCGCCGCAGATGCTTGACGCCGCCCGGGAACTGCCAGAGCACGGCGGCCTGGACCTGCAAGACCCGCCTGCCACCTATGGCTATGGCCTGTACGCCGCGCCGCCGATCGTCGATGCCGCCGTGGACACCTATACGCACTTGCAAGACCAGACCTTGCTGCCTCAGGTCGTACGCCGCATGGAAAACGCCTTGTCGCGAGCCATCGTCGAACGAAATGACAACCGCGCCTTCGAGACGCTGCGCGTCTACCTCATGATGTTCGACCAGACGCACCATGATCCCCTGGAAGTCCGCGACTGGGCGCTGCGGGACTGGCAAAGCGGCGACGGCAGTCGCATGACCGACGCGCAGACTGCGCTCCTGGTCCAGATCGACCTGATGTTCTCGGGCACCCGGGTCGTGCAATCCCCGCTGCGCAAGAATGAAGGACTGATTCAGCGCGCCCGTGCGTTCCTCAGCGGCACGCCTCCGTCCGCTCGCCTGTACGAGCGCGCGAAGGCTGCCTTGGCTCAGGCTGCGCCACCGGACTTCACGCTGCCGCGCATCGTCGGACCGCAAGCCGGCTCGGTGTTCACCCGCATCTCAGGCCAGCCTCTCGACCACGGCGTGCCCGGCCTCTATACCTACGACGGCTACCGCGAGTTGTTCGACAAGCGAATGCCCGAGTTGCTCGCCAAGTCCCAAGCCGATGACGCATGGGTGATGGGCGATGCCAGCTGGGACGCAGCGGAGGAAAAACCCCTCGATGCCGACGTCTCACGCGCAGTGAATATCACGCCGTTGCTGGAGGATCTGCGAGGCCAATACTTGACGGAATACGCGCAGCAGTGGAGAGACTTCCTTGCCGACATCGCCCCGGCCACCGGCACCACGCTGGCGCAGGAGCTCAATGTGGTGCGTCAGTTCGCTGCGCCCGATTCACCGCTCGTGCGGCTGGCAGTTGCCGCAGCGCGCGAGACCACGCTGTCACGCTCGCTGGATCCAAACGCCGAAATTGGAAGCGACAAGAGCTACTTCGACAAGGCTTCCGAACGGCTGGCCAGGCACGCCGAACAACTCAAGAAGAACGCGGGCCTGCGTCCCGGGGCACGTCTGGAGCGACAACTGGTGGACAGCCAGTTCGTCGCATTGCGCGAAGTGGTGACAGGCCAATCGGAAAGCATGGCGGCTTCCGGCAGCAGTTCACCGCTGTGGAACGGCGGACTACGCAGCAGCCTGCACGCCGCCGCCCGCGATGCCACCTCGCAGGGGCAAATACCCAATGCGGGTCGCCCGGCCCTGGACGCCATCACCTCCTTGGTCAACGACATGTACACCGTCATGGCGGTAGCCGACACTGCCATGGCCACCAACAGCCTGCCGTCGGCCGGCTCCGATCCTGGTACCCGGATGCGCATGGAAGCAGCCCGGCTGCCGGCTCCCTTCAGGGAAGTGTTGACGCGCCTGGCCTCCAACAGCTCGGACAAGGTGACGCAAGGCGCGACAGACATTCTGAAGGTCCAGGCCCGGGCGCAATTGGACCGATTGCTTGGGCTGATGGCGGTGCAAGTGAGCGAACCCTGCAAGCGCGCGATCACCGGACGCTATCCGTTCGTGGCCAACAGCACGCAGGAGGTCCATATCGATGACTTCAACACCCTGTTTGCCGCCGGCGGTGCGGCCGACGAATACTTCACCAAGTTCCTCGCACCCTTTGTCGACACCAGTGTCCGTCCCTGGCGCTACAAGTCGCCAAGGACCGGCAGCATGATGGTTGGCGTGGAGACCGCCGGCAACGCAGCAACGCTCGCCACAACGGGACCGACACTGACGGGCGAATTGCTCAAGCTATTGGCCGCGCGAGGTCCCAGTCCCGAAGCATTTGCGCGCATTGCGCAGATTCGAGACATCTTCTTTCGCGACAACGGCAAGAAAAGCATGGCGTTGAAGATGGATATGCAGGTGCAGTACCTCGACCCCTCCATCACCGAGTTCATCATCAATCTGGACGGCCATAGCCAGCGCTACGTCCACGGTCCTGTGCAGACGCTGTCGGTCACCTGGCCGGGCCCGCGTGGCGGCACCATCGCCGAATTGGCGGCCATCCCGAGCATCCGCCGCAGCGATACCTCCACCCTGACGAACAACGGGCCTTGGGCCCTGATGCGGCTGATCAAGCGCGGCCGCGTGGTCGATGGCGCCAGCTTGGGGCACACGGCAGTCGAGTTCGATTTCGATGGGCGCCGCGCGGTGCTGGATATCAACACCGGCGGCTTGCGCAACCCATTGACCACCGATGTTCTGCGGAGCTTCCGGTGCCCGGGACGAGCATGAGATTCAGCCAGGAGGAAAAGCGGGCGAGCCAACAAGTCGATCCGTATCCGGATTTCGCGCTGACGGACCTGCTGGCCGGCGATGCCGGCGTGGCGCGGCGCTCGTCGGATATTGGCAACGCGATGCCTCTGCACGACATAGCGGACGTCGCCTCTCTGCTGGATCCAAGCACCACCGGCATCGCGCTTCAGGGACACCCACCGCCTTCCGGCACCGCCGCGAACACACCGGGACCCGATCCAGACTTACAGCTGATGCACGGATTGCACGCCGAGTACGTGCAACTGATGCGCGACCCGTATGGTTACGCGTCCACACAGACACGACATTCCCATCGACTGGAGCCCGTCGACGCACTCGACGTACTCCAGAGTGAAGAGCATGACCGCGATGACGTGTATGACCTCCTTGGCGAGAGCGATGCCATCGGGCCCGTACTGGCCGGATTGGACCCGTTTGGCGAGCATGACATTCTTGAACCGGAACCGCATGTGGAAGTGCTACGGCTGTTCGCGCCAGACGAACTCCGCGAACAGCGCAGTGCAGTGCCTGTACTCACACGGCGCGAACACCACGTGTTGTCTGCCGACAGCGCCCTCAACGCCGACACCTGGATCCCATCGCCCTCATCATGAATTCCGACGATCCCACCCTCCACTCCGTCGCGGACGATCCGCCGACCGCTGTCAGCGCCGCGATACATCCCGGTACGCGCACCCTGCCGTCGAAACGCGCCTCCAGCGTCCTGCGGTCCTGGCACAACCAGTTCCTTCCCACGCTGTTCGATCGACTGTGCGACGACGCACCTCACGAGCACAAGGAAGCGCCGGCCGACTATGCCCCGACGCGAAACAGGATGCGCAGCATCGTGCGACGTGACCTGGGCTTTCTGCTCAACGCCTCCAACCAGGACGACTTGCTGCATTCAGATCGCCATGGCGCGGTGATCTCCTCGACGATCAACTATGGCGTGCCCTCCCCCACTGGCGGCTATTTATCCGAGCGCCGATGGATGGACATCCAGAAGTCCATCCGCCGCGCCATCCTGAACTTCGAGCCGCGCTTGTTGGCCGAATCTCTGAGCGTCAGGCCCGTCGCGAAAGGAGACGCCGGGGGGCACTACAACGTGCTCATGTTCGAAATCCATGGCCTGCTCCATATGGAGCCGTACCCGGTCGAGTTCAGTGCGCAAAGTTCGGTGGATCTGGAGACCAATCAGGTGAGCCTCAACGAGGCCTGATGGAGTCGACTCGGATCAGACATCAAGACAGCCAGGCCCCACGCCTCATCGAGGCATCACTGTTCACTCACATTTCCGTCCATGGACCCGCTCCTTCTCGACTACTACAACCAGGAACTCCTCTATATGCGGGAGCAGGCCGGCGAATTCGCGCAACTGCATCCGAAGATCGCGCGCCGTCTCGGCATGCAGGGCATAGAGGTGGCAGACCCCTATGTGGAACGCCTGATCGAGGCTTTCTGCTTCATGTCGGCTCGCATGCGCATCAAGCTCGATGCTGAATTCCCGCGTTTTACCCAGCGGCTGTTGGAAGTCATCTATCCCAACTACGTCAGTCCCACGCCGTCGATGGCGGTCGCGCAACTGCACCCCAATCCACGCGAAGGCGACCTGACGCGCGGCTTTCTCGTTCCGCGCGGCAGCGCGATGTTCGCCAAGGTGCCTGAGGGCGAAGAAACCTCGTGCGAGTTTCGCTCCAGCCAGGACGTGACGCTCTGGCCGTTGTCCATCATCGAGGCCAAGCTCACCGGCATTCCACCCGACATTCCGGCCCTGGAGCGCCACTTGCCAGCCAACTTGCAGGTGGCGGGCGCGCTGCGCCTGCGCCTGCGCACCAAGGGCGACACCCGATTCTGCGACCTCAAAGGCCTAGATCGTTTGCCCATCTATCTGGCCGGCGATGACCAAGTGGCCACGCATCTGTTCGAGTTGCTGCACACGTCGGCCATCGCGACCTTCACCGGTACGCCGGGCCGCATCGGCGAGCGCCCCCATGTGGTCACCGAAGATGCACTCGTACATGAAGGACTGTCGCCGGATCAGAGTCTGTTGCCGGTGCAATGGAACACGCTCCATGGCCACAATCTCCTGCACGAGTTTTTCGCCTGTCCGAGCCGCTTCTACTTTTTCTCGCTGCAACATCTGGCGCCAGGACTGGCTCGTGTGCAAGGACCGGAAGCCGAGATCGTCATCCTGCTCTCGCGCTCGGCGGGCCGCCTGAACGGACTGATCGACGCCCGGCAGTTTGCGCTGTTCTGCACTCCCGTCATCAATCTCTTCCAGAGACGCACCGACCGGATCGAACTGAACGCAGCCCTGCCCGAATATCACCTCGTGCCGGACCGCTCGCGCCCACTCGACTTCGAGGTTTTTTCCGTGAGCGAAGCCTGTGGGCAGCAAAGGGCCACCACCGAGCAGTTGAACTTCCGCCCGCTGTACCAAACACTCAGTGACGACGAGGGCAACCACGGCCGCTATTTCTCGCTGCGACGCGAGCCACGGCTGGTGTCAGACTCGGCGCGCCGCTACGGAACGCGCACGCCCTACGTCGGCTCGGAGGCGTTCATCTCACTGGTCGATCAGAACGAAGCACCTTATCCGGAAAGCTTGCGCTATCTGTCGGTGCAGGCATTGCTTACCAACCGCGATCTGCCGCGCCTCGTACCGCGCAATGGCGTCTCTGACCTGAGCATGGCGGATTCGGCGCCGGTGGCGAGCATCGGCTTGATTCGGCAGCCCTCCGCTCCCACACCGGCGTTCGCCCAGGGCGAACTGGCATGGCGCTTGATCCGCCAACTGGGCTTCAACCACCTGCCGTTGGCCGATGTGCCGCACCGGGAGGGTGCCCGAGCCCTTCGTGACATGCTGCGGCTGATCATCCACCGTGACGATGACGTCGCCCAGCGTCAGATCGACGGCTTGATCGGCTCGCAGGTGCGCCCTGTCGTCCGCCGGTTGCCGGGCTCCGGACCGCTCGTGTATGGGCGCGGCGTGGAGTGCACGCTGACTGTGGACGAGGATGGCTTTTCAGGCTCCAGCCCCTATCTGTTCGGGCGAGTTCTGGACCAATACCTTGCCCATCATGTGGCAATCAACGTCTTCGCCGAAACCGTGCTGAAGTCGATGCAGCGGGGCGAGATCGCACGCTGGCCTGTGCGCATGGGCACACGCGGAGTCTTTTGAAAGTGGACGCGCCCAAGCACTCCATGGCACAGGCAGGTGGACGGACGCTGACGAGTTCCATGGTCGATGCCGCTCGCGAACCGTGGCGCCACGGATTCATTTCGATCGTCCGCGAGCTGGCGGCGCAACATTCCCATCTGCCTCCTGTCGGCCATGCACAGCGCGCGCAACAGGAGCCATTCCGGCTCGGGCAGCAGGCCTCGATGGCCTTCGCTCCGCGCGAAATCGCCGAAATCCGGGAGCGCGACGGGTTGCCGTCGATCCGCCTCTTCGGCCTTGGCATGCTCGGCCCCAACGGACCATTGCCGATCCACATGACGGAGTGGGTGCGGGAGCGCAGCCAGGGCAAGCGCGACGACACGATGGCGGATTTCCTGGACATGTTCCATCACCGCTATCTGGTCCTTCTCTATCGCGCTTGGGCCCAGGCCCAAGCGGCTGCCGGTCTGGACCGTCCAGGAGAGGAATCCTTCACGCCGTACATCGCGCGCCTGGCCGGAGACGAGGTGGATGACGTTCCGCACGCAGCGCTTCCGCCCCATGCCCGGTGGGCTTCCGCCGCGCACCGCGTGCGCCAGGCGCGCAACCCGGAAGGACTGGCGTCGACGCTTTCGCGCTATTTCGGCGTCGGCGTGCAGTTGCACGAATACCAGTTGCAATGGATTGCGATAGAGCCGGTTGATGCCTGCCGCATCGGCATGCCGCGCCGCTCGTCCATGCTCGGACAAGGTGCGTTGGTCGGCGACGTGGTAGCCGACCGACAGCACAAGTTTCGCTTGACCATCGGCCCGCTGACCCTGCGCCAGTACCTGCGCTTCACGCCGCAAAGCGCGCGAGATGGCAGCGACGTCCAGGCCTTGATCGAATGGGTGCGTGCCTTTGTCGGCTACGAATACGCCTGGGAAGTCGCACTGGAGTTGCGCCGCGACGAGGCGCCGTCAACGAGGCTGGGCGGTGAGGAGAGACTGGGATGGTCCACCTGGATGGGAAGGGCCATCTCAGGAGACACGGTGACAGGCATGAGTTACGAACCGGAGAACGATATCCACGCAACCCCGCAGAAGCCAGACCAGGAGGCTCTTTGAGCAAGATCAAGAAAGCAGCACGCCGCGCAACCCCCCTCTCCGAACAGGACGAGATCCCGCAACAGCCCGAGCACTGGCTCGAGCCGATCACCGAGTCCGCCCCCTGCGGCCCCAACCTCGAATACGACAACGAATACGTGACGCTGCTCGCTCGCATGGCACCTCAAGCGGATGTGCAGTACGGCAGCTTCACCGAAAAACCCGCGCTGCCGGATTGGAATGAT
This sequence comes from Variovorax sp. P5_A3, assembly GCF_056400665.1. Lineage (NCBI taxonomy): Bacteria > Pseudomonadati > Pseudomonadota > Betaproteobacteria > Burkholderiales > Comamonadaceae > Variovorax > Variovorax sp. P5_A3. The sequence continues at coordinate 278,788 of NZ_JBFUKW010000005.1, read as the reverse complement.
ATCGAGCGCGAATGCCGTCGACTGCTCTTGCGCAGCAAGGATTTGACGGTGCTGATCTGGCTGATGCGCTGCCGCACGCGGTTGGGCGGAGCTACCGGCATGCACGAAGCATTGGAAATGCTTGCACGTACCCTGGCTCGGTATCCCGAAGCGATCCATCCGCAGCTCATTGTCGAGGGTGAGCACGATCCGGCAATGCGCGCCAATGCGTTGGCAGCCCTGTGCGACCCTGAGGGATTCTTGTCGGACCTGCGTGAAATCGTGGTCTGTCCGCATACCGCGTCACGACTGACAGTTCGCGACGTGGAACGCGCCTTTGCTGTCCCGCGGTTGGCCGACGCGCTCCCACTCGACGCGGTGCGGCGTCAACTCCATGATCTGCAAACCCAGGGAGACTCGACCGTTTTAGCCTTGGCCAATGCTTCCGCACTGCTGCGACAGATCGACCAACGGGGCCGTGACAGCCTCGGTGCGGAAGCACCCAATATTCAAGTGATACTGAGATTGATCGACTTGTTCGAAGTCGAATCAGCCGACGCGCCCACCGGGACGCCGCCTGCAGCAACGACAAAGACGGAAGAAACGCGGCCCACGGAGGCGGCGGTGATTTCATCAAGCACACGTGCTGACGAACTCCCACAACGATCGCGACCGCACCACACGGCGCTTGCGACCGATTCCGGCCACACCACCCCTATCGAGCGACGCGAACAGGTGCGGGAAAGCCTCCGCGCCGCCAGGGAATGGCTGGAACTCTGCGAGCCCAGCAGCCCGGTCGCCCTCTTGCTCAAACAGGCCGATCGCCTCCTAGGCAAGCGCTTTGCAGAAGTCGTCCAGGCAATCCCGCCTGACTTGCTGGCGAAATGGGACGCCGAATAAGTGACTATCAGGCGTCAAAGACGCCAATAGACTGGACTTTGGAAAATGCATCAAACTCGCTCTTTCGCGAAGTCCAAGAAGGTAAAGCGCGGACCATGAAGCTGACGCGCTTGAGCCTCGCAGGGTGAGTCTAAGGATCCCCAGTACAGGGAGGCGGTTTCCGCAAAGTCCTCATCTATATTTTCCCCCCCGTATTCCGACGGCGCCGGGTCACCTTGGATCGTGGCCTCGTATTGCTCCTCCCATCCTCGAGGCCATGACATATTCCAGAGGTGTGCACTTTCGTGGAGCAGGACAGCATCGACAAACGCCTGCGAAGTTTGATTTGTCGTCGGGAAAATATCAATCCCACCCCACACAAGAGGATTTGGCAGGTCGGGATCTCGCAAGAAACTTGCTACCGCATCTGTGATAAAGTTTGGCCTTATACTGATACGTGGACCAGGATTTATATTAATCCATCCTATGTGCCTGAGTTGTTGGCGCGGGAGGTTTTCCAACCCCTTCAGTACCCACTGCGTTAATTGCGAGAGATCTCCCGCGGGCGCGCGCAATGGGAAAGTATATCCTTGTGTGGTCACGTTATAGACCTGAGTGTCGTATGTCCTGGACCTGTCATTCTTCTCAAATACATACTCCATCCGCGCGACCGGCTCTATTTTGACCGGGTTATTGTGCTTGTAAAAGTGGGCGGGCGCCAAGACCCTTTGCCTGTTGGTGTTGAGATAGGAGCAGTCGGTGCCTGCATTTGTCCTCAGAATGCGCGTGGCAACAAAGGGTTGCTGACCGCACAGGCAGACGTTAAGGTCGCCGCTCAGTGCCCATTGCTGGCCATTGGGAGCTGTACCGCGTGGACGCTCCCCCACCGGGAAGACATGTCCGAACGTATTGCATTGCGAGCAATAGGTCGCCATGCCTATCGTGGCGATTCTGGCGCCGGCGCAGGCGAAATTCGGAAGACCTTCGGTGATCCAAGCGCTACCGGCCCGGTCGCCCTGCGCAAGAAAGTATCGGGCGGTCATCGAGCACGGCGCTGGCAGTCAACGCACGAACGACTGAACACGTCAGGGGAAGCCCCCCTCAATACCGGATGGCGCCGACCGGCAATACAACAATTCCGGTTCATGGATGTATTTTTCCTCGACCCTTCAAATGTTCAATCGGTATGCGCTCTGGTCCCCTAACCATAATCGACTGGTGATCGGCATCCTTGGGATCGACGGGCTCCCCGTCTTTATCGTAAGAACGTATCACAAGCTCCACAACAGGGATACAGCATGTGGCGCGTGCACGGGGCGCAACATTTCCATTTTCGTCATAGCAGCGAAGAATGAATTCTTCGGGATATTCCGATGCATCGTGAATTTCCGTTGAATTATTCCATGCATATTTCAATTCAATTTTTCCTGGGTGAGGGGTTTTCGGGTTTTGCGCACCCAGTCGAAACCATCTGGACATATTCTATTTTCCCAAAAGACGCAAAGGCCTATATTTCTGTAAGCGCATCATTTCAATTCATGATCATGTTGAAGCAGGTAAATGGCGCACGAAGCCGCGGACAGACTGCAGTCTCGCAACAAATTCTTTTGCCTCGCCGAACATATCGGCGGCCTCGATAAAATCTCCCGAAAAATTATCGCGCGAACGCTTCAAGGGAGCAGCCTCGTCGTTCTTGATAGCGCATGGACGCATCTTCTTCATCGTCGGACTTTTCAAAACTCTCGCCCAGACTACTGGAACAATTGGCAAATACGATTACGGACGGCAGAAATGCGCTTCATGGAGTGCTTGGCCGATCCACCGTATGGCAACATGAGCGACTGCGCGTCACGTCTAGGAATTGCCTTTGAGTTCAGCCGCCCGTTTGACCGACAGCCTCGGCAATCCGCTCTTAGCCGACCCTAAGAGCGTTGGCGCAGTCAACGCCTTCGTCGAGGGTTTCATCTCGTGCGAGACCCGCGCGGTGGACGTGCTCGCGGTCGCGCATGACCCAAGCCCTATCGTGCAGGCGTACTGCGCCACCTTGCACCTGTTCGCGGAATCGCGCGATGCGGCTGGCAACGCACGGCCATTCATCGAACGCGCGCAAGCCTCGGCTGCGCGCGCCACGTCTCGCGAGCAGCGCTACATCGCCGCCATCGCAGCCTGGGCGGACGGCGATATCGCCAGAGCGATCGCGCTGCACCAGGAGCAGGCGCGTGAGCACCCGCGCGATCTGGCGTCTCTCAAACTCGGCCAGTACCACTGCTTCAATACGGGCGACTTTCCCGGCATGCTTCGGCTGGCACTGGCCGCGCTGCCGGCCGCGGGTGATGTGCCTTACTTGCACGGCATGGCTGCCTTCGGCTACGAACAATGCCATCTGATGCGCGAGGCGGAGTCCAGCGCACGCCGGGCCATCTCCATGGAGCGCAAGGAGCCATGGGCGCACCATGCGCTGGGCCATGTGATGCTCACCGAAGGGCGGCTGACCGAAGGGCTGACGTTCATGCGCAGCGTGAGCGACACGTGGGTCGGACTCAACTCATTCATGGTTACCCACAACTGGTGGCACGTGGCGCTCTTCCTGATCGATCTTGGGCGCGATGTGGAGGCGCTGGAGATCTATGACCGGCAGGTGTGGGGCGTGGTGAAGGCGTATTCGCAGGACCAGATCGGCGCCGTCTCGCTGCTCGCGCGATTCGAACTGGCGGGCATCGATGTCGGCGACCGTTGGCAAGACCTCGCCGACCATCTGGCGCTACGGCTCGACGACCACGTGCTGCCGTTTCTTGATCTGCAATACCTCTACGGACTCGCGCGCGCCGGACGCCCCGAGGCCGATGTGCTGCTGAGCCATATCGAGGCTTTTGCACCGAGCGCACCCTTGTCCACCCGAAGCGCATGGCAACGGGTCTGCGTTCCCGCCGCGCACGGGCTGCGCGCGCATGCGCGGGGTGACTACGCGTCCGCGATCGAAGGGCTGGGCCTCGCACTGCCACGTCTCATCGAGATCGGCGGGAGCCATGCGCAGCGGGATTTGTTCGAGCAGGTCTATCTCGATGCCCTGATCCGAAGCGGCACGGAGGCCACGCTGACCGCGGCGCAGGGCATCCTGCAGCGACAAGTCAACGGACAGCCGGAATCGACGCGACTGCGCCAGCAAGCCGACGCGGCCTATTCGCGCCTCGGATTGCCGGCGTTCGGTTCCTGAGGGTCAGTCCGGCGCGACCTCGTGCGCGGCCATCTGCTCCAGCGCCTTGACGAGCGCCGAGTGATCCAGTTGATCCCACCCATGGGCGGCGCACGACTGCATCAGTTGCGCGGCCGATGCGGTCTGAGGCAGCGCCACACCCATCGACTTCGCGCCGGCCAGTGCCAGGCTCAGGTCCTTCTGATGCAACGCGATGCGGAAGCCGGGGTTGAAGGTGCGCTTGATCATGCGCTCTCCGTGCACTTCGAGGATGCGGCTGGCTGCGAACCCGCCCATCAGCGCCTGCCGCACCTTGGCCGGATCGGCGCCGGCCTTGCTGGCAAACAGCAGCGCCTCGCCCACGGCGGCGATGTTGAGCGCCACGATGATCTGGTTGGCGACCTTGGTGGTCTGGCCGTCGCCGTTGCCGCCGACGAGCGTGATGTTCTTGCCCATGGCCTCGAACAACGGCTTGGCGCGTTCGAATACCGCCTCTTCGCCGCCGACCATGATCGTCAGGCTCGCCGCCTTCGCACCGACTTCGCCACCGGAAACGGGCGCGTCGAGGTAGTCGCAACCGAGTTCGTTGATCTTCTTCGCGAATCGCTTGGTCTCGATCGGCGCGATCGAGCTCATGTCGATCACGAGCTTGCCCTTCGAGAGACCGGAGGCGACGCCGTCTTCACCGAACAGCACCTGCTCGACGTCGGGCGTGTCGGGCAGCATCAGGATCACGACATCGGCCGCGCGCGCGACATCGGCGTTGGAGGCACAGGCGGTGGCCGTCTTCAGCGCATCCGGCACCTTGCTGCGGGTGCGGACGAACATCTCGTGGCCGGCCTGCATGAGGTTCTGCGCCATCGGCGCGCCCATGATGCCGAGTCCGATGAATCCGATTTTCATGTTGATTTCCCTTCAGTATCAGTAAGAGGTGGAACCGGCAGCAGCCGGCTTGGCGCGCATCTTCGAGAGCACCTGCTGGGCACCCGCCGCGATGAGTCGAGCGTCCGAGCTGACCGTGACGAACTGGAAGCCCTTGGCAACCCGCGCGAGCGCGCCTTCGGCCGTTCCGTTGTGGATGCCGGCGACCAGGCCGTGGGCCTTCGCGCGTTCGAGGACGTGATCGATCGCCTGCTGGACCGGCGGGTCGACGTCGTCGAACACTGGCCTGCATCCCAGCGCGAGGGACAGGTCCGAGGGACCGATGTAGACCGCATCCAGCCCCTCGACGGACATGATCGCGTCGAGGTTCTCGAGCGCCTGCGCCGTCTCGATCATCGCGAAGGTGACGATGGTGTCGTTGGCATGCTGCGGGTAGTCGGCACCGCCGTACAGCAGCGCCCGCACGGGCCCGAAGCTGCGCGCGCCGCGTGGCGCATAGTGGGTGTACGAAACGAGGCGCGCAGCCTCGTCGGCGGTGCTGATCATCGGGCAGATGACGCCGTAGGCGCCGGCGTCCAATGCCTTCATGAGCGCGCTCGGCTCGAGCCACGGCACGCGCACGACCGGCACCGTGTCGGTGGTGGAGATGGCCTGCAGCATCGGGATCATGGCCTGGTAGTCGACGACGCCGTGCTGCAGGTCGATGGTCAGCGAATCCCATCCCTGGTGGGCCATGGTCTCGGCCGAGAAGCCATTCGGAATGGCCAGCCAGCCATTGACGGCGGCCCCTCCGGATTTCCACAGCGTTCGCAGGCGGTTTTCTCTCATGGGGCGCTCCTTGGTGTTGTCACTGCGCGACCCCGGGGCTCAGCGGTCGAAGGCCGGACGCTTGGCATTGAAGGTCCAACCGGGAATCAGGCTCTGCATGGCGACGGCGTCGTCCCGCGCGCCGAGCCCGTGCTGCTTGTAGAGCTGGTGCGCCTTCTCGACCTCGGCCATGTCGAGCTCGACGCCGAGGCCAGGCTTCTTGGGCACCTGCACCAGTCCGCCTTCGATGCGCAGGGGTTCCTTGGTCAGCCTTTGCCCGTCCTGCCAGATCCAGTGCGTGTCGATCGCCGTCACGCGGCCCGGCGCCGCGGCACCCACCTGCGTGAACATGGCGAGCGATACATCGAAGTGGTTGTTGGAATGCGAGCCCCAGGTCAGGCCCCAGTCGCGGCAGGTCTGGGCGACGCGCACCGAACCGGCCATCGTCCAGAAGTGCGGATCAGCCAGCGGGATGTCGACCGACTGAAGCGCCAGCGCGTGGCTCATCTGGCGCCAGTCGGTGGCGATCATGTTGGTGGCGGTCGGCAGGCCGGTGGCGCGCCGGAATTCGGCCATCACTTCACGGCCCGAGAAGCCCTCCTCGGCGCCGCACGGGTCCTCCGCATAGGCGACGACGCCACGCATGTCGCGCATCAGGCGGATCGCATCCTTCAGCAGCCAGCCACCGTTGGGGTCGAGGGTGACGCGCGCGTCGGGAAAGCGCTCGTGCAGCGCCTTCAAGGCTTCGATCTCCTCGTCGCCGCGCAACACGCCGCCCTTGAGCTTGAAGTCGTTGAACCCATAGCGCGCGCGAGCCGCTTCGGCCAGGCGCACGATGGCTTCTGGCGTCATCGCCTTTTCATGACGCAGCCTGAACCAGTCGTTGTCGGCCTGCGGCTCCCGCGCATACGGAAGATCGGACTTGTCGCGGTCGCCGACGAAGAAGAGATACCCGAGCATCTCGACCGCATCGCGCTGCTGCCCCTCGCCTAGCAGCGCCGCGACGGGCACCTCCAGGTGCTGCCCGAGCAGATCGAGCAGCGCGGACTCGATGGCGGTCACCGCATGGATGGTGGTGCGCAGGTCGAAGGTCTGCAGTCCACGCCCGCCGGCGTCGCGGTCGGCGAACTTCTTCTGCATCTGCTGGAGCACGCGCTGGCAATCGCCGATGGGCTGGCCCACGACGAGGTCACGCGCATCGTCGAGGGTCTGCCGTATCTTCTCGCCGCCCGGCACTTCGCCGACGCCGGTGCGTCCCGCGTTGTCGGTAAGGATCAGCAGGTTGCGCGTAAAGAACGGACCGTGGGCGCCGCTGAGGTTGAGCAGCATGCTGTCGCGGCCGGCGACCGGGATCACACGCAGTTCGGTGATGACGGGGGTGGAAGTGGGCATCGGAATCGCTTTGGACGTGTTTCTGTCAATCGATCGTGACCTTGCCGGATTGCAGCGCTGTTGACAATCGGCATGGTAGCGCTACCGTTTCAGACCATCAAGCGGTACGACCTAGGGGTTTACACGGATCAGGCGCTGGCGCGATCGACGATCGAGAAGCCGACGTCCACGACCCGCGGCCCGGTCTGCCGCCCTTCCGCGCGATCGACGATGAACTGCGCGGCATGGCGGCCGATGGCCGTGCCGTCGATCCGCACCGTGGTCAACGCGGGATGCAGGTCGGCGGAGAACTCCAGATCCCCGAAGCCGACGACAGACAGTTGCCCGGGCACCGCGATGCCTCGCGATTGCGCCTCGACCAGCACGCCCAGTGCGAGCAGATCCGAGCTGCAGAACACCGCGTCGACCTCCGGGTTGTCACGCAGCAGTTCGGCCAACGCGGCGCGGCCGCTCTTCAGCGTCGTCGGCGCGGGCAGTTGAAGGATGGGCACGTCGGGCAGACCGGCCGCAAGCGCGGCGTCTCGAAAAGCCTGGTGCCGCCGACGCGAACGCTCGTCGTCGCCAGCCACGACCGCAAGCCGCCGTCGCCCTTTGCGGCAAAGAAAGTCGACGACGGCACGCCCCACATCCGGGTGGGAAAAACCCACGACCATGTCGAGCGGCGTCGGCGTGAGATCCCAGGTCTCCACCACCGGAATCCCGGCAGACGCCAGGCGTCTGCGTCCCTCGGGCGAATGCATGATGCCGGTCAGCACGATGCCGTCGGGCCGACGGCCGATGATGGCTTCGAGCAGCGCGTCCTCGCGCGAATCCACGTAGCCGCTCTGGCCGAGCATCAGCTGATAGCCCCGTTCGGCAAGCGCCTCTGTCAGCGACTGCACCGTCTGGAGGAAGACGGGGCCGGAGATCGTCGGAACCACCGCCGCGACAAGCCGGCTGCGCGTGGACGCCAGCCCCCCAGCGAGCACATTGCGGACATATCCAGTCCGCCCGACGGCGTCGGTAACCCTCTTGAGGACGTCGGCCGACACCTGCGTCGGCGAACTCAGCGCGCGCGACGCGGTGATGGGCGCCACGCCGGCCAGCTTCGCCACGTCGTGCAAGGTGACCGCGCCGCTTCCCCTGCGGGTTCTGCGAGCGGGAGTGCGGTCTTTGCTCATCGGCACATTCTAGGCGCGACGATAGCGCTACCGTCGATGGCCTACCTGGAAGTCGTTCCGCCCGCTGCGATCGATCCCCTTCAGCAACCACAGCGGTCGCTGCGCGAAATTGACCGCCAGGCCGGTCTTGCCATCGGCCGGACGCAGGTCGCGCTCGAACACGGAGGTCGACGGCATGTAGCGCAGGGCCACGCCGGTGCGGCGTTTGGCGGACGTGTTCGCCCGGGCGCCATGGATCATGTAGACGTCATGCAGCGACATCTGACCCGGCTGCAGTTCGAGCTCGACGGCGGCGGCCTCGTCGAAACTGCCCTCGGCCATGCGCTGGTTCAGCGTGAGGTCGGTGCGGTCTTCATGCAGGTGCTCATGCAGCACCTGCCCGCGATGGGATCGCGGGATCACGCGCAGGCAGCCGTTCTCTGCCGTCGACTCCTCCAGAGCAACCCAGACGGTGCAGTTGGCCAGCGGCCGGATGGGCCAGTAGTGGCCGTCCTGGTGCCAGGGCGTTTCGTAGCCCTCCGCCGGAGGCTTGCAGAAGACATGGCATCCCCAGAGGATCACATCGTCCCCGACCACACCGGACACGAGTTCGACGATTTCCGGGTCCATCGCGAGTTCGAGAAACTGGCGGCTGCCGCGGACGCCCTCGCCGTTGTCGCCCTCGATGTGCGCGGAAACGAGCTTTTCGGGGCGGACGCCGGGGTTGTCGCGGATCAGCGCATCCAGTGCGGCCCGCATCGCCTCGACGCGTTGCGGCGGGAGCCGGAATTTCGGAATCACCCAGCCTTCGGCCTGGTAGTGCTCGACCTCTTGCGCGGACATCTGAGCCATCGGTGCGTCTCCTGTGAGGCGCCCCATTATGGGGAGATCAGTCGCGGAACGCGGGGGGTGCCACGAAGCCGCCGAACTCGCGCTCCATGGCGAGCGCGAAGGCAAGCGGCGTTCGATCTTCGAGGCGCGGTCCGATGATCTGCATGCCGATCGGAAGCCCCTGGTCGCTCAGACCTGTCGGCATGGCGGTCGACGGCAGGCCGGTGAGGGTGGCGATGCTGGACCATGCAGACTGATCCTTGTATGGAATCTCCCGGTCGTCGACGTGCAGTCGACGGGTCTCCATGTCGCCGTGATCATGCAGGAACGCGGGTGTCGGCATGACGGGGCACAGGATGACGTCCCATGCCTCGAAGAACGCCCGCCACTGATGCGCGATGCCCATGCGCGCGCGGTCCGCCTGGATCCAGTCGCGGTGGCCGATGCCGGCCTCGCCCGGCATGTCGACGCTGATCAGCGCCCACATCAGTTGCCCCCAAAGGGACGCAACGCGTTCGAGATCCGGCAAAAGAGGACTTGAATGCTCGACCCGACAGCCAAGGCGCGCCAGGTTGTCGCCCACGCGCCGCAAAGACCCGCGTACCGCCTTCGACGTGGGCACCATCGGATGCTCGTCGAGCACCAGCACGCGAAACGCGTCGAGCGCCGTCTGCCGCGCGGGCGGCAGCGTGAGACTGTAGGCGACCGCGTCGGCATCGTCCGGCCCTGCGACGATGTCGAGCGCCAGCGCCAGATCGGCTGCGCTCCGTGCCATCGGCCCCGCCACGGCCAGGTCGATCTGCCCCCCGACGGACAGGTCCGGCGTGCCCGGTGGCGCGCAACCGCGCATCGGAACGAGACCGTGCGAGGGCTTGTGCGCAAACACGCCGCAGCAGTGCGCCGGCACGCGCAGCGAGCCGCCGAGATCCGTGCCGAACTCCAGCGGAACGTAGCCCGCCGCCAGCGCAGCCGCGCTGCCGCCGGACGAACCACCCGGCGTACGGGCCGGGTCCCAGGGGTTGTTCGTCGTCCCGAAGATCGGATTCGAGCTCTGCCAGTCCGCCAGATGCATCGCGACATTGGTCTTGCCGATCACGATGGCGCCCGCGGCCTTCAGGCGACGGACCACGACGGCGTCCTGGGTGGCGCGCAGGTTCTCCGTCCCGGGAATGCCCCAGGTCGTCGGCAGGCCGGCCACGTTGAAGGCGTCCTTGACTGTGACGGGTACACCCAGGAGCGGCAACCGCTCGCCACGCGCGAGTGCCTCGTCGGCCGCCGCGGCTGCCGCTCGCGCACGCTCGAAATCGCGCGTGACCACTGCGTTGATCGAGGGATCGAACTTCTCGATGCGCTCGATCGAGCGATCCAGCAGTGCGGCGGCGGAGTTTCGCCCGGCACGAAGATCGGCGGCGAGTTCGGAGGCAGTGGCGTAGTCCATCGGCATTCATCGGGTGTCATACACGCGCCAATGATGCAAGCGTCGGTGCGCGCGCGCTTGATCCTCATTGCTGCACGCTTGACGAATCTTGCGATCCGCGCGGCGGCTATTTCTTCAGATGCCGTCGCTGGTCGTAACTGGGCTGCGGCGGCAGGTCCGCCAGATGCCGGATGTCCGCCCAATCGACGATCTCGATCACCGAAGGCGCCACCGGATCGGCGATGCGGATGCGGTTGAAGCCCGCGTTCGGAATGTCGCTCTGCCGTGGTCCGTTCAGGCCGAGACCGTGAACCGTGCGCCAGACCATGTCGAGGACACCGCCGTGCGTCACCACCATGACGGTCTGCCCCGCACGGGCGACGGCGATGCGGCCGAGCGCCTCGATGATCCGGGCATGAAACTCACGCGGCGATTCACCCTCGGGCATCGCGTGGTCCTCGCGGAACTGGAGCCAGTCTTCCCACGCGCGCGGATGCAGGTCCTTGATTTCGTCGGCGTTCATGCCTTCGACCACGCCGAAGTTCTGTTCCCGCAGCGCGGCGGAAGTGACGATTTCCAGTTCGAGCTGCCTCGAAGCCGGCGCAGCGGTCTGCTGCGCGCGCATGAGGTCGCTGCTGACGAGATGCTGCACCGACTCGCCCGCCATCCGGAGGCCGAGCCGGCGCGCCTGCTCGTGTCCCAGGTCGTTGAGAGGCACGTCGATGTGGCCCTGGAAGCGCAGTTCCCGGTTCCAGTCGGTTTCGCCGTGGCGGATCAGTATCAATTCGGTAGCCATGACCTGGATTGTCACCCCCGACGTTGACAACTTCGTGTGGCCCGCGGTTCAACGAGAATCTGCCGATGCCTACTCTTGTCCTGCTGCCCGGCCTCGCCTGCGACGAGCGTCTCTGGGAGGCGCAATTGCCCGCCCTGCCCTCCAGCCTCGAAGTCCGCGTGAGCGATGTCCACATGCGACATGAGCGCATCGAGGCCATGGCCACCGCCCTGCTGGGCGAACACGCGGGACCGCTGCTCCTGTGCGGCGCGTCGATGGGCGGAATGATCGCGATGGAGGTCGCGCGGCAGGCGCCTGAACGGATCGTCGGACTGGCACTGCTCGGCACCAACGCGCGTCCGGAGACGCCCGACATGTACAAGCTGCGCGAATCGGCGATCGAGTTGTTCGAACGCGGCGAGGCGCGCGATGTGATCGAACTCAACGCCGGATTCGCCTTCCATCCGGCCCAGGCCGGCGATGCGGCGCTGGTGAAGCGCTATGTGGACCTCGTGCTCGACGCCGGCGCGGCGCAGTTGGTCCGGCAGAACCGCGCCCTGATGGAGCGGCCGGACGCGAGGCCGCATCTGTCCCGCCTGAACTGCCCCGTGCTCGTGATGTGCGGCGAAGGCGACCGCCTCACGCCACCGGAATGCTCCCGCGACATCGCCGCGCTGGTGCCACATGCCGAACTTGTGTGGGTCGCCCAGTGCGGTCACATGCTCACGATGGAAAAGCCCGAAGCCGTCAACACCGCGCTCGGTGACTGGCTGCGGAGGGTGCTGGCGGGCGGATGACCCGGCGCAGGGTCAGTGCAGTTGGCCGCCCACCTCGCGCACGTCCTCGCGCACGGACAACGATGTCCTGACGGCAATGCGCAACGCGGCGACCACCGTCTCCAATGCCATGCTCGGCAAGCCCGGAAGACGGGCCACCTGTTCTGGCAGATAGGGAATGTGGATAAAGCCGCCCCGGATGCCCGGCACCGGCCGGGTCGCGATGCGGTGCATCAGGCCGAAGAAAACGTGATTGCACACGAAGGTGCCGGCCGTGTTCGACACCGAGGCCGGGATGCCGTCGGCGCGCAGGTCACGCACGATCGCCTTGATCGGCAGGCTTGCAAAGTAGGCGGCCGGAGCGCCTGGCACCACGGCTTCGTCGATCGGCTGGCACCCGGCGTTGTCGCAGATGCGGCCATCGTCGATGTTGATCGCCACGCGCTCGGGCGTGATCTCGCTCCGTCCGCCGGCCTGGCCGATGGCCAGCACCAGTTGCGGCTGCAGTTCGTCGATCGCCGCATCGAGTTCGCGCAGCGCGGCACCAAACACGCAGGACACGCGGCGCGCATGGACCACCGCGCCGTCGCAGCGCCAGCCATCCAGAGCTCGCACTGCCTCCCACGACGGATTGATGGCATCCTTGTCGAAAGGCTCGAAACCGGTCACCAGGATATTCACGATGCGATGGAGGTCTTCAAGTCGTCGCGACCACGGCGATGCCTTCGGCCGTGAGCCGCTCGCGGATGCGGCGCGCAAAGGCCAGCGCATGTGCCCCATCGCCGTGGAGGCAGACGGTCTGCGCGTTGACGGCGACCACGCTGCCGTCGATCGCGGTCACCTTGTGATCACGCACCAGCGACAGCGTCTGCGCCAGTGACTGCTCTTCATCCTCGATCAGTGCGCCGGACTGGCTGCGCGGCACGAGGCTGCCATCGGGCTGGTAGCCGCGATCGGCGAAGACTTCCTCGACCGGCTTCAGTCCCGCGCGCTCGGCGGCGCCGATCATGCCGCTCCCGGCGAGACCGAAGAACCGGAGCCCGGGGTCGAAGCGACGCACCGCCTCGCAGATCGCTTCCGCCAGCACCGGGTCCTTCACGGCCTGGTTGTAGAGCGCACCGTGCGGCTTGACGTGGGCCAGCGTGCCGCCTTCGGCCCTCACGATCGCCGCGAGTGCGCCGACCTGGTAGAGCACGCCAGAAACGATCTCTTCGGGCGGCAGATTCATGGTGCTTCGGCCGAAGTTCTCGCGATCGGGAAAGCTCGGGTGCGCGCCGATCGCCACGCCGTTGTCGATGGCCCAGCGCACACACTGCCGCATGGTATTCGCGTCGCCGGCGTGCCAGCCGCAGGCGATGTTGGCCGAGCTCACGAGGCCGAGCAGGGCTTCGTCGTTGTCGCAGCCTTCGCCGAGGTCGGCGTTGAGGTCAATCTGCATGGGTTGCTCCTTCCGCGGCATTCTGCGCCGGTGCGATCCATCCTGTGGATGCAAGGCCTTGTGCCACCTGTGCGAGGTAGCGCCGCTGTCCAGCCCAGGCCCCGAGCGCCGTGGCCGTGTCGACCTGCTCGAGGCGCAACCGGCCATCGAGCGGCGCCTGCGCCAGCTTCCAGAGATCGGCCTGGATGACCACGCCGATGCGCGGATAGCCACCGGTGGTCTGCGCGTCGCCCATGAGGATGATCGGCTGGCCCGAAGGCGGCACCTGGATCGTGCCGGGAATCACGGCCGACGAGAGCATGTCCGCGCTGCGCTTGCGCTTGAGTTCGGGGCCTTCGAGCCGGCTGCCCATGCGATTGCTCTGCGGCGTGATGCGCCAGGGTTCGCGCCACAGCAGTTCGCGCGACGCGACCGTGAACTGCTCGAACTCGGGGCCCGGCATCACGCGCAGCACGATCGCCTGGTCGGCCGGATCGAAGCGCCACTCGGGCATCCGCAAGCCGAACGGGCCGCGCGACAGCTGCGTGGCGTCGAGGACGGAGGGCCCCAGCATCAACTGGTCGCCCGCTTTCAGTGCGCGGCCACCGTATCCGCCGAAACCGGCCTTCAGGTCCGTGCTGCGCGAGCCGAGGATCAGGGGCACATCGATGCCCCCCGCGATCGCCAGCCAGGTGCGCAGTCCCTTCTTGCCGTTCGAGCGATTGGCGCGCCCCAGCTTGAGAACCTGCCCGGCACGCACCGGCACGCTCCAGCAAGGCCACAGCGGCACACCGTCCAGCCGCGCATCGAAGTCGTCGCCGGCGATGGCGATGCGTGTGGCCGATTCGAAGCGCAGTTCGCACGCACCCATGGTGAGTTCAAGACCGGCGGCGCCATCGGCATTGCCGACCAGGCGATTGGCCAGCGCCAGTGCCAGCGTATCGAGCGCGCCACCCGGGCAGATGCCCAGTTGTCGGTGGCCGTGGCGCCCCGCATCCTGCACCGAGGCCATCATGCCCGGCCGCAGCACCGTCAGGCTGGCGCGATCTTCCATCAGAGTTCCAGGCTTTCCACGATGAAGCGCACGTGATCGCCGGGGCGCAGCAAGGTCGGCTCCGCCGCGCTCGGGTCGAACATTTCGAGCGATGTCCGTCCGATAAGCCGCCAGCCCCCTGGCGAAGCCACCGGATAGATGCCCGTTTGCTCGCCGCCGATGCCTACCGAGCGCGCGGGCACCGCCAGTCTCGGCTCGGCGCGCCGCGGCGTCGCCAACTCCGGCGCGAGACCGCCCATGAACGCGAAGCCAGGCAGGAAGCCCAGCAGGTAGACCACGTAGTCGCCCTCGCTGTGACGGCGAACGACTTCGGACGGCGTCAGACCGGTGTGCGCTGCGACATCGGCGAGGTCGGGGCCGGCTTCGCCGCCGTACGCCACCGGAATCTCGATGTGGCGACCCTGGATGGACGCTGCCGCGAGCTGCGGCCATGCGGACAGCACCTGCATCTCGAGTTCGACGCCATCGATCTGCAAGGGGTCGAAGAGCAGGGTGAGATTGTTCATGCCCGGCAGCACTTCGCGGATGCCGCGCCATTGCCGGGCCTCGGTCGCCAGCGCCCAAACCTGTTGTTGCTGCGCCAGCGTCGCCGGTGCGGGCAGTTCGCACAGGAGGGCGGCCTCGCCAAGGGAATGGAGGCGGGGCGACGGGCCGGGGAGCGTCATTCCCGGCCGAGGCTGCGCACTTTGGCCATGAGGCTGTCCTGCACCTTCGCCGACACGAACTTGTCGACTTCGCCGCCCAGCATCGCGATTTCACGGACGAAGGTGCTGGAGATGAACTGGTACTTGTCGCTCGGCGTGAGGAACACGGTCTCGACTTCCGGCATCAGCGAACGATTCATGCCGGCGAGTTGGAACTCGTAATCGAAGTCGGTCACGGCGCGAAGCCCGCGCACCATGGCCTTGCCGCCGCGCGCCACGACGAAATCGCGCAGCAACCCCGAGAAGCTCTCGACTGTGACCTGGTCGCTGAACGGCTTGACCGCCTCGCGCGCCATCTCGATGCGTTCCTGAAGCGTGAAGAGCGCTTTCTTGTGATGGCCAGCCGCCACGGCGACGATCACTCGCGAGAACAACTGGGTTGCGCGCCGCACCACGTCTTCGTGACCGAGCGTGATGGGGTCGAAGGTGCCGGGATAAACCGCGATCACGTTGCTGGACATGGTTGCTTTCTCCTGGTTCAGTCGCTGCGGCCAAGTTCGGCGGATTATGCAGCCGCGTCCGGCGCGTGCTGGAGAAGATGCGCATGCACCGCACCCGCCTTCAGGTAGCGGTAGCCGATCAGGCCGAGCGGGGCCAGCTCTTCGTCGCTCCATTGGCGAGCCGCTTCGAGGTAGACCACGCCATCGGATCGCAGGGCGCGAGCGGCGGCGCGCAGCGCGGGCGCGTACAGCGTGGTGTTCTCGAAAGGCGGATCAAGGAAGACGGCATGCAGGCTGCCGGCCGGCGTCCGCTCCAGCGCGGTGACGCCGTTGCCGCGCTCCACGCGCACGGCGTCGGCAGCGAGCTTGGTCTTGAGTGACTGCAATTGGGCGACGAGTGCCGGATCCTGCTCGCACAGCAGCACTGATACGGCCCCGCGCGAAGCGGCTTCCAGCCCTAGCGCACCTGTGCCCGAGAAGGCATCGACGCAGTGCCAGCCCGGAAGCTCGCCACCGCCCGCACCCGCCAGGCTGGCCAGCCAGTTGAACAGCGTTTCACGCACGCGGTCCGGCGTGGGGCGCAAACCGGGCTTGTCGGCGACGGCCAGGCGGGTGCGCTTCCATTGGCCGCCGATGATCCGTACGAAATGCGGCGCCTTGGCCAGCTTGGCTGGCGCGGCAGTGACAGGTTTTCGGGGCGTTGGTTTCACGCCCCGAGCTTAACGGCACCTGCGCGGCATTCAGGGCTTCGGCTTGCCCCCGACCACGACGGTCACCATTCGGTCGGGCTGCAGTTTGCGCGCATACGCAGCCTTGATGTCCGCCGCCGTGACGGCGTTCATGCGGGCGGTCCAGGTGTCGAGGTAGTCCAGCGGCAGATCGTTCCAGGCGATGTTCGCGACATTGCCCAGCAGCTTGCGGTTGCTGTCGAGCAGGAGCGGGAAGCCGCCGATGAGGTTGTCCTTGGCGGCCTTCAGCTCGGCGTCGGTCGGGCCCTCGGCGACGAATTTCGCCAGCACTTCGCGCGAGACCTGTACCGCCTCGTCGGCCTGGTCAGGGCGCGTCTGGAAGCCGATGCGGAACGCGCCCGCATGCAGGCCCGGCGAGAACGAGCTGTACACGCTATAGGCCAGCCCGCGCTTCTCGCGTACCTGTTCGGTCAGCCGCGATACGAAGCCGCCGCCACCGAGGACGTAGTTGCCGAGATTCAGCGCGAAGTGGTCCGGATCGGCGCGCCGGTAGCCGGGCTGGCCGATGATCACGTGCGCCTGCGCGGAATCGTGCGGAATCCGCTCTTCCTTGGCGGCGGTGAGCGGCGCGACCTCGGGCACAGGGGGCAGCGCCGCGCACGCGGACGGCGACGAAGGCAGCCGGGACAGCAGCGCGGTCGCGATTTCGTCGGCACGCTCGCGCGTCGCGGCCCCGACGATGCTGACCTTGGCGCGGCACGGAACGATGAGCCGCTCGTAGCGCTGCCGCATCGTGGCGACGTCGATCTGCGCGAGCGTCGCTTCGGTGGTGTCCACGCCGTAAGGATGCGTTCCGTAGACCGCCTGGGAGAATGCCTTTTCCGCGATCGTGGCCGGCTTGGTGTTGGCCTCCCGGATGGCGGCGTTCAGTCGCTCGCGTTCACGCTTCCAGACGTCTTCGGGAAAGGCCGGCTCGCCGATCTCGCGCGCGGCGAGTCGCACCGCCTTGTCGAGCAGGGCTGGATTCGAGAGGGTCCGCAAGGTGAAACTGGTGCGCTCCGAACCCGCGCTCACGTCGAAGTTCGCTCCGAGATCGGCCCACGCTTCGCCAAGGGCGTTCTGGTCCATGGCGGGGTCGCTACCGTTGGCGCGGATGCCCTTTTCGACCATGCCGGCGGTCACACTGGCCAGGCCGGACTGGGCGGGAGGATCACGGCGGGCGCCTGCATCGAAGTCGATCTGGACGTCGACGATGGGGAGTGCATTGGTGGCCGCGAGATAGATCTTCGCGCCGCTCGGCTGCGTCCAATGCTGGATCGGAACGCCGGCGTGGGCGCAAACGCCGAGGACCATCGTGGCGACAGCGAGGATGGCGCGACGCGAGGTGCGTCGGATGTCGAATGGGGTGAGCATGCGGATTCAGCCTTCTTTCAGCGCAGGTCGCCGGCGGGCGCTGCGAAGCCACGCGAACGGCGGGCGGTCTCGGGCGGCAGGGGATGCAGCACGGCGGCGGTCAGTTGGTCATCACCGAAATACCTGGCTGCCGCGGCCTGGACCTGTGCGGCCGTCACGCCCTGGAGCCGGTCGATGATGCGCGCGCTGGCGTCGAGCGGCAGGCCCTGCACCCAGTTGGCTCCGAGTTCGCGCGCCTGCGCCATCACGGAATCGAGCTTGTAGGTCTCGCTCGCGACCCACTGCGTCTTCACGCGGGCCAACTCGGCCTCGCCGATGCCGTCGCGGGCGATCTTCGCCACTTCGGCGCGCAGCGCGGCTTCGACCGCCGCGGCAGTCTTGCCTGCCGCGGGGACACCTTCCAGCACGAACAATTGCGGGCCACGACCGACAAAGCCCGAATAGGCGCCGGCCGAGTCGGCCACGCGATCGGGACCCTGTGTCAATGCGCGATCGAGCCGCGCGCCCGGATAGCCGTCGAGCACTGCAGCCAGCACCACCAGCGCGTAGGGGTCGATATCGCCGGCGAACTTGTCCGCGGGATCGATCCGAGGCACGCGATACGCGAGCGAGACATAGGCCTGCTCGGCCGGGGCCTTGAACTCGACGCGACGAACGCCGCGCTGGGCAGGCTCGGTGCGCGGCTTGCGTTCCGGGACCGCGCGCGCAGGGATCGAACCGTAGTACTTCTCGGCCCAGGCCCGCACCTTGGCAACATCGACATCGCCCGCGACGACGATCGCCGCGTTGGCCGGGGTGTACCAGCGCTTGAAGAAGGCCCGCGCGTCCTCCGGCGTCATCGCATCGAGATCGCTCATCCAGCCGACCACGGGGCGGTGATAGGGCGAGGCGGTGAAGACGGCGGCGTTCTGCTGTTCGCTGAGCAGGGCGCGCGGCTGATCGTCGGTGCGCATGCGACGCTCTTCCTTGACGACTTCGATCTCGCGCTTGAACTCGTCGTCGGCCCACTGGTTGTTGGCAAAACGGTCCGATTCCAGCTTCATCACCTGCTCCAGCTTTTCGGCGGGAATCTGCTGGTAATAGCCGGTGTAGTCGCGCGTAGTGAAAGCGTTTTCGCGCCCACCGAGCGCAGCGACGCGGCGGGAGAACTCGCCGGGCTTCAGGTCCTTGGTGCCCTTGAACATCATGTGCTCGAGGACATGGGCCACGCCCGAGGTACCGTCGACCTCGTCCACGGAGCCGACGCGAACCCAGAGCATCTGGACCGCGGTCGGTGCGCGACGGTCGGGCTTGACGATCAGGGTCATCCCGTTGGCAAGCGTGAACTGTTCGGCTGGAACCGGGGCGGTTACTGCGGCTGCGGAGACCGGTGGCGACGAGGGGGGAGTTTGCGCAAGGACGGGCAAGGCCCAGGGCGCGATCAGCACCGAGGCCAGCACCGCACCAAACGCAGCGCGGCGTGGCGAGGGGTGTTTCATAGAATGGCTCGGATTGTAAAAACCACGCAATGTTCAGTTTCTTCAAGAAAAAACCGCCTTCCGAGGGGCAAGTGGCGCCTCCGACACCCGCGGTTCCGCCGGCCGAGACGCCCGCTGAGCCGCCCGTGCAGGCCAAGTCGGTCTTTTCGCCCTCCACTTGGTTTGGCAGCAAACCGGAGGTTGCAGAGCCGCCAGCGGCGCCGGCAACCCCGCCCGTTTCGCCACCAACGCCTCAGGCGCCTGTTGCCGCGCCTCCGACATTCGCACCGGCATCCCCAGCGACGCCCGCACCGGCACTGGCACTGGCACTGGTTGTGCCAGCGGCGCCACCGCCAGTCCAGGCGCCTGAGCAAGAGCGCAGCGGATGGCTCGGCAAGCTCAAGAACGGCCTGCGAAAGACCGGAAACAGCATCACCGCCGCCTTCGTCAACGCCCAGATCGACGACGCGCTGTACGAGGAACTCGAAGAAGCCCTCCTGATGGCGGATACGGGGGTCAAGGCGACGGAGCATCTGCTCGATGACCTCCGCCGCCGCGTGAAGAGCAACATGGCGACCGACGCCGCTCAAGTGAAGGTGCTGTTGGCCGACGCGATTGCGGATCTGCTTCGCCCGCTGGAAAAGGCGCTCGTGATCGGCAAGCACACGCCGACCGTGATCATGGTGGCCGGCGTCAACGGCGCGGGCAAGACGACTTCGATCGGCAAGCTGACCAAGCACCTGGCGAACGAAGGCGCTTCCGTGCTCCTGGCGGCCGCCGACACCTTCCGGGCGGCTGCGCGCGAGCAGTTGCTGGTCTGGGCCGATCGCAACACCGTGGAAATCGTCAGTCAGGAAGGCGGCGACCCGGCTGCCGTGAGCTTCGATGCGGTCAACGCAGGGAAGGCGCGCGGCAAGGACGTCGTGCTGGTCGACACGGCCGGAAGGCTGCCGACGCAAATCCACCTGATGGACGAACTGAAGAAGATCAAGCGCGTCGTCACCCGGGCCGACGCAACCGCGCCGCATGAGGTCCTGCTCGTCATCGACGGAAACACCGGGCAGAACGCCCTGGCGCAGGTCAAGGCCTTCGACGAAACCCTGGGATTGACGGGCCTGGTCGTCACCAAGCTCGACGGCACGGCCAAGGGCGGCGTGCTGTGCGCCATCGCCCGCGAGCGGCCGATTCCCGTCTATTTCATCGGCGTGGGAGAGAAGCTCGAAGACCTCGAGACCTTCAACGCCCGGGAGTTCGCGGAGGCCCTGTTGGGATAGTCGGTTCCGCGCGACGCGCTCCCGACGATCTGGCATCATCTTCGGCGCAAGAACAAGCCGAGGAGACAAGATGAACACAACGGCCGCGCCGCTGACCGGCAGCGACAGGAAGGTGGACCGCCTGCTCGCGCACTACGGCGAAAGCCACCGGAACCCCACCAACGAAGCCATTCACATGGTGGCGATCCCGGCCATCATGCTCAGCATTGTCGGGCTGCTTTTCGCGCTCCACCCTTGGGCAGCCTATGCATTCGTGGCGGCGAGCCTCATGTACTACGCGACCCTGCGCTCCACTGTCTTCCTGATCACCATGCTCGTGGGCACGGTCGCGCTGCTGGCGGCGGTGCATGCGCTGGGCGACTTTGTTTTTCCGGTTTCAGCCGCTATTTTTCTAGTGGCATGGGTGTTCCAGTTCGTTGGCCACAAGATCGAAGGCAAGAAACCTTCGTTTTTCGAAGACATCCAATACTTGTGGATCGGGCCGCTCTTCGTCCTGTCCAGACTGTTCGTGCGGCTCGGCATGCGGTGGTAAGCAGGGTTGTGCCGCTCCTTGCAGCTTTTGCCCATGCACTTCGGCTATCACCCCGATAGAAATAGGTGGGAACCCTTACCTTAGCACTCGCTCCAACCGAGTGCTAATATGACCAAGAACGAAGGAGTTTCCCGAATGACAACACTGTCTGGAGCCTCTGCCAACCAGCTGGCCGTCGCCAATCCCTGGTCGATGGTCCCCCCGCTGGGTAACCTGGACGCCTACATTTCGGCAGCCAACCGGTTGCCACTGCTGACGCTCGAGGAAGAGCAGGGTTTCGCGCGCAAGTTGCGCGACAACAATGACCTCGAAGCTGCCAGTGCGCTGATCCTTTCGCACCTGCGGCTCGTCGTCTCCATTTCCCGCCAATACCTGGGCTACGGGCTGCCGCACGGCGACCTGATCCAGGAAGGCAATGTCGGCCTGATGAAGGC
The DNA here is from genome assembly GCF_056400665.1 of Variovorax sp. P5_A3. Classification (NCBI taxonomy): domain Bacteria; kingdom Pseudomonadati; phylum Pseudomonadota; class Betaproteobacteria; order Burkholderiales; family Comamonadaceae; genus Variovorax; species Variovorax sp. P5_A3. The sequence continues at coordinate 257,304 of NZ_JBFUKW010000005.1, read as the reverse complement.
CGTGAAACGTTTCGACCCCGACCAGGGCGTGCGGCTGGTGAGCTACGCCATGCACTGGATCAAGGCCGAAATCCACGAGTACATCCTCAAGAACTGGCGCATGGTCAAGGTCGCGACGACCAAGGCCCAGCGCAAGCTCTTCTTCAACCTGCGCTCGATGAAGCAGGGCTTCAAGGCCGATTCGGCCGCAGCGGACGGCGGCACCCACCGCGACACGTTGAGCCCCGATGAAGTCTCGCAAATGGCGACCCGGTTGAACGTGAAGCCCGAAGAAGTGCTGGAAATGGAAACGCGCCTCTCCGGCGGCGACGTCCTGCTCGATCCCAGCCCGTCCGACGATGGCGACGAAGGCTTCGGCCCGATCGCCTATCTGGCGGACGCAACCCAGGAGCCGACGGCCCAGCTCGAATCTCAGCAGCGCGATCGTCTCTCCACGGACGGCATCTCGACTGCCCTGGAGGCACTGGACGAGCGCAGCCGCCGCATCGTCGAGGAGCGCTGGCTCAAGGTCAATGACGACGGCTCGGGCGGGATGACGCTGCACGATCTGGCCGCGGTCTATGGCGTGAGCGCCGAGCGCATCCGCCAGATCGAAGTGGCGGCAATGAAGAAGATGAAGAAGGCGCTGGCCGAATACGCTTGAGCCGCCTGTGCTCCCGAATCAGCCCGGCCCTGTGCCGGGCTTTTTGTTTTCAGGGCGCAGCAGCCATTCGCTTCGACGGCGTCTGGACTCAGGACTTCAGCAGTGCCTTGATGTCCGACACCATCGCCGGCACCCCGCCGCCGTAGCGCGCATAGAGCCGCACACGACCCTGCGGATCGTAGACAAAGCTGGCCGCAGAGTGGTCCATCGAATAGCTGGTGGGCGTCTTGCCGTCGACCTTCTTGTAGTAGACCTTGAAGTCCTTCGCCAAGGCCGCGAGTTGCTCCGGCGTGGGAATGAGCGCCACGAACGACGGGTCGAACGCGCCCATGTAGGCCTTCATTACTTCCGGCGTATCGCGCGCCGGGTCGACCGTGACGAACAGGACCTGCAGCTTGTCGGCGTCCGCGCCCAGTTGCTGCTTGACCTGGGCCATCTCGGACATGGTCGTCGGGCAGACATCAGGACACTGTGCATAACCGAAGAACATGACGACGGCCTTGCCCTTGAAGTCCGCCATCGTCCGCACGCGGCCGTCGGCGTCCGCCAGCGAAAAGTCCTTGGCGTAGTCCGCGCCGGTGATGTCGACCGCGTTGAAGCTGGCCTTGGATTCGGAGCAGGCCACGAGATTCATGCCTGCGACGGCTGCAACGCCAGCCCAGGTCGCCACTTTCGCCAGCCACTGGAGAGCTTGCCGCTTGTTCATCGAATGCTTCATCGGAGGTAGTGATCGACCAGCAGCCCGGCGAACAGCACGCTCAGGTGGATCAGTGAAAAACGAAAGGTCTTGCGTGCCAGCGCGTCGGAATAGTTTCGCCACAGCGCGAAGGCATAGCCTGTGAAGCCGATGCTCACGCCGATGGCGACGACCAGATAGAGCCAGCCGCTCATGCCGTAGATGAAAGGCATCAGGCACGCGGCGAACAGGATGAAGGTATAGAGCAACACCTGCAGCCGCGTGAATTCATTGCCGTGCGTCACCGGCAACATCGGAAGGCCCGCCTTGCGGTAGTCCTCGACGCGATAGAGCGCCAGCGCCCAGAAGTGCGGCGGCGTCCACAGGAAGATGATGAGGAAAAGAATCAGCGCCTCGGGGCCGACCTCGCCCGTCATCGCGGCCCAGCCCAGCACAGGGGGCATCGCACCGGACGCACCGCCGATGACGATGTTCTGGGGCGTGAGCGGTTTCAGGATCACGGTGTACACCACCGCATAGCCGACGAAGGTGGCGAAGGTCAGCCACATGGTCAGCGGGTTCACCGTGAACCACAACACCGCCGAACCGACTGCACATAACGCCGCAGAGAAGATCAGCGCCTGCCGGTCGCTGAGTTGCCCGCGTGCCGTCGGCCGCCAGGCCGTCCGCTTCATCTTGGCGTCGATACCCTTTTCGACCAGACAGTTGAAGGCTGCGGCAGCGCCCGCGACCAGCCAGATGCCGATGCAGGCAAGAGCACCCTGTTGCAGATCGGCCAGCGTCGGCACGCCGGGCACAGCCAGCACCATGCCGATCAGCGCGCAGAAGACGATCAGTTGCACCACGCGAGGCTTGGTCAGCGCGTAGAACTGGCGCAGGACGTTCGCGGTCGTCGTGGCATGGACGGAGGCTGGTGCGGTCATGCGGCCTCCATCCGGTTGCTGCGCGCGCCGGAGCCGGCAAGCACCGAAACGCGTTCGCGCCGGCTCTCGCAGATTGTCCAGGTGAGCACCACTGCGAGCGCCGCGGCGCCGCCGGTATGCAGCACTGCCGCCGCGAGCGGCCAGCCCAGAAGCACGTTGCCCAGGCCGGTCGCAAGCTGGAGCAATGCGAGGCCGCCGAGCCAGCGCGCCTGAGCACGCAGCGGCTCGACGCCGTGCAGACGCCATGCCAAGACGCCGATGGCGACGAACACGACATACGCCATCAACCGATGCGCGTAGTGAATGGCGGTCAGCGCCGCGAAATCGATGGGCACGCCGCCCGTCGTCTCGCCGAGTTGGCGCCAGATCTGAAAGCCTTGCGAGAAGTTCATGGGAGGCCACCAACTGCCCTGGCAGGTCGGAAATTGCGTACAGGCGAGCACCGCATAGTTGGTGCTGACCCAGCCGCCAAGGGCAATCTGCAGCGCAAGAAGCGCCGTCGTTGCCAACAGCAGGGTGCGCAGCGCGGAGGGCACAGCCGTGGCGACGCGCTGTGCCGCAACCTGCTGATACCGCACGGCCTGGATGCAGAGCAGCGCCAGCAGCACGACGGCACCCATCAAATGCAGGGTGACGATCGCCGGGTAAAGCTTCCAGGTCACTGTCATGGCACCGAACGCGCCTTGCAGGCAAACCCACACCAGCGTGGCGGCGGGCCACCACGCGCTGAGAGGCTTCTCGCCAACGTGATCGGCCGTGCGCTGGCGGCGTCGCGCGATCAAGGTCGCGATGGCCAGCGCGAGGATCAGGACGCCAACACCGGTTGCCAGGTAGCGGTGAACCATCTCGACCCACGCCTTGCTGTGCGTGACCGGGCCGGTCGGCTGCGCGGCCTGGGCCATCGCGATGTCGTGGCGCGCGCCGAGCGGGCTGGCGTTGCCATAGCAACCGGGCCAGTCGGGACAGCCGAGCCCCGAATCGGTCAGCCGCGTGAAGGCGCCGAACAGCGTCAGGTCGAAAGTGAGGAACAGCGTGAGCACGGTCAGCGCATGCAGCCGTCGCGCAGCGCCTTTGCCGGAATTGCGCCGCCACACCCAGAGCAGCGGCCCCAGGGCGATCAGCACGCCGACCGCCATGAGCCAGGCGATCGGCGTGAGGTCGTAGAGCGATGTCGTGTCCATGGCGAGATCAACGGCCTGGCTCGTCCCAGGAGGCGGACGCGCGCAACAGGCGATCGAGGTCGCGCTTGGCACGACTTGCGCCGGCCGTGTCCATGCGGGCAGGAAAACGCATCATCCAGTTGCCCATGGGGTCGACCACGAAGAGGTGCTCGGCGAGTGCATGACCCGCGCTCGGCGCGAGCCACTGCTCGATCTGCGCTGCCGGCACACGCACCACGGTGGCGCCTCGAAGGCCGTTGTCGAGCCGCTCGGGCACGGGCGCAGCGTCGCTGACGATCCACACGCGGTCGATCCGATCTTTTTCGCGCCCCAGGCTTTCGCGCAATTGGCGCTGCAGATAGAGCTGTTGCTCGCAGAGCGTGTCGCAACCCGCGTCGCCCACCGTGACCAGAAGCCACTGTCCCTTCAGGGACGAGAGCTGGATCGGCTTGCCGTCGCGCAGTGTGCCGGTGATGTTCGGCACCGGCCGCTGGGGATCGACGAGTTCGCCGTAGACGCTGCGGCCCTCGGGGCGGATCACGTAGTAGGTGAAATACGAGGCGATCACCGGCGCTGCGCAGCACAGCAGCACGATGACCATCTTCCAGCGACCCATCACCGTCCGCCGACTCTCGGCACCGGCCATCGCCTGGCGCGGCGACGGCATCGAGTGCACAGTCAACCCGAGCGGCTCGTCAGCCACGGCGTGCAGCGCGTGCGCGGCGGTAGGGGGCGATGAGTTGGAACCAGACATAAAGGATGAGGACGAGGGCGGACAGCCCGAACCACTGGAATGCATAGCCGTAGTGCTTTTCAACACCCAGCGCTGGGGCCGGCCAATCCCGCTGCAGGCCCTCGGAAGCCGGACCGGTCTGCTGCAAGGAGACATCGGTCCGCAGTGGCAGACCGGTTTCGGCGCGAAACGCTTCAAGGTCGAGATTCTGCCGGATGAGCGAAGACCCCGCGGGCGCGGGCGTTGGGGCTGCGGCATCCGGCTTGCCCAACTCCAGCAGATGCGCCGGCGGCGAAGCGATTCGCCCGGTCACCTCGACCAGGCCGGAAGGCGTCTCGACAGGCTGCAGTTGGGTCCGCTCGGTGAAATTGCGCTGGATCCAGCCGCGCTGGATCAGCACGGTCTGATTGGTGCCTTCGAGGGCGAAGGGCGTCAGCACATAGAAGCCTGGCACGCCGTGCATCTGACGGTTGTCGAGATAGACCGTATGCGGCGTCAGCCAGAGGCCGCGAAGGCGCACCGGCCGATGCAGCGTGGATTCAGGCTTGTCGAGCGCCAGGAAGGCCTGCTGGTCGAGCGGTGGCAGGTTCTTCTGTGCGTCGATCTCGGCCTGGATGGCTTCCTTCTGCGCAGCCCGCGAGAGCTGCCAGCGGCCGAGCGAAACGGTGCCCGCGGCGGCGATCAGGGCCAAGGCGGTGATGAGCCAGAAGCGACCGCCTCGCGAGCCCCGCGAGACGGCTGCGGCGTCGGCGTTCAAACCAGGTTGCGGCCCTGGCGGCCGATAATGTGGGTCATGAAATACTTTGTCGCCCTCGCCTTCCTGGGCATCCTGGCGAGTCTCGGATTTGCGCTGTTCTTCATGCTGAAGGATGGGCGCAACGGCCGCGCCAAAAGTGGCGGCATGGTGCGCGCGCTGACTGTTCGGATCGGCCTGTCGGTGGTTTTGTTCCTGTGCGTGCTGGTGGCGTGGAAGCTCGGGTACATCCAGCCAGGGGGCTTGCCGGTCGGCAAGTAGGTGGTGCTCGTTCCACGAGAACCATGAAAAAAGCGCCTTGCGGCGCTTTTTTGTTTTGCCGTTGCTGATGGTCAAAGCCAGTAGACCGTGAAGTACAGGCCGAGCCACACCACGTCGACGAAGTGCCAGTACCAGGCGGCACCTTCGAAACCGAAGTGGCGCTCCGGCGTGAAGTGGCCCTTGCGAATCCGAAGGGTGATGAAGAAGAGCATCAGCATGCCGATGAACACGTGCAGGCCGTGGAAGCCGGTCAGCATGAAGAAGGTCGAGCCGTAGGTGCCGGAACTGAGCTTGAGGTTCAGCTCGGTGTACAGATGGTGGTACTCGTAGCCCTGCACGCACAGGAAGGTCAGGCCGAGCAGCACGGTGAGCCACATGAAGCGCACGGTCTGCGCGCGATGGCCTGCGCGCAGCGCGTGGTGCGCGATCGTGAGGGTGACGCCGGAGCTCAGCAGCAGCGCAGTGTTGATGGTCGGCAGCCAGAAGGGCCCGACCGTCTGGAAGGGCTCGACGATGTCGGCCGGCGAACCGGTCACGCCGGCCGCCATGGTCGGCCAGACAGCCTTGAAATCGGGCCAGAGTATCGCGTTGTCGAGGCTTCCGAGCGCCGGCAGCGAATGGGTGCGTGCCCACCAGAGCGCGGTAAAGAACGCGCCGAAGAACATCACCTCCGAGAAGATGAACCAGCTCATGCTCCAGCGGAACGAGAGATCGACCTTGTGGCCGTACTGGCCGCCCTCGCTTTCGCCGATGGATTGCCGGAACCAGACGAACAGCGTGCCGAGCCACACCACCATGCCCAGCAGCAGCGACCACGCGCCCCACTGATGGCCATTGACCCACTGGGCCGCCCCGAAGATGACGAAGAGCAGGCCGGTGGCCGCCATGACTGGGTAGGCCGATGGCCCGGGCACGAAGTAGTAAGGCGTTGTGCCGTGGGTCGTTGAACTCATATCAGGTCCTGGCTTTCTTCTCGATTCAAATTCTATGCAACGCGTTCTTCAGGGCGCAACGACCCAGCGCACGAGCAGGATCAGAGCGCCGACGAAGATCATCACAAGCACGAAGCCGACCGCAATGACGTGCAGCGGGTTCAGCTTGGAGACATCGTCCTGGGAAGCGCTGTTCTTGCGCACGCCGAAAAACGACCAGCCGACGGCTGTCACCGTCCGCCAGAAGGATCCCTTGCTCGGCGTTTCGGGCGCGTTCACGAGCGCGGCTCCGTCGCAGCCGGCACCACGGCCGAATTGGCAGCCACCGGTGCCGGGGGCGTCTTGCCACCCACTTCGAAGAAGGTGTACGACAGCGTGATCGTCTTGACGTCTTTCGAGATCTTCGGATCGATCACGAACGCGACCGGCCATTGCTTCTTCTCGCCCGGGTCCAGGGTGTACTGGTTGAAGCAGAAACACTCGAGCTTGTTGAAGTACGGCGCGGCCTGTTGCGGCGCGTAGCTCGGGATGGCCTGCGCGGCCATCCGGCGGTTCTGCACGTTCTGGAACTCGTACATCACCGTGTTGAGCTGGCCCGGGTGCACCTGCATCGACCGCTGCTCGGGCTTGAAGTCCCACAGTCCACGCACGTTCGCGTCGAACTCGACCGTGATCGTGCGGCTCATGTCGACCTGCGTGTTGTCGGGCACCCGGACGTTCTTGCCGCCCGACGCGCCGCCGGGTACCTCGAGTTCCGAGAGCGCGAGGATGTTGATGCCGGTCATCTCGCAGATGGCGCGATACATGGGGACCAGCGCATAGCCGAACCCGAACATCCCGGCCGCAACGACGGCCAGCTTGCCGACCATGCGGACGTTTTCGCGACGGATGCGTTGACCGATGCCCATGAGCCCGCCTATCGCCCGAACCAGACCATGCGGACGATGAAGCCGATGAAGAACAGCAGCGCGATGGAGGCCAGCGTGAGGCCCATGCGCCGATTGTTCCTTTTCTGTTCCGGTGTCATGACGTGATGCACTTCAGCCGATCACCTTGGTGGCGGTGGCGTCCAGCTTCGGCGGCGTTTCGAAGGTGTGGAATGGAGCGGGCGAAGGCACTTCCCATTCGAGCCCTTCGGCGGCTTCCCACGGCTTCTGCGAAGCCTTCTCCCCCTTGCCCATCATGGTGGGGAGGGCGATGAAGAAGAAGAAGTAGACCTGCGCGAGGCCGAAGGCAAAGGCGCCCACGGTCGCGATGGCATTGAAGTCCGCGAACTGCATCGGGTAGTCGGCATAGCGACGCGGCATGCCTGCCAGGCCCAGGAAGTGCATCGGGAAGAAGGTCACGTTGAAAGCGATCAGCGACCACCAGAAGTGCACCTTGCCGCGCGTCTCGTTGTACATCACGCCGGTCCATTTCGGCGACCAGTAGTAGTAGCCGGCGAACATGGCGTACAGCGAACCCGCCACCAGCACGTAGTGGAAGTGGGCCACCACGTAGTAGGTGTCCTGCAACTGCGTGTCGATCGGCGCAACCGCCAGGATCAGGCCGGTGAAGCCGCCCATGGTGAACACGAAGATGAAGCCCACGGCGAACAGCATCGGCGTCTCGAAGGTCATCGAGCCCTGCCACATGGTCGCGATCCAGTTGAAGATCTTCACGGCCGTCGGCACGGCGATCAGCATGGTCGCGTACATGAAGAACAACTGGCCGGTGAGCGGCATGCCGGTCGTGAACATGTGGTGTGCCCACACGATGAAGGACAGGATCGCGATCGACGATGTCGCATACACCATCGAGGCGTAGCCGAAGAGCTTCTTGCGCGCGAAGGCCGGAACGATCTGGCTGATGATGCCGAAGGCCGGCAAGATCATTATGTAGACCTCGGGGTGGCCGAAGAACCAGAAGATGTGCTGGTACATCACCGGGTCGCCGCCGCCAGCGGGGTTGAAGAAGCTTGTGCCGAAATGGCGGTCGGTCAGCGTCATCGTGATGGCGCCCGCGAGCACCGGCATCACGGCGATCAGCAGGTAGGCGGTGATCAGCCAGGTCCAGCAGAACATCGGCATCTTCATCAGCGTCATGCCGGGGGCGCGCATGTTGAGGATGGTGACGATGATGTTGATCGAGCCCATGATCGACGACGCGCCCATGATGTGCATCGCGAAGATGCCGGCGTCCATCGAGGGGCCCATCTGCAGCGTGAGCGGCGCGTAGAGCGTCCAGCCCGCGGCGGGTGCGCCGCCGGGCATGAAGAACGAACCCACCAGCATCAGTGCCGCCGGGATCAGCAGCCAGAAGCTGAAGTTGTTCATCCGCGCGAAGGCCATGTCGGATGCGCCGACCTGCAGCGGGATCATCCAGTTCGCGAAGCCCACGAAGGCCGGCATGATCGCGCCGAACACCATGATCAGGCCGTGCATGGTCGTGAACTGGTTGAACAGTTCGGGGTTGACCAGTTGCAGTCCGGGCTGGAACAGCTCGGCACGGATCAGCAGCGCCAGGACGCCGCCGACCATCAGCATGGTGAAGGAGAACAGCAGGTACAGCGTACCGATGTCCTTGTGGTTGGTCGCGAACACCCAGCGACGCCAGCCGGTCGGCGCGTGATGGTGATCGTCGTGGGCATGGTCGCCGTGGCCGTGTGCGGTGCCGTGGGGATCGAGGACTGCGCTCATCTTGGTATTCCTTGCAAACTCTTCGTCGTGGGGGGCGCCGGCTTACTTGCCGCGCTCCGCCAGCACCTCGGCCGGCTGCACCAGTTGGCCCGTCTTGTTCGACCAGCTGTTCTTGGTGAAGGTCACCACGGCGGCGATATCGGTGTCGCTCAGTTGCTTCCAGGACGGCATCGCGCCGTTGTTCTGGCCGTTGAGCACCACGTGGAGCTGCAGCTTGTGATCCGCGTTGAGCACGGTCGCCGAGCCGTCGAGCGGCTTGATCGGGCCCGCGCCCTTGCCGTTGGCCTGGTGGCAGGCCGCGCAGTTGGCCGCATAGACCTTCTCGCCGCGGGCCAGGATTTCCGGAAGGGTCCAGACCTTGTTCGGGTCGTCCTGCTTGGCGGCCGCTTCCTTGCGCTTGCCGTCCACCCAGGCGGTGTAGTCGACCTTGGAGAGCACCTTCACGTGGATCGGCATGAAGGCGTGTTCCTTGCCGCACAGTTCCTGGCACTGACCGTAATAGTCACCCACCTTCTCGGCGCGGAACCAGGTGTCGCGGACGAAGCCGGGGATCGCGTCCTGTTTGACGCCGAGTTGCGGCACGGCGAAGGCGTGGATCACGTCGTTGGCCGTGGTGATGATCCGGACCTTGGTGTCGACCGGCACGACCAGCGGGTTGTCGACCTTGAGCAGGTAGTTGTCGGGCACATCGCCGTGGGCGCCGGCGTCGGACATTGCTCGGTGCGAGCTGTCGAGCGTCGAGATGAAGGAAAGGCCCTCGCCTTCGCCCTTCAGGTAGTCATAGCCCCACTTCCACTGGTAGCCGGTGGTCTTGATCGTCAGGTCGGAGTTGGTGGTGTCCTTCTGGGCCACCAGCACCCGTGTGGCCGGCAGGGCCATCAGGATGACGATGATGAAAGGCACGATGGTCCAGATGACCTCGACCACCACCGATTCGTGGAAGTTGGCCGCCTTGTGGCCAACCGACTTGCGGTGCTTCCAGATCGAATAGAACATGACGGCGAACACCGCCACGAAGATCACGGTGCACAGGATCATCATCACCGTGTGCAGGAAATGCTGCTCTTGCGAGATCTTGGTGACACCCACCGGAAGATTCAACTGACGCACGGACGGCCCGCCGGGCAGGTCACCGACTGCGTGTGCCGCGCCGCTGAATGCCGCGCCGGCAGCCAGCAGCAGATTCGCCGGCCAGATCTTGTTGCGCCAATTGCTCTTCATCGTGTTCACTTCTTCATTTTCCTGTTAACCCACCGGTCCCCACGGTGACACATTGCGCCTGCCCCCTCAGGCACTGCGCAATGCCATGCGAATCTCGCGCGCCAGCGCCGCGCGCAACTCCGGGCGCACATAGCGCCCCACCCTGACCGAACGACCCTGACCCGAGACCTCGATCAGCGAGCGATCGCTGTCCTGCGGCTCGACCCGCACCTGGTGCGGCAAGAATTCCGTGCGTTCATAGTGCCCGCCGTTCTCGAGTTCGACCACCAACCGCCCTCCTTGCAGGGCGATCTTTTCGCCGTCAGTCGCATGCCGTGCATACAGCACGAATGCAAACCCCACCCCGGCGAGTTCGAGCCAGGCAAACGGCAGCACGAGTCGTGCGCCGTTCAGCCAGAAGACGGTTCCGATGCCAAGAGAAACGACGCAGAGCGACGCATAGAGCCAGCCAAGCTGGCTCGGCGTGACCGAGCAGTTCCGCTTCAGGAACCAATGGATGCTCTGGCCTGAAACGGTGGCAAAACGAAACACGGAATTCGACACGGGCGAGTTCAGCAAATCGGTGCGTCGATCGCTGTCAAACCCATGTCCGACAGGCCTCGATCACGGGACAATACCCGGGAGTTCACGCAGCGCCGGATTGTAGCGGGTCATGCAACACTCACTCATACGCCGGGACGGCCGCGCTGAAGCATTGATCGCATCTCGCGCAGGGACACGGCGCTTTCGGCGGAAAGGGCAACTCGCGGGGTCGGTTTGAAGGCATGGCCATAGATCACTTCGAAAGTCAGTCCGATCCGCCCGCCGCCCTCTTCGGCCGGCGCAAGTTCAGGCAGCGCCCTGACGAGCGCACTCCGCCAGTTCCTGCCGCGCAATGCCGGAAAGCGACCGGGATGAAGATTGCGCCCAAGACTGCGCAACTCGGCCAGGGCCGCGTCGGCATCGGCCCAGGTAAGCACGATGCGTTCCATATCCATCACCGGCTCCGCGAAGCCGGCATGGACCAGCATGTCGCCCCAATCGTGCATGTCGGTGAACTCGTGGCTTGCCGGCGTCCACCCAAGGCGCCTGTACAACGCTCGCAGTTCCATCAAGGTATCGGGGCCGAAGCACGAGAACATCAGGAAGCCGTCGGTCGCGACCCGACGATGCCACTGCCCAATCAGCGCTTCCGGGTCGGCCGCCATGTGGAGCGCCATGTTGGCCCAGAGCAGGTCCACGCCGTCTTCCGGGGACGCGTCGAAGCTGGGCTGCGGACCCTGCCACCGCCGGGCCGACCACCACGGCGCAGCGAGCGCCTTGCCGGTCGACGGGACCAGGACGGCCTCCGGCTCGATCACGTATGAGGCGGCATCGCGGTAGCGCCGCGCGACCAGCGCGTGGGCTTCCAGCCCGCCACGCAGAGGCGACCAGTCGGCCCAGTGGCGCGGCTTGGCCTTTATCCATTGCAACCGGTCCTCCATGCGGCGACCGATTTCCTCGTGCAGCCAGGGGGATGTCGAATCCGGCGCAAGCCGACTCCATCGCGCGGCCGCCGTGGCGTCGATGGTCGGCGGGCGGTGTGAAGGCGCGGTGGACATGGGCTGCTCAGTATATTGAGGGATGTTCAGCCGCTGGATCGAACGGCCTTTCCCGGGCCTGCTCAACCGCCTGCCGAGCCAGTGCGTCGTCTGCCGCGCCTGGCCCGCGCAGGCGGTGTGCGACGCGTGCGTCGCGCGCTTTGCTCCTCCGGCGCCACGCTGCAAGACCTGCGCGCTGCAGGTGCCCGATGGCGTTTCGCAGTGCGGCGAGTGCGTGCGGAATCCCCCGCCACTGGATGCCTGCCTCGCGGCCTGCGCCTATGTGTGGCCGTGGCCGGAATGCATCGCTGAGTTCAAGTTTCGCGGCGACGCAGGCCGGGCCGGACCACTCGCGACCCTGCTGCGCAGCGCGCCCTGGGTGGAGCCCGCGATCGAGAAGGCGGACCTCGTCCTGCCGATGCCTCTTGCACCGGCCCGATTGCGCGAACGTGGCTTCAATCAGGCGCACGAACTCGCAAGGCGACTGGCGCCGCGGAAAACCGATGCCACCCTGCTGCTGAGAATCCGGGAAACCACGGCACAAAGCGGTCTTACCCGGGCCGAACGGCTGCGCAACCTGCGCGGAGCGTTCGCCCTGGAGCCGCTGCGCGCCACGACCGTCCGCGAGCGCCGCGTCGTGCTGGTCGACGACGTAATGACGAGCGGCGCATCCCTATTCACCGCCGCCGACGTGCTGCGCACGGGTGGCGCATCGCATGTGACGGCGATCGTGCTCGCGCGGACGGAGGCGCCCGCCTGAGCGCCGTCGACACGTCGACAATCGACGTCATGTTTCACATCGTCCTCGTCGAACCCGAGATCCCGCCCAACACCGGCAACGTCATCCGCCTGGCCGCCAACACGGGCTGCACCCTGCATCTGGTCGAGCCCCTCGGCTTCTCGATGGACGACCGCCTGCTGCGCCGGGCGGGACTGGACTATCACGAATACGCGCAAGTCCTGCGCCACCCGGATTGGCCAACCCTGCTCGACACCCAGCGCCCACCGCCCAACCGAATGTTCGCGCTCACCACGCGCGGCACCCACGTGGTCTACGACGTCGCATTCCAGCCGGGCGACTGGCTCGTCTTCGGTTCGGAAACAAGGGGCCTCGCACCCGAATTGCGGGAGAGCTTCGCCCCGCCGCAACGGCTCCGCCTGCCAATGCGCGAAGGCCAACGCAGCCTGAACCTGTCGAACGCGGTAGCCGTCACCGTCTTCGAGGCGTGGCGCCAGAACGACTTCCGCTAGCGACCGACGGCATCTCTTCCCTTCGCGAACCACCGCGGAACCGGCTCCGCCGGTCCGCCGGTGGTGCCCCCGGCAGGGGGTAGGCGAAGCGACACGAAGTGCGCGAAGCCTGGGGGCGAGCTACGGATACCTGCGGACGACCGATTCGGCGACACAGGCCGGCTTGGGCGAGCCCTCGAGTTCGATGGTGGTTTCCCAGGTCATCTGAAGCCCGTCGTTCGCAATCGGCTCCGAGGTCAGCAACTTCATCCGACCGCGCACGCGCCCGCCGACCGGCACCGGCGCCATGAAGCGGACGCGGTTCAGCCCGTAGTTCACCCCCATGCGCGACTCGACCACGCTCATGGCCGTCTCGTAGATCCGCGGCAACAGGGACAAGGTCAGGAAGCCATGGGCAATGGGACCACCGAACGGGCCCGCCTTGGCCTTTTCGACATCCACGTGAATCCACTGGTGATCGCCGGTGGCCTCGGCGAACAGGTTGACCTGCTCCTGCGTGATAGTGATCCAGTCGCTCACGGCGACTTCCTGGCCGACGCATGCGGCGAGATCCTGGAGGGTCTGGAAGGTCTTTTTCATGCAATTCACTTTATCGGTGCGCCGGCGCTGCGCCTGTCCACGCCGCGACAAGCTGACTAGGGGAAAACCTCAGGCGTCGAGCCACTGGCGAATCGGCTCCCACTGCTCCAGATCGCGCTGCACCCGGCCGGGCGCGATATCGAACAGCGTGAGTCCGCGGGCTGCGAGCTGGACGTAGTTCTGCGTATCCCGAAGCTCCCCCAGCACCGGCACGTCGAGACCGGAGACGAACTCCCGCAGGCGGTCGGCCGCCAGCGTGCGGGCATCGACGCGCATGCCGACCAGGGCCACCTGCGCCTTGTCGGCATGACGGTGCGACAGCAGCTTGTCGAGGAAATCCCGTGTCGCATAGATATCGAAGATGCTGGGCTGCAAGGGCACGAGCACCTTGTCGGCCAGCGCAACGACATCCTTGAAGCGGGAGCCGTGCAGACCGGCCGGCGTGTCGATGACGGCGTGGGTCGTCCCGCGCGGCGGCCGCACGACGTTGCCGTCCTCGGAAGCGTCCCAGCTCCGGATCTCTCGCGCCTGCGGCGTCCGCAGATTGAGCCACAGCCGAGATGACTGCTGGCGATCGATATCCCCGAGCATCACCGCGTGACCACGGCTGGCGAAATAGCCCGCGATGTTGGTTGCAAGCGTGGATTTTCCGACTCCGCCCTTGGGATTGGCGACCAGGACCACCGGCATGAAAGGCTCCTCGAGGCTGAAACAGCCGTCATGGTAGCCGCGCACGGAGTACGCTATGTTCGCGGGATGCCGACAACAACAAACCCGGAAAGCACCCCGCGCATCTACCTCATCGCCGCGCATCCGCGTTGGAGAGACTCGCGCGTCAACCTCCAGTTGCTGAAGGCAGCGCAGGCGGTGCCGGGTGTCGAGGTGAACGACCTCTACGACAGCTACCCCGACTACGCGATCGATGTCGATACCGAGCAGCGCCGTCTCGCCCGCGCCGACTTGCTCGTGCTGCTGCACCCGATCCAGTGGTATTCGATGCCCGCGCTGCAGAAGCTCTGGATGGACGAAGTGCTCGGCTACGGATGGGCCTATGGCACCCAGGGAAGCGCATTGGAGGGCAAGGATTTCTGGCTGGTCGCCACCACCGGCGGTCCTGAGGCGAGCTACCACCCTCAAAGCTACAACCGCTACTTCTTCGACGCTTTCCTGCCGCCCTACGAGCAGACCGCCGCGCTCTGCGGCATGCGATTTCTCCCGCCGCTGCTGTTCCACGGTGCGCGCAGCGCCCCGGCCAGCGAGGTGTCGGCGCATGTCGCCGTCTTCAAGGACCGGCTTTCCACCTATCCGAACTGGCCCGAACTCGAAGACCTGGACACCTGCGCGAGTTGCGCGGTGCCCGAGGTGGACAGGCCGGTCGTCCACGGGGGGGCCTGACCATGGCGCACGCCCCGGCCTGGCTCGTCAATTCCCTGATCTACCTCGGCGCTGCGGTGCTGGTGGTGCCACTGTCCAAGGCGCTCGGGCTCGGCTCGATCATCGGGTACCTCGCTGCCGGCATTGCCATCGGGCCGTGGGGGCTCGGGCTGGTCACCAATGTCGAGGACATCCTGCACTTCGCCGAGTTCGGCGTGGTGCTCATGCTGTTCCTGGTCGGGCTCGAACTGGAACCCAAGCGCCTCTGGAGCCTGCGCCAGCCGATCTTCGGCTGGGGATCCGCGCAGGTGCTGGCCTGCGCCGCGGTGCTGTTCCTGGTCGGCTGGGCGGCGGGTGCGGACTGGCGAGTCGCACTGGTGGCGGCGCTGGGACTGGCGCTGTCGTCGACCGCGATCGCGCTGCAGGTGCTCGGCGAGCGCAATCTGCTTCTCACGTCCAGCGGGCAGGCCGGCTTCTCGATCCTGCTGTTCCAGGACGTGGCGGCCATTCCGATCCTGGCGCTGCTGCCGCTGCTGGCGGTCGGCGCCGATGCGGGTACCGATTTAAGCGGCGCCGAACGGGCACTCGAAGGCCTGAAGATCGTCGGCGTCATCGGTGGCATCGTGCTCGGCGGTCGACTCGCCCTTCGTCCGGTGTTTCGCTGGATCGCACGCAGCAACACGCCCGAGATATTTACCGCTGCCGCCCTGTTGCTGGTCGTCGCCATCGCCGCGCTGATGCAGTTCATCGGCCTCTCGATGGCATTGGGCGCCTTCCTGGCCGGCGTGCTGCTGGCGGAGAGCGAATACCGGCGCGAGCTCGAGACCGACATCGAGCCCTTCAAGGGCCTGCTGCTCGGGCTCTTTTTCATCGCCGTCGGCATGAGCATCGATTTCGGCGTGCTGCTCGCCCAGCCCCTGCTGATGGCGTTGGTCGTCGTCGGCTTCATGGTCTTCAAGTTCGTCGTGATCTACGCCCTGGCGAAGGCGATGGGGATTCCCTACCAGCAGCGGCCTGTGTTCACGCTGCTGCTCGCGCAGGGTGGCGAGTTCGCCTTCGTCGTGTTCCAGGCCGCCGGGCCGAATGTGCTGCCGCACGGC
Organism: Variovorax sp. P5_A3; assembly: GCF_056400665.1. NCBI lineage: Bacteria > Pseudomonadati > Pseudomonadota > Betaproteobacteria > Burkholderiales > Comamonadaceae > Variovorax > Variovorax sp. P5_A3. Next base: position 241,439 of record NZ_JBFUKW010000005.1, on the reverse strand, counting down.
GTCGCGTCCTTCCTGATCGGGGCGGTCGCGCTGTCGATGCTGGTCTCGCCGCTGCTGCTGGTCGCGATCGACAAGTGGGTTCTCCCGCGCTACAGCGCCCACGCGCCGACGAGCATGGAGGAAATCTCCGAGCAGCAGGATGCCAAGGTCGTCATCTGCGGCTTCGGTCGCTACGGACAGATCGTCGGTCGCATGCTGAGCGCGCAGGGCCTCAAAATCACCGTGCTGGACCATGATCCAGACACCATCGAGAGCCTGCGCGAATTCGGCTTTCGCGTCTTCTACGGGGATGCGACCCGGCTCGATCTTCTGCGCACCGCAGGCGCCGGCACCGCCAAGGTGCTGGTCATCGCGGTCGACGACATGGAGCAATCGCTCGAAATCGTGGACCTGGCACGCGAGCACTTTCCCAACGCAAGGATCGTTGCGCGCGCGCGCAATGTGGCGCACCTCTACCAACTGCTCGATCGGAAGGTCGAATTCATCGAGCGCGAGATGTTCGAGTCGTCGCTGCGCAGCGCCCGCTCGGTGCTCGAAGGGCTTGGCTGGCCCGCGCATGAAGCGCGCGAAACGGCCATGCGCTTCCGGCGTCGCAATATCGAGCTCATGCACGAGACCTATCCGCACTACAAGGACAGGGCAAAGCTGATCGCGGTTGCGAAGGAAGGACGCCAGCAATTCCAGGAACAGATGGCGCGCGAACGCGAAGAGCGGCGCCTGCGCTCCAGCCTGGACTGGGACCGGATCGAGGAAGAAAAGACCTCGTAATGCCCGCGCGCCGACCTACTGGTCGAGCTTCAGCAGGCGAACCGCATTGCCCTTGAGGATGCCGGGCACCACCTCGGGCTTGAAACCGGCATCCTCGAAGTCCTTGAGCCATCGGTCAGGCGTGATCAGCGGGTAGTCGCTCGCAAACAGCACGCGGTCCTTCAGCAGGGTGTTGGCGTACTGCACGAGCTGCTTCGGAAAGTACTTGGGGCTCCAGCCCGACAGGTCGATCCAGACGTTCGGCTTGTGCGTCGCCACGCTCAGGGCCTCGTCCTGCCACGGAAAGCTCGGATGCGCCATCACGATCTGCATGTCGGGGAAGTCGATGGCGACGTCGTCCAGGTGCATCGGGTTGCTGTATTCGAGACGAAGGCCGCCGCCGCAGCGCATGCCTGAGCCGATGCCGCTGTGGCCGGTATGGAACACGGCCGGAAGCCCGTATTCGTTGATCACCTCGTAGATGGGCCACGCCATCTTGTCGTAAGGGTGAAAGCCCTGCACCGTCGGGTGAAACTTGAAGCCCTTGACGCCGTGCTCCTCGATCAGCCGCCGCGCCTCGCGCGCGCCCATCTTGCCCTTGTGCGGGTCGATGCTGGCAAAGGCGATCATGATGTCGGGGTTCTTCTGCGCGGCTTCGGCGATCTCCTCGTTGGGGATGCGGCGGCGGCCCATGTTCGACTCGGCGTCGACCATGAACATCACCAGGCCGATTTTGCGTTCCCGGTAGTAGTCGATGCTTTCCTGGATCGTCGGACGCCGGCTGGACCGGAAGTACTTGTCGGCGGCACGGTCGTATTCCTCGCCGTAGTTGTCGAAGGGATTCCAGCAGCTCACCTCCGCATGCGTGTGAGTGTCGATCGCGATCAGGTTCTGGTGGTCCATGGCGTTGTCTCCGGGCGGTTTGCGGCTTAGGGTAAATCCTCATGCCGCACCCTGTCGCGCGGCTTGAATTGATTATTTTCTATAACCATAATCGATCGTACTCCGGAATGCAATCATGACCCATACCGACCTCCAGCTCGAACTCCAGGGCGACATCGCCATCATCCGCCTGACACGTGGCGCCAAGCGCAACGCGTTGTCGGATGCGCTGATCCTCGCGCTGCGCAATACCTTCGAAAACCTGCCCCCGACAGTGCGTGCCGCGGTGATCGACGGCGAGGGCCCGCACTTCTGTGCCGGGCTGGACCTTTCCGAACTTCAGGAGCGCGACGCCGGCCAGGGCCTGCAGCACTCGCGCATGTGGCACGCGGCGCTCGATCTCGTGCAATACGGCCCGGTGCCGGTGATCGCCGCGCTCCACGGCGCGGTGGTCGGCGGAGGACTGGAGCTCGCAAGCGCCTGCCACATCCGTGTGGCCGACGCGAGCACCTTCTACGCGTTGCCGGAAGGCTCGCGCGGCATCTTCGTCGGCGGCGGCGGTTCGGTCCGCATTCCCAAACTCATCGGCGCCGCGCGCATGACCGACATGATGATGACCGGCCGCGTCTACAACGCCGAAGAAGGCGAACGCGCCGGCTTCGCGCAGTACCTCGTGCCCGAAGGCACGGCCTTCGACAAGGCGGTCGAGCTCGCGAAGCGCGTTGCAACCAACGCACCGCTGACCAACTACGCGCTGATGCACGCCCTGCCGCGCATCGCCGAACAGCCGGCCGACCACGGCTTCTTCACCGAAGCGCTCATGGCGGGCATCGCTCAAAGCGCACCCGATGCCAAGGAACGCGTGCGCGCCTTCCTCGAAGGCAAGGCCGCCAAAGTGCAGAAATCCTGACCCTCCAGACGATCCGAGGACCCCATGCAAGCCATTCGCACCGACGCAGAGCCCCGCTATCGCCCCCTGGACTTCGGCGTGCGTCACGTCAGCCTGCGCGAAGGCGCATCGGGCGTCCGCTATCTGCAAGCCACCCAGCCGCTGGGCGACTACGCCGAGCGCATCACGGACCGACTGCTGCACTGGGCGCAGGTCGCGCCGGACCGCAGCTTCATGGCGCGCCGCGAGCAGTTGCCCGACGGCAGTACGGGCGAGTGGCAGCACCTCACGTATTCGCAGGCGCTGCAGGGCGCACGCCGCATTGGCCAGGCATTGCTCGACCGAGGCCTGAGCGCCGAGCGCCCGGTGATGATCCTGAGCGAGAACAGCCTCGAACACGCGCTGCTGTCGCTCGGCTGCATCTACGCCGGCATCCCCTACTGCCCGGCATCTCCTGCCTACTCCACCGTCAGCCAGGACTACGACAAGCTGCGCCACGTCTTCGACACGCTGACGCCCGGGCTCGTGTTCGCCAGCGACGCCGCGCGCTTCGGCCGCGCCATCGCCGCCGTCGTGCCGGACGATGTCGAGGTGGTCGTTCAGCGCGGTCACGGTGGCGAAGGCGATACGGGCAAGGCTTCGCCCGAACTCGCGGGGCGCAAGCTCACCCCGTTCGACCGCCTGCTCGCCACGCCGGCGACACCGGCAGTCGACGCCGCCATGGCAGCGACGGGTCCCGACACGATCACCAAGTTCCTGTTCACCTCGGGCTCCACCAAGATGCCCAAGGCGGTCGTCAACACGCAGCGCATGTGGTGCGCCAACCAGGTGCAGATTGCCCAGTCGCTGCCGGCACTGGCCGAAGCACCGCCGATCCTCATCGACTGGCTGCCGTGGAACCACACCTTCGGCAGCAACCACAACGTCGGCATCACGATCTACCACGGCGGCACGCTCTACATCGACGATGGCAAGCCGACGCCCGCGGGCATGGCGGAAACGCTGCGCAACCTGCGGGAGATCGCACCGACCGTCTACTTCAACGTTCCGACCGGCTTCGAAGCCATCGCGCAGGCGATGCAATCCGATGCGCAACTGCGCAAGACCCTGCTCTCGCGCGTTCGCATGTTCTTCTACTCGGGCGCCGGCCTGGCCCAGCCCATCTGGGACCTGCTGCATTCCATCCAGGAAGCCGAGATCGGCGAGCGCATCGTCATGGCCACCGGTCTGGGCATGACGGAGTCGGGCCCCTCCGCGATGTTCATCAACAGCCCGAACGTGCGCGCCGGGGACGTCGGCGTGCCGACACCCGGAATGACGTTGAAGCTCGTCGACGTCGACGGCAAGACGGAGGTGCGCTATCGCGGCCCCAACGTCACGCCCGGCTACTGGCGCGCACCTGAAGCCACGCGCGAGGCCTTCGACGAGGAAGGTTTCTTGTGTACCGGCGACGCGGTGCAGTGGATCGACGAGAAGGACATCCACCGCGGCCTGCGCTTCGATGGCCGCATTGCGGAGGATTTCAAGCTGGCGACCGGCACCTTCGTGAGCGTCGGCCCCCTGCGCGCGAAGATCATCGCGGCCGGCGCGCCGTATGTGCAGGACGTGGTCCTGACCGGCATCAACCTCAAGGAAGTCGGCGCGCTGATCTTCCCGACACAAGCCGTACGCGCGCTGGCCGGCCTCTCCCCCGATGCTTCGATGAAGGACGTGGTCGAAAGCCCGCCCGTACAGGCGCAAATCCAGCAACTGCTCGACACGCTCGCCGCGTCGAGCACCGGCAGCGCCAACCGCATCGCGCGCGCGCACATCGTTTCCGAGCCGCCCTCGATCGACAAGGGCGAAGTGACCGACAAGGGCTCCATCAACCAGCGCGCCGTGCTCAAGCACCGTGCCGCGCTGGCCGAGGCCCTGCATGCCGACGCGCTCCCCTTCACGCTGAAGCCCCGATAAACCACTCCAGGAGACACACGCCATGAACATCCAAGGACAAGCCGCACTCGTCACCGGCGGGGCCTCCGGCCTCGGTGAAGCCACGGCGCGCGAGCTCGCGCGACTCGGCGCCAAGGTCGCGGTGCTCGACGTCAATGCCGCGCTGGCCGAAAAGGTCGCCGCCGAGATCGGCGGCATTGCCTGCGTCTGCGACATCACGCAGGCCGACAGCGTCACGGCCGCGCTCGACAAGGCCGAAGCCGCGCACGGCCCCGCGCGCATCCTCATGAACGTGGCCGGCATCGGCAGCGCCAAGCGCATCGTCGGAAAGGACGGCAACCCCGCGCCGCTGGAAGACTTCGTGCGCGTGGTCAACGTCAACCTCATCGGTGCGTACAACATCAGTCGCCTCTATGCGGCGCGCTGCGCCAAGCTCGAACCGATCGAAGGCGGCGAGCGCGGCGTGATGATGTTCACCGCCTCGGTCGCGGCCTTCGACGGCCAGGTCGGCCAACAGGCCTACAGCGCTTCGAAGGGCGGGCTCGTCGGCATGACATTGCCGATGGCACGCGACCTCGCGCAGCACGGCATCCGCGTATGCACTATCGCGCCGGGCCTGTTCGCAACGCCCCTGCTCAAGGAACTGCCGGAGCCCATCCAGCAGTCCCTGGCCGCGTCGATACCTTTCCCGCCACGCCTGGGCAAGCCCTCGGAGTTCGCCGAACTGGCCTGCCACATCGTGACCAACGGCCACCTCAACGGCGAGGTGATCCGCCTGGACGGCGCGCTGCGCATGGCGCCGCGCTGAGCCCGAAGAACCTGTTCAATGAAGACCTAGGAGACAAGACATGACCACCCGCCGACATTTCGTCCAGACCCTTGGCGCGACCGCCGTCCTCGGTGCGCTGCATCCGGTCGCGGCGCTCGCGGAAGCGCTCAACCAGGTGAAGATCCTCTACGGCTTCCCGGCCGGGAGCGCAGGCGACAGCGTCGCGCGACGTGTCGGCGACAAGCTCGGCAACACCGCGTTCACCAAGAATGCCGCAGTGGTCGACAACCGGCCCGGCGCGGGCGGCCGGATCGCGCTCGAAGCGCTCAAGACTTCGCCAGCCGACGGCTCGGTCCTGGCGGTCTGCCAAGCCTCGGCACTATCGACCTATCCGCACATCTACAGCAAGCTCAACTACGCGATCAGCGATTTCGCGCCGATCTCGATCGGCGCCGTCATGACGCACGGCCTGGCCGTCGGCCCGATGGTCCCGGCGGAAGTGAAGACGCTGAAGGACTACATCGCGTGGGCCAAGGCCAATCCCAAGGACGCCAGCTACGGTTCGCCGGGCGCGGGGTCGACGCCGCACTTTCTCGGCGCGCTGCTGGCCCTCAACAGCGGCACGGAACTCAAGCACGTCCCCTACCGTGGTTCGCTGCCTGCAGTGAACGACGTGGTCGGCGGGCAGATCGCCTCGAGCATGACGCCGGCCGGCGACTATCTCCCGTTCGCGAAGGCCGGCAAGCTCCGCGTGCTCGCCACGTCGGGCAACAAGCGGGCGCCGTACTTCCCCGACGTGCCGACGTTTGCGGAGCAAGGCTTCCCCGAGATCGTCGCCGAGGAATGGTTCGGCTTCATCGCACCTGCGAAGACGCCTGCCAGCGTGGTCAGCGCAGCCAACGCAGCGATCACCACCGCACTGAAGGACCCGGCAATCATCGACGGGCTGTTCGCCGTCGGCCTGGTCGCGAACGGCTCGACGCCCGAGGAAATGAAGAAGTCGATTCAGAGCGAGTACGAGCGCTGGGGTCCGCTGGTCAAGAAGATCGGCTTCACGGCCGAATCCTGACACGCGCCGATTCGCGATGAATTACCAGCCCCGCCCCGACGATGTGAGCTTCGTGTTGAACACGGTGCTCGGCGCCGTCCCGCGTCTACGCGCCCTGCGACCGTTCGCGGAGCTCGACGACGCGCTGCAGGCGCAGGTTCTCGACGAGGCTGGCAAGTTGGTCGCCGAAGTCATCGCACCGGTGAACAGGACCGGCGACGAGGTCGGTTGTCGCTTCGTCGAGGGTAAGGTGGTCACGCCGCCCGGCTTTCGCGAGGCGTACCGAGCTTTCGTCGACGGCGGCTGGCCTGCGCTCTCCGCCGCCATTGAAGACGGTGGCCAAGGTCTGCCGGCCGTGCTCGAAGCCGTTCTCTTCGAATGGCTCAGTGCAGCCAATCATGGGCTCACCATGGCGCCGGGGCTGCTGCACGGCGCGTACGAATGCCTCAAGCACCACGGCAGCGACGAACTGAAGCAACGCTACCTCTCGAAGATCGCCACCGGCGAGTGGCTCGCCACGATGTGCCTTACCGAAGCCCATGCCGGCAGCGACCTGGGCCAGGTGCACACCCGCGCCGTCGCGCAGGCCGATGGCAGCTTCCGCGTCGCCGGCGGCAAGATCTTCATTTCCGGCGGCGAGCACGACCTCACCGACAACATCATTCACCTGGTGCTTTGTCGCCTGCCCGACGCGCCGGCCGGCCCCAAGGGACTGTCGCTGGTGCTCGTGCCCAAGCTGATGCCCGACGGATCGCGCAACGCGGTCCATTGCGAGCGCATCGAGGAAAAGATGGGCTTGCACGGCAGTTCGACCTGCGTGATGCGCTTCGACGACGCCACCGGCTGGCTGATAGGGGAACCCAACCGCGGCCTCGCCGCGATGTTCGTGATGATGAATGCGGCGCGCCTCCACGTGGCGCTCCAGGGCATCGGACTGCTCGACGCCGCTTGGCAGAAGGCCGACGCCTATGCGCACGAGCGGCGTCAGATGCGCGCGCCCGGCCCCGTCCCTGAAAGCCGGGGTGGCGAGACTGCCGACCTCGTGGCCGAGCACCCGGCCATCCGCCGGATTCTCGACACGCAACGGGCCTGGATCGATGGTTCCCGGGTCATCGCCTACCGCACCGCCGTCCAGCTCGACGTCGCACGGCATGATCCCGATCCCAAGCTGCGCGAACGTGCACAACGCTGGTGTGCGCACGTCACGCCCGTACTGAAGGCCGCTTGCAGCCAGCAGGCCTTTCTCGGCGCGAGCGAATGCCTGCAGGTCTTCGGCGGCCACGGCTATGTGCGCGAATGGGGCATCGAACAGGTCGTGCGCGATTCGCGCGTGACGATGATCTACGAGGGCACGAACGAGATCCAGGCCATCGACCTGCTGGTGCGCAAGGTGCTGGCCGACGGCGGCGCCGGCATGTCGGGGGTGCTGATCGAGCTGCGCGACGAACTCGACGCCTCGCGCGAGATCGACGCCGATGTGCAGCGCCGGCTGGCGCAGCTGCGCTATCTCACCACCACGATCACCATCGCTGCGCAGGCAGATGCGGCGCTGCCCTACGAGGTCGCTGACGACTACCTGCGCGTGGTGATGATCACCCTGCTGGCCTGGGCCTGGGCTCGCATCGAGAACGCGGCGCCCAGCGACGAGCGCTGGTCGGCACCCGGCGCTGCCTTTCGGCGCTGGGCGTTGCCGGAGTTCGAGATGCGACTCGGCATCGTCAAGCGCGCGTGCGAAGGCGTCACCGCGCAATCCACCCTCTGAGGGGCTCCCACAGGCGTCGAAGACAGTTACGCTCGGGGGCATGGCAGTTCTCCGTAAGAAATCCATTCCCGCCACGCACGCCCAGGCGCCGCGTTCCGATCGCCTGGACACCCGGGTGCTCGAAACGTTGGTCGGCTACAACGCCCGCAGGGCCTGGCTGATCATCAGCGAGGTGTTCTCGGAGCGCATGGCCGCGTATGGCCTGAAGCAGGTCGATTTTTCGGTGCTGTCGCTGCTGGCCCACAACCCGGGCGCCACGTCCCGCCAGCTCTGTTCCACGCTGGACATCCTGCCGCCCAATCTCGTGAGCCTGATCGCCGCGATGGATGGCCGCGGACTGATCGAACGGCGCCCCCACCCGCATGACGGTCGCGCGATCGGCCTTCACTTGACGCCGGCCGGCGAGGAACTGGTGCGCGAAGCGGAACTGACGGTGGTGCAGCTCGAAGCAGACGCCAGCGCGCGGCTGACCTCACGCGAGCGCGAGACGCTGATCCGCCTGCTGCAGAAGATCTACCACTAGCGACAGGCGGGGGATGACTAGAAGCGCTCGGTGAGCGCCAGCACTTCGTGCGCGGCGCCGACGATCAGGTTCGGGTCAGGGTAGTAGAGCTCGCCGTTGAAGTCATGGCGCGAGAATGCATTGCGCGCCTCGTTGTAGCGGGCACGCGCCGCCTCGAAACCCTTGCGGCGCCAGCTCGGCTGCACGGCCTCCAGACGGGCCCAGTGTTCGGGACCGAGCGTAGGACACAGCGGAATCGGCGCCGAGCGCTCCCGCAAGAGGAGTTCTCGCGCCTCGCGCGTGAGCGGATCGAACTCGCGGGCCTTGTCGCGTCGGCGTGCGAGCAGGTTGGAAAGAAAGGTCGCGCCGAAGAGACTCAGCAGGGCGAGGCCGATACCGAAGTCGATGGAAATCATGTTTACCAGAACTTCCACCAAGGAGATGGCCCCGGAGAAGCTGCTGGCGCAAGGGTCTGCAGGCCGGTGTCACGGATGCGGCGGCGCTGTTCCGCCTCGAGCGCCTGGGCCATGCGATGGGCGAGCTGGTCACCCTGCATGGCACGGATACGCCACTCCGACGCGAGAGTCTGCAGCTCCTCATCCTCAAGATTGGCGGGCGTCGTCGACGGTACGGGCATCCCGAAATTCTGCACATGCGCAAGGGGCTCGGCAATCGTAGATATTTGCATTACATCCCCCGAGGCTCAGGCGACGAATCCATCCCAGCTGAGCTTGAGGCCCGTCAGGAGCATGCCGAGGTAGACGAAGCGATAGAACCAGACGGGATCGATGCGGCGAGCGATGCGGATTCCCACCCACACGCCCAGGGGCGCGATCGGCAGGAGCGCGAGGGAGGTCGCCATGTTGCGCCAGTCGAGCAGGCCCAGCCACGCGTACGGCACCCATTTGCTCAGGTTCACCACGAAGAAGAAGTACGCCATCGTCGCCGTGTAGGGGACGGGCGCGAGCCGCAGCGGAATGACGTAGGCGTTGACCGGCGGCCCGCCCGCATGCGCGATGAAGCTGGTGAAGCCGCTGATGGTCGTCAGCACGGCGCCGGTGGTTTTCGATGGCAGCGGGCCGTTGGGCCGTGGCGGGAACAACAGCCGCTGCGCAAGAAAGGCCAGCGTGAAGACGCCGACGATGCCCGCCACCGTGTGCGCCGGCAGCACCCTGAAGAGCAGCGTTCCGATGACCGTGCCCACAAGACCACAGGGAATGAGGAACAGGAGCAGCTTGCGGTCGAAGTCACGCCGGAACGCAGCGAGCCCCAGCAGGTCCATCAGCAGAAGCACGGGCATCAGGATCGCCGCCGCCTGCGGGACGGTGACGGCCAATGCAAGAAGCGGTACGGCAAGGGAGCCGAAGCCGGCGCCGAAGCCACTCTTGCTGACGCCGAGCATCAGCACGGCGGGAACGGCAACCGCATAGAAGTGCGGGTCGGTGATGATGGGGAGATTCAAAACGGAGCGAGACGCGGCTGCGGGAAGGCTACATTGTCCACGCATGAAGATCCTCGACGCAGACCAGACCCGCGCGCGCCTGAAGTTCGACCATCTCGTTCCGGCCTTGCGCGAGGCCTTTGCGGGCGAAGCGAACGTGCCGCCGCGCCACGTCCATTCCGTCGAAGCCGGCGCTGACAAAGGCACCGTGCTGATCATGCCTGCCTGGAGCGAGGCGGGCTATCTCGGCATCAAGACCATCAACATCTTCCCCGGCAACAGTGCTCGCGGCCTGCCCGGGTTGCACGCGACCTATGTGCTCTACGACGCCCACACCGGCGTGCCGCTGGCGCAGTTCGATGGCAACGAGATCACCGCATGGCGTACTGCGGCGGCTTCGGCGCTGGGTGCGTCGTTCCTGGCACGCGCGGATGCGAAGCGGCTGTTGGTGCTGGGCACCGGGCGCATCGCACGCCTGCTGCCTGCCGCGCATGCGAGCGTGCGCGAGATCGATGAAGTACAAGTATGGAATCACCGCGCTGAGGGCGCGCAAGCGCTGGCAGCGCAGTGGCGGTCGGAAGGCTGGAATGCGCAAGCGGTCACGGATCTTGAATCGGCCGTTCGCGGCGCCGACATCGTGACCTGCGCCACGCTCGCCACGTCACCGCTCGTCAGGGGCGAATGGCTCACCCCCGGCTCCCATCTCGATCTGATCGGCAGCTTCACCCCCGCGATGAAGGAGGCTCATCCTTCCTGCTTCGCCGATGCGCGTGTGTTTGTCGACACAGAAGAGGCGCCGACCAAAGCCGGAGACCTGCTCGATGCATTCGCCGCGAATGCGCTCACGCCGGAAGGCATCCAGGCGACGCTGGCGCAGCTCTGCCGGGGCGAGCGATCCGGCAGGCTCTCGCCTTCGGAACGCACTGTCTTCAAGGCCGTCGGCAGTGCGCTCGAAGACCTCGCCGCAGCGACCCTCGTATGGCAAGGTGCCGCATCGGAAGCGAGATAAAGCTCACTCCACGGTGGCACCGGAGACCTTGATGATCTCGGCCCACTGGGCGCTCTCCTTGCGGATCAGCGCCGCGTACTCGGAGCTCCCGCCCAGGAGAGGTACCGCGCCTTCGACGCCGAGCCTCGACTGGAACTCTTCGGTCGCCGCGACCTTGAGCATCTGGCCCGACAGCTCCTTGACGAACGCGTCGGGCGTACCGCGCGGCGCGAGGATGCCGTAGGTCAAGGTGCTCTCGAACTTCGCGAGGCCCGGCACGCCGGATTCGGCCACGGTCGGCACATTCGGCAACGACGGCAGCCGCGTGCTTCCAGTGACAGCCACCGCCCGCAGGCGCCCGCTCTTGACCAGCGCCAACGCGGGCGGGATGACGCTGAACATCATCTGTACCTGCCCGCCCACCAGATCGGTCAACGCAGGCGCCGTGCCCTTGTAGGGGATGTGGTTGATCTTCACGCCGCTCCTCTGCCCCAACATCTCGCCGGTGAGATGACCGCCGGTGCCGCTCCCGCTGGACGCGTAGTTGAAGTTTCCGGACGCCGCCTTCGCGGCGGTCACGAGATCGGCCACCGTCTTCACCGGCGAGCTTGCCGGAACGACCAGCAGCAAGGCCGAAGACGCGAACATTGCCACGGGCACGAGGTCCTTCTGCGTGTCGTACTTGAGATGGCTGTAGAGCGCGGGGTTGATAGACACAGTGCCCGAATGCCCCAGCAGCAAGGTCGTTCCGTCCGGCGCGCTTCTCACCACGTATTCGGTGCCGAGGTTGCCACCCGCACCGGGCTTGTTCTCGACCACGACGCCCTGATTGCGAAGCTCGCCGAGGCTCTTGGCCATCTGGCGCGCGAACACGTCGTTGCCGCCACCGGGGGTGAACGGCACGACGATGCGAATCGGCTTGGTCGGGAATTGCTGTGCGCTGGCCGCGACCGGCAGCAAGGCAGCGGCCGCCAGTGCGAAGGCGGAAAGACCGAGTTGACGACGCGACGATAGCGATCTGAAAGTCATGAATTTTCCCTGGACAGCGAGGCCCGGTGATGAACGAGTGATGAAGAAGGAAGAGGCTCGCGCGGCCGGCATGCGCTCAGCGCGAAACCCGGGCGCCCCGAATGCAGGCGGGCCGGCCGACGGATGGGGTCAGGAGATCAGACGCGCTCGAGGATGACCGCGATGCCCTGCCCCACGCCGATGCACATCGTGCACAGCGCATAGCGGCCGCCACCTTTGTGCAGCTGGTTGATGGCGGTGGTGGCGAGCCGCGCACCACTCGCGCCCAGCGGGTGGCCCAACGCGATCGCGCCGCCGTTGATGTTCACGCGCGCGTCGTCGTCCTTGAGGCCCAGGAGGCGTAGCACCGCGAGGCCCTGTGCCGCGAAGGCTTCGTTCAGTTCGATCACGTCGATCTGGTCGAGCTTGAGGCCGGTGAGCTTCAGCACCTTCTCGGTCGCAGGCGCCGGACCGATACCCATGATGCGTGGCGGCACGCCGGCCGTCGCCATGCCCACCACGCGGGCGCGCGGCGTGAGGCCGTACTTGGCCGCCGTCGCCTCGTCGGCGAGCAACAGCGCGGCCGCGCCGTCGTTCACGCCGCTTGCATTGCCGGCCGTCACCGTGCCGTCGGGACGCACCACGCCCTTGAGCTTGGCGAGTGCTTCGAGGCTTGTGTCGCGGGGATGCTCGTCCTTCGAGACGACGATCGGATCACCCTTCTTCTGCGCGACCGTGACGGGCACGATCTCGGCGTCGAAGAACCCGGATTTCTGCGCTGCCACGGCGCGCTGCTGCGAGGCAAGCGCCATGCGGTCCTGCGCCTCGCGCTCGATCTTGTAGTCGGTCGCGACGTTCTCGGCCGTCTCGGGCATCGAGTCGACGCCGTACTGCGCCTTCATGAGCTTGTTGACGAAGCGCCAGCCGATGGTGGTGTCGTACACCGCGTTGTTGCGGCTGAAGGCGCTTTCGGCCTTGGGCATCACGAAGGGCGCGCGGCTCATGCTTTCCACGCCGCCGGCGATCATCAGGCCAGACTCGCCGGCCTTGATGGCGCGTGCCGCAGTGCCGACCGCATCCAGGCCCGAACCGCACAGGCGGTTGATGGTGCCGCCGCCGACTTCGAGCGGCAGGCCGGCGAGCAGCGCCGACATGCGCGCGACATTGCGGTTGTCTTCGCCGGCCTGGTTGGCGCAGCCGAAGAGCACGTCGCTCACGGCCTGCCAGTCGACTTTCTTGTTGCGTTCCATCAGTGCCTTGAGCGGAACGGCACCCAGGTCGTCGGCGCGCACGCTGGAGAGCGAACCGCCGTAGCGGCCGAAGGGAGTGCGAACGGCATCGCAGATGAAGGCTTCGTTGGTCATGGTGTGTGTCTCGGTTCCGTTGTCAGATGGCGATCGGCAGGCCGACCAGTTTTTCGAGTTCAGCGTGTTCGAGGCCCTCGACCTTGTCGATGAGCTTCAGACCGGCAGGCGTGCATTCGATGGTCGCGAGATCGGAATACACCCGCTTCACACAGCCGATGCCGGTCAGCGGATAGGTGCATTCGGCGACGATCTTGCTCTCGCCCTTCTTGGTGAGCAGATCCATCATGACCCAGGTCTGCTTGGCGCCGATGGCCAGGTCCATCGCACCGCCAACCGCGGGAATGGCGCCTGCCTCGCCTGTGCTCCAGTTGGCGAGGTCGCCGGTGGCGGAGACCTGGAAGGCGCCGAGCACGCAGATGTCGAGGTGGCCGCCGCGCATCATCGCGAAGCTGTCGGCATGGTGGAAGAAGGCGCCACCGGGCAACAGCGTGACCGGCTGCTTGCCGGCATTGATGAGGTCGTAGTCCTCCTGGCCTTCAGCCGGCGCGGGGCCCATGCCGAGAATGCCGTTCTCGCTGTGGAGGATCACTTCGCGGCCGGCGGGCAGGTGGTTGGCCACCAGCGTGGGCTGGCCGATGCCGAGATTGACGACGGCTCCGTCGAAGATGTCCTGCGCGACACGCGCTGCGAGTTGGTCCTTGGTACGGCGTTGGTAGTTGCTCATGGTCATGCTGCCTTCTTGAAGCCGCCGGCCTGCGTGGCGACGCGCTCGATCTTGACGATCCTGTTGACGAAGATGCCGGGGGTGACGATGGTCTCGGGGTCCATGTCGCCGAGTTCGACGATCTCGTGGACGGTGGCGATCGTGCGATCGGAGGCCATTGCCATCACCGGGCCGAAGTTGCGCGCCGCCTTGCGGTAGGTGAGATTGCCCCAGCGGTCGCCCTTCTCGGCCTTGATCAGCGCGACATCGCCGCGGATCGGGTACTCCAGCACGTACTGCTTGCCGTTGATCTCGCGCGTTTCGCGATCGCCCGCCAGTTGCGTGCCGAATCCGGTCGGGCAGAAGAAGGCGCCAACGCCGGCACCCGCGGCGCGGATGCGCTCGGCGAGGTTGCCTTGCGGCACCAGTTCGAGCTCGAGCTTGCCGGTGCGATAGAGCTCGTCGAACACATAGCTGTCGGCCTGGCGCGGAAAGCTGCAGATGATCTTGCGAACGCGCCCGGCCTTGAGCAGCGCCGCCAGGCCAGCTTCCGCATTGCCTGCGTTGTTGTTGACGACGGTGAGGTCCTTGGCGCCCTGTTCGATCAGGCCGTCGATGAGTTCATTGGGAATACCGGCGGTGCCGAAGCCGCCGATCAGCACCGTGGCGCCGTCCTGGATGCCGGCCATGGCATCTGCGACCGAGCGAGCGATCTTGTTGATCATGAAATCTGTCTCCGGGAAGGAAAGGAAAGCCGAACGCCTTGGCTTGCAGATTGTCCGACTGAAATGTTGCCTGCGATTTTGTTCGCATACCGAACAGTTGTTCGTATAATGAATTCTAGAGAAGATCACATCCCATGGCAACCCACAGGAAACAACAGGTTTCACCCGCGCCTGGCGACAGTTACGTCCAGTCCTTTGCGCGCGGGTTGCAGGTCATCAAGTCGTTCAGCGCGAGCGCCCCACGACAGACGCTGAGCGAAGTGGCCGTCGCCAGCGGTCTCACGCGAGCCGGCGCGCGCCGCATCCTGCTCACCCTGCAGACCCTGGGCTACGTCGAGAGCGACGGCAAGCTCTTCAGTCTCACGGCACGCATCCTCGACCTGGGTTTCGCCTACCTCTCGTCGATGCCGATCTGGAATCGCGCGGAGCCGGTCATGGAAGCGCTTGTGCAGCAGGTGCAGGAATCGTGCTCCGCCGCGGTGCTCGATGCCACCGACATCGTCTACGTGCTGCGCGTACCCACGCACAAGATCATGCGCATCAGCCTTGGCGTGGGCTCGCGCCTTCCGGCGTACTGCACGTCGATGGGCCGCCTGCTGCTGTCCGACCTCGACGACGACGAGATCCGCGCGCGACTCGCCGCGTCGACGCGCGAAGCCTTCACGAAACACACACTGACCGACGTGGATGCCCTTTTCGCAAAAGTGACGCAAGCGCGGCGCCAGGGTTGGTGCCTCGTCAACCAGGAACTCGAAGAGGGACTGGTCTCCATCGCCGCACCGATCGTGAATCGCTCCGGCCGCGCGGTCGCCGCGCTCAACATCAGCGGCCAGGCAAACCGCACCAGCGCAAAAGTGATGCAGGAAACCATGCTTCCAGCATTGCTAGCCTCCGCCAGCGAAATCTCCCGTCTGCTCTAGAAAACGGAAGAATGCGCCCGCCGCCGGGCCGCCCCAAGGCGAGCCGCGCCTCCCCCTCGGGGGGTGGAGTTACACGCAGCGAAGCGAAGTGAAAAGCCGGGGGGCCCTCACACCTCCGAGCGGATGCCACGCATGAGGATCACGCCGCCGAGCTGCGACGTGTCATTGCGCATGCGATAGCCCAGCGCCTGCGGCGTTCCGGCTTGTGCCTGCCAACCGGCGACGAGCAGGCTCTGCTGGACCTCGGCGAGGCGAACCACTTCTCCCAATGCAGCATTGAGCTTGGCCACTGCCGCCGGCGGCAAGCTCGAAGGCGCAGCCAGCGCCGTCCAGATCTCCAGGTCGGCGCCCCGCACATTGGCTTCGCGCAGCGTCGGCAGTTCATCGAACAAGGGACTGCGCATCGGCGAAGTCACACCCACCGCCTTCAGCTTGCCCGACTTCACATGCGGCTTCGCGAGACCCGGCGGCAACAGCGCCAACTGGATCTGGCCGGCAAGCATGGCGTTGATGACCTGCGGATTGCCCGGGAACGGCACATGCCGCGCGGTGATGTTGGTGCGGCTCTTGAGCAGTTCCATGCCGAGATGGCCGACGGTCCCCACGCCCGGCGTGCCGTACTTGCCCGAATCGTTGAGGTTGCGCGCCCACAGCAGCAATTCGGACGGATTGGCGCCGAGAGCGTCGCCCGACACCGCCAGCACGAGCGGCGCCGTGCCGATGAGGCTGATGGGTGCGAAGTCCTTCTCGGGATCGAAGGGCGTGTTGGGATTGAGCAGCCTGGCGATCGTGAGATTGCCGTTGATCAGCGCGCCGATGGTGTGATCGTCCTGCGCCTTCGCAACCTGGTCCGCGGCCAGGTTGCCGCTGGCGCCGGGGCGGTTCTCGACGACGACAGGCTGGCCCAGCAGCTTGGCGAGCGGCCCCGCAATCGCGCGCGCAGCAAGATCCGGCGATGCGCCTGCCGGAAAGCCTACGAGCAGGCGAATGGGTTGGGTCGGCCATGCGCCCTGCGCCGTCGAGGAACGCGGTGCTCGGGCGCGCGATGCATCCTGGGCCCAGGCCCCTGACGCGCAGAGCGTGGCGGCGACGGACTGGATGAAGCGGCGTGTGGTGATCATGAAAACGGCGTCGAAGCGCGAACGTGAAGTTACAGGACGTTACGCGACCGGCCGATGCCGTGCAAGTCAGCCCAAATGCTTCGTTCGCAGCATTTGTCTGACTTACCAGCGCAATGCCGCAGTGTGCACAGGCGCATCCCACAACGTCTTCAGTTCGTCGTCGAGCAGCGTCACTGTCAGCGACGCGCCCGCCATGTCGAGCGATGTCGTGTAGTTGCCCACCAGCGATCGCACCGGCACCAGCCCGTCGGCCTTCAGGCGCGCATTGGCCGCATGGTGCAACAGGTAGAGCTCCATCAGCGGCGTCCCGCCGAAGCCGTTGACGTGCAGCAGCACCTCACGCCCTGCCTTCGCCTTCAGGTCGCCCAGGATCGCGTCCATGAGCAGCCGCACGATCTCGTTGGCCGGCATGTGCGTCGCGCGGCGGCGGCCCGGCTCGCCGTGGATGCCGACGCCGATCTCGATCTCGTCGAGGCCGATGTCGAAGGTCGGTCGTCCCGCCGCCGGCACCGTGCAGCTCGTGAAGGCGACGCCCATCGACGCCGTTGCCGCGTTCACGCGATCGCCGAGCACCTTGCATTCAGCGAGCGTCGCGCCCTGCTCGGCAGCGGCGCCGACCGACTTCTCGACCACCAGGGTGCCTGCCACGCCGCGGCGCCCGGTCGTGTGGGTGGAGTTCTCGACGGCCACGTCGTCGTTGACGAGCACGGTGGCGTTGTCCATTTCCAGCATCTCGCTCGCCATCTGGAAGTTCATGCCGTCGCCGGCGTAGTTCTTGACGATGAACAGCACGCCCTTGCCCGACTCGGTCGCGGCTGCCGCGGCCAGCATCTGGTCGGGCGTGGGACTGGTGAAGACCTGGCCCGGACAGGCCGCGTCCAGCATGCCGCGCCCGACAAAGCCAGCATGCAAGGGCTCGTGGCCCGAGCCTCCCCCGGAAATCAATGCCACCTTGTTCGCCGCAGGTTCGAAGCGTGCGACAAAGGTCGGCTCGAACTCGACGCGCAGCAATTGCGGATGCGCCTCGACCATGCCGCCCAGCGACTCGCGCAGCATGGCGTCCACGTCGTTGACGAATTTCTTCATGCGGTCTCCTTGAGCGTTTCGCACACCGCCGTGATGGCGACTTCGCAAGTCTTCGATCCAGGGTCGATGTGGCCCAGCGCGCGTTCCCCGAGAAAGGACGCACGGCCCTTGGTCGCAATCATGTCGCGCGTGGCGAGCATGTTCCGGTGCGCTTCCGCAGTGAGCTGCTCGCACAACGCCGCCAAGGGCGCACCCTCATCGGCCAGCCGCTGCAGCAGCCGCGACACGGGGATCAGCACATCGAGCATGGTCTTCTCGCCCAGATCGGCCTTGCCACGGTTCTTGATGGCTTCCACGCCCGCGACGAAGGCGGCGGCGAACTGCGGCCGATCGGGCTCCGCGATGCCGGCCAGGGTCTTGCCCATGGCGATGAAGAAGCTCGATATCAGCGGGCCGGACGCGCCGCCGATGGTCGACAGCAGCTTCATGCCGATCTTCGTGAAGGCGGCCGCGGGCGGCAGCGGCACCAGCTCGTCGCGCATGGCCATCAGCACGTCGCAACCGCGGCGCACATTGATGAAGTGATCGCCGTCGCCGATGGCGCGGTCCAGCGACTCGATCTGGCTCTCGTTGGCGAGGATCGACGCTTGAACCGCCTCCAGCGCCCCGATGATGTGTTGCGTGTTCATGGCGTTCCAATGCGGCGTCCTGCCGCGTCGAAGAAAAGACAGTGCTCGGTCGGAAAACCGAAGCGCGCCTGCGATCCGGGCGCGAGCGGCTCGTCGAGCATCACGCGGGCATGCACCTCCACGCCCTGTCGCTCGGCCACGAGCTGGTGCTTCACGAGCGAGCATTCGATGACCTGGAAGCCCGGCGCCTCGCCGTCGGGCGACAGCCGCACATCCTCGGGCCGGATTGCGACATGCGCGGTGCCGGTAGGCGCGCGGCCGGCGAACCACTGCGCCGGCAGCACGTTGATGGCGGGCGAGCCCAGTCGCTGCGCCACCGGCAATGTGCGCGGGTCGCCGTAGACCTCCAGCGGCGTCCCCACCTGCTGCAACACGCCGCGCTCCAGGATGCCGATGCGATCGGCCATGGTGGTGGCTTCCACGTGATCGTGTGTCACATACACAACGGTGGCGCCGGTGCTGCGCTGCAGGCGCCGCAACTCGACGCGGAATTCCTCGCGAAGCTGCGCATCGAGCGACGACAGTGGCTCGTCCATCAGGAAGACGCGTGGGCGCCGCACCAGGGCGCGGCCGATCGCCACGCGCTGCATCTCGCCGCCGGAGAGCTCGGTGGCCCGGCGCGCCAGCTTGCCCTCGATATGGAGCATCTCCGCGACTTCGTGCACGCGGCGCCTGACCTCCGCCGGCTCGCTGCGCCGCAACGGCGATCGCAGCGGGAACGCGAGGTTGTCGAACACGGAGAGATGCGGGTAGAGCGAATACTGCTGGAACACGAAGGCGCAGTCGCGGCTCGCCGGCAGGCTGTCGGTGATGTCGCGCCCGTCCATGCGGATGCGCCCTGCATCGGGGCGCTCCAATCCGGCGATGAGTCGCAGCGTGGTGGTCTTGCCCGCGCCGCTCGGCCCGAGCAGCACGAGGAACTCACCGTCGGCGACATTGATGCTCAGGTCTGCGACCGCCTTGACGTCGCCGAACGATCGACTGATGCCGGCAAGTTCAATGCTGGCCATGGCGTTTCGCCTCCTGGTGCAGGCGCGTCGTCGCGCTGGGAAGCAACTGTTCGGTCGCGGTGTCGAAGAGCACGAGCCGATCGGCGTTGAAGCCGATCGCCACCCGATCTCCGGGGGCCGGGTGCCGGGACTTGTCGATCACCGCTTTCAGTGCGCCGGCCGCGGTCGCGAGTTCGGCGACCCAATGCGAGCCGAAGTACTCCACATGCCGCACTTCGGCCGCCAGTCCGGCGCCCTCGACGCCCACGCTGACATGCTCCGGCCGCACGCCCAGCACCGCCTCGGCCGCATCGGCTTCGATGCGCGGCAGGCTCACCGATGCGCCGGCCAGCGACACCGATGCGTCGCCCGCGTGGACCGCGCCGTCGACGCGCACGAAGTTCATCGGCGGCCGGCCAATGAAGCGCGCCACGAACATGCAGCTCGGAAAGTTGTAGATCGCGCCCGGCTCATCGGCCTGCAGGATCTCGCCCTGGTTCATCACCACGATGTGATCGGCCAGCGCCATCGCCTCGTTCTGGTCGTGCGTGACGAAGACTGTCGTCGTCTTCAGGCGCCCATGCAGCTTGCGCAGTTCCACGCACATCAGCTCGCGGAACTCGGCGTCGAGCGTGCCCAGCGGCTCATCCATCAGGAAGGCCTGCGGCTGGCGCACGATGGCGCGGCCAAGCGCAACGCGCTGGCGATCGCCGCCGGACAGCCCGCCGACGCGCGAACCGAGCAGGTGCTCGATGCGCAGGATCGACGCCGCATCCGAGACGCGGCGGTCGATCTCGGCGCGCTTCAGCCCCTCATTGCGCAGCGGAAACTCCAGATTGCCGCGCACGCCCAGGTGCGGGTAGAGAGCGAAGAGCTGGAACACCATGGCTATGTCACGCTCGCGCGGGCGCAGGTAGGTCACGTCCTGGCCGGCCAGCGTGATCGAGCCCGAGGTCGGGAATTCGAGCCCCGCCAGCATGCGCAGCGTGGTGGTCTTGCCGCAGCCCGAGGGGCCGAGCAGCACGACGAACTTGCCGTCTTCCAGCGTCAGCGTCGAATCGCGCACGGCGACGAAATCGCTGAAGCGCTTGTGCAGTTTCTGGATGCGGATCTCGGCCATGTTGTGCTCTCAGGGCAGCTTGCCCGCGACGGTGTAGCCCGCCACCCCCGCGAGGAGCACCGCGAAGGAATAGCTGTAGACGTCGAGCGACCACGGCTGCATCAGCATGACCAGCCCGAGCCCGATGAGCACCATGCTGGCGGGTTCCCAGCGCGAGCGGCGCAGCCAGCTTCTCGTCGACGGCCTCATTTGCGGATCGCTCCGAAGGTGATGCCGCGCAGCAGGTGCTTGCGCAGCAGGATGGTGAAGACAAGCACCGGCAGCAGGAACAGCGTGGTGCCCGCCGCCATCGCCGGCCAGTCGAGTCCGCCCTCGCCGATGATGGTCGGGATGAAGGGTGGCGACGTCTGCGCAGTGCCGCTGGTGAGCAGCAGCGCGAAGGCGTATTCGTTCCAAGCGAAGATCAGGCAGAAGATCGCCGTGGTCGCGATGCCCGTGGCGGCCTGTGGCAGCACCACCTTGATGAAGGCCTGGAAGCGCGTGTAGCCGTCGACCATGGCGGCCTCCTCGTATTCGCGCGGGATCTCGTCCATGAAGCCCTTGAGCAGCCACACCGCGAGCGAGAGATTGACCACCGTGTAGAGCAGGATCAACCCCAGGTGCGTGTCGGAGAAGCCGACCGCGCGGTACATCAGGTAGATCGGGATCGCCACCGCGATGGGCGGCATCATCCGCGTCGACAGGATGAAGAACAGCAGGTCGTTCTTGCCCGGCACCCTGAAGCGCGAGAAGGCATAGGCCGCGAGTGTGCCCAGCACGACCGACAGCAACGTCGAGCCGAAGCCGATCAGCACCGAGTTCAGGTAGCGGTCCGAGAAGCGCGAAGGCCCGGCGAGGATCATCTGCTGTTCGCGCACCAATCCTTCGTACCAGGTGGCGGGCGGCGGTAACGTGGCCAGTTCCTGGGAGCTGACGCGCGAACGCGTGGTGAAGAGGTTGACGTAGCCGATCAGCGAAGGCTGGGTGATGACACGCGGCGGATAGGCGATCGAATCCTGTGGTGTACGGAAGCTGGTCATGAGAATCCACACGAGCGGGATCAGCGAGATCAACGCATAGGCGACGACGACGAAGCCGGCGAAGGCCTTCGCCCGGGGTGTCGGATCCAGAGGCGAGTGCACTGCGTTTTTCATCTCTGCTTCACCCGGTCGAGGAAACGCACCGTCACGAGCGAGAGCCCGTAGATCGACACGAAGAGGATGATCGCCAGCGCGGAGCTGTACCCCGTGCGCCATTTCTCGAAGGCCTCGCGCTTGAGCTTGATCGACGCCAGCTCGGTGACGGAGCCGGGGCCGCCATTGGTGAGGTTGTCCACGAGGTCGAACATCTTGAAGTTCTCGATCACACGGAACAGCACCGCGAGGATGATGAAGGGCATCACCATCGGCAGGGTGATGCGCCAGAACTTGGTCCATTCGCTTGCGCGATCGATTTCGGCGGCCTCGTAAAGATAGGGCGGGATGGATCGCAACCCGGCCAGCAGCAAGAGCATCACGTAGGGCGTCCACATCCAGGTGTCGACCAGGACGATGGCCCACGGCGAAAGGGTCGTGTCTCCTAGCATCGTGAAGCTGCCCGCCATGCCGAAAGGCGCGCGGAAGAAGTTGACGATGTAGTTGAAGATGCCGTACTGCGGCTCGAAGAAGTACTTCCAGAAGGTGCCGACCACCGCTGGCGCCAACATCATCGGCAGCAGGATCGCGGTGCTCCAGAAGCTGTGCGTGCGAAAGCGCCGGTTCAGCATCAGCGCCAGCCCAAAGCCCAGCAGGAGCTGCAGCGTGATCGACCAGGCCAGGAAATGCGCGGTGGCCTGCATGTTCTCCCAGATCGATTCGTCGTTGAGCACCCGCGAGTAGTTGCTGATGCCGACCCACAGCACGTCCGCGCCCGGCCGGTTGGCGCGGAAGTTGGTGAACGACAGCCAGATCGTCCAGATCAGCGGAAAGATGTTGAACGCCAGCAGCAGCAGGATCGTCGGGCCGACGAAGAGCCATGCCAGCGCGCGGTCGGAGAGGCCCTGGCCGGTGAGCCGGCGGCTCTCGCTCTCCGCACCGCGCATCACGGTGTTGTCGACCTGGACGAAGGACATGGGACGGCGCCGCGCATCAGGGCTTGATCTTCCCGTCTTCCCTGAACACTTCGGTCCAGTCCTTGAGCAGGCCGTCGAGCGCCTCCTGCGGCGTACCCTTGCCGGCCACGACGTAGTCATGCGTGCGCTTCTGCATCGCGAGCAGCAACTGCGCGTAGCTCGGCTCCTGCCAGAAGTCCTTGACGATCTTCATCGAGTCGAGGAACACCGGTGCGTACGACGTGCTCTTGTCGAATCCGGGCTTGGAGAGCACCGCGTTGTGGCACGAGAAGCCGCCCGAATCCCACCACTTCTGCTGCACCGACGGCTGCGCGAACCACTTGATGTACTCGAGCGCGAGGTCCTTCTTGTCCGAATACTTGACGACCGAGATCCCCTGGCCGCCGAGCTGTGCCGCTGCGATCTTGGCCTTGGGCATGGTGAAGAAGCCGGTCTTGTCGCCGCCCACGTTCGGATCCTTGGCGATGCCCGGGAAGAAGGCGATGAAGTTCATCTGCATCGCGACCTGGCCCGACTTGTAGGAGTCGAGATCCTCGGTCATGTAGGCGTTGGAATGTCCGGGCGGCGTGCAGCAGTCGAAGAGTTCCTTGTAGAACTTGAGTCCGGCCACGGCCTCCGGCCCGTTGATGTAGCCCTTCATGTCATACGGCTTCTTCGGGTTGTCGTACTCCATGCCGTACGCGTACATGGTGTTCGTCACGCCCATGGTGATGCCTTCGGAGCCTCGCTCGGTGTAGATGGCAGCGCCGTAGACCTTCTTGCCGTCGATGGTTCGGTTCTGGAAGAACTGGCCGATCTGCTTGAGCTCGTCCCAGGTCTTCGGCGGCGCGAGATCGCGGTTGTACTTGGCCTTGAACTCGGCCTGCAGCTCGGGCTTGGCGAACCAGTCCTTGCGGTAGGTGAAGGCCACCGCGTCGCCCATCGCGGGCAGCGCCCAGTAGTTCTTCGTGCCCTTCGGCCAGGTCGAATAGCCTTCGACCGTGGCCGGCATGAAGTCGCTCATCTTGATGCCGTTCTTGTCGAAGAACTCGTTGAGCTGGATGTAGTGCCCTTCGGTCGCGGCCGAGCCGATCCATTGGCTGTCGCCGATGAGCAGGTCGCAGAGCTTGCCCTTGGAATTGAGCTCGTTGAGCATGCGCTGCGCGAAGTTGGGCCAGGGCACGAACTCGTACTTCATCTGCACGCCGGTCTGCGCGGTGAAGTCTTTCGACAGTTCGACCAGTGCGTTGGCCGGGTCCCAGGCCGCCCAGCACAGGGTGAGCTGCTTGGCCTGGGCCTGCGCTGCACCCGAAGCCAGGGCCAGCGCCGCGACGAGCGCAGTGCCGACAGTCGATCGCTTGTTCAACCACTTCATTTGCTCATCTCCTGTGTGAGGATGCGCCATTCGTCGGTCTGGCGCCTACCGGCCTGCGCCCGCCCACCTTTCGGCGACAGCGGTTCGGCTTGATGGAATAATAAAAAGCGCATTAAATAAATCAATCAATGCAAACCCTAGGGCATCAGGTGCCCGAGGGCCTGCGGCAACGCCGGTGCGGGATAGCCCGAAGCCTCGGCCCCGCAGACATCGGCGACACTCCTGATTGATTTATTGAGGCTCTTTTCAGGTTGGCCACTTCCGTCACCATCACCCAGATCGCCGAGACGGCCGGCGTCAGCACCGCCACCGTGGACCGCGTGCTGAACAACCGTCCCGGCGTCAATCCCGCGACCGTGCAACGCGTGCGCGAAGCGATGAAGGACCTGGGCGCCGCGACGCCGATGCGCGGGCGACCGCGCTCCACCGACAGCTATCGCTTCGCCTTCGTGCTGCCGTCCGCGCGACGCGGCTTCTTCGACCTGGTCGACCGTGTCATCGCCCAGGCGGCCGGTGACTTCCGGCACCAGCACATCACCGAAGTGACGCGCCGGCTACCGGCCACCGAACCGAATGCCTTCGCCGATGAACTCGCGCGCCTGTCCGACATGGACGGCGTCGCACTGCTGGCCCCCGACACACCCTCGGTCAAGCTCGCCGTCAACGAACTCGTGCGTTCCGGCGTGCACGTCGTCACGCTGTTCTCCGACGTCGCGGGCTCCATGCGCGAGACCTTCATCGGCGCCGACAACCGCGCCGCCGGCCGCACCGCCGGCCTGCTGCTGGGCCGCGAGGCGCCGGCCGGCCAGGGTCACTGCGCCCTGCTCTCGCCGGCCACCCGCTACGCCGCCGAGATCGACCGCGGCATCGGCTTCGCGCAGGTGCTGGAGGAGCGTTTCGCCGGTGCAAAGCTGCTGCGCGTGGACGACATGCCCGAATCCGAGGACGAGGCCTACCGGCGCGCACGCGAGGCGCTCGACCCCCAGGCGACCGGTGGCCGCCTCACGGCCATCTACAACGTCGGCCCCGGCAGCCATGGCGTGCACCGCGCGCTGGCCGAGCACGGCTACGACGCGTCGCTCGGCATGGTCGCGCATGACCTCCTCGACGTGCACCGCTCGATGCTGATCTCCGGTGCGCTGACTTTCGTGCTGCACCAGGACGTCCATTACGTCGTCACCACCGCCGCGCGGGTGCTGCGTGCCCTGTGCGAAGGCGTGCGCGGGGCGCTGGCGGTGAGCAACCCGAGAGTCGACATCCTGACTGCGGAGAACCTCGCATGACAGCCGGGCGCCATGGCCCCACGATGCCTCACCCTGATCGGGATTTCCTCGAGGACTCACGATGAAGAAATTCATCAACTACGTCGACGACGCCATCGTCGAAAGCCTTTCGGGCCTGGCCTCGGCGCATGCGGATCTGCTGCGCGTCGAGTTCGACCCGACCTTCGTCGCGCGGCGTGTGCCCAAGCGCGATGCGGTGGCCGTCGTGTCCGGCGGCGGCTCCGGCCATGAACCGCTGCACACGGGCTACGTGGGGCGCGGCATGCTCGATGCCGCCTGTCCGGGCCAGGTTTTCACCTCGCCGACGCCCGACCAGTGGCTGGCCGCCGCGCACAGCGTGAACGGCGGCCGCGGCGTGCTCTTCATCGTGAAGAACTACGCGGGCGACCGCCTCAACTTCCAGATGGCGAGCGACATGCTGGTCGACCTCGATCACCTGATGGTGGTGGTCGACGACGACGTTGCCATCGAACATTCGATGCACGCCAGCGGCCGCCGCGGCGTGGCCGGCACGCTGATCGTCGAGAAGATGGTCGGCGCTGCCGCAGAGGCCGGCGCGGACCTCTTCGAATGCAAGGCGCTCGGCGACCGCGTCAATGGCGGCACGGCGTCGATGGGCGTGGCGTTCAACAGCTGCATCGTGCCGGCATCGGGCGTGGCGACTTTCGAGATCGGTGAGCAGGAGATGGAGCTTGGCGTGGGCATCCACGGCGAGCCGGGCCGGCAGCGCATGCCCTTCGCGCCCGCGGCCGGCATTGTCGACTTGCTGCTCGATCCGATCCTGAAGGACCTGTCGCTCGCGCGAGGCCGCGAGGTGCTGCTGCTGGTCAATGGTCTCGGCGGCACACCCCTCATGGAGCTCTATCTGCTGCATCACCATGCACGCCTTCGGCTTGCCGCGGAAGGCCTGGACGTCGTGCGCACGCTGGTCGGCAACTACACGACCTCGCTGGAAATGGCCGGTGCTTCGCTCACCGTGACGGCGCTCGACGAAGAAACCAAGCGCTTGTGGGACGCACCCGTGCACACAGTGGCGTTGCGCTGGTAGGTCGGACGCCCATGGCCGACATCGTCGTCTTCGGCAGTCTCAACATGGACCTCGTGGTCCGTGTGCCGCGCGTGCCCGATGCCGGCGAAACCTTGCAGGCGCACTCGTTCATGAACAACCCCGGCGGCAAGGGCGCCAACCAGGCTGTCGCTTGCGCGCGCCAGGGTGCCCGCGTCGCGATGGTCGGGCGTGTGGGGGACGATGCGTTCGGGCTCTCGCTGAAGGATTCGCTCGCGGCCGATGGCATCGAGGTCGAGCACGTCGAATTCGCGACGGCATCGACAGGCGTGGCCCTCATCATGGTCGACGACAGCGCGCAGAACCGCATCGCGCTGATCCCGGGTGCCAATGCGTTCGTCGGCGCCGACGACACGCAGCGCCTGCAACGCGACCTGGTCACGGCGCGCCTGTTGCTGCTTCAACTCGAAGTACCCATGCAATCCGTCGTGGACGCGGCCGGACTGGCGCATGCGCGCGGCTGCACCGTGGTGATGAACCCCGCGCCTGCCGAGCCGCTCGCCGATGCGCTGTGGAAGCTCGTCGACATCCTCGTGTTGAACGAGAGCGAGGCCGCGATGCTGTGCGGTATTGCTGTCCGCGACACGACGACCGCAGCTCGCGCCGCCGACACACTGCACCGGCGCGGCCCGGCACACGTGATCCTGACGATGGGCAGCGAAGGCGTGGTGGCCTGCGATGCCGGAGGCTGTCGCCACTTCAGCGCGTTGAAGGTCAAGGCCGTCGACACCACCGCTGCAGGCGACACCTTCATCGGCGCCCTGTGCGCCGCGCTTGGCAGAGACGCCGCGATCGATGACGGCATCGCGCTCGGCATCCAGGCCGCCGCGGTATGCGTCACGCGGGCAGGCGCCCAGGCATCGATCCCTCGTCGCGAAGACTTGCTGTCGATGCCGGCCGTGGACTGTCCCACCGCTGTGACGTTCGACTGAAGCGGAAGGGAAGCCTAGACTCTTTCGCCCCGGCTTGCCAAGCCGCAACGAGGGCTCCGCCATGTCCACCTTCATCTCGCTCCTCAGCTTCACCGAACAGGGCATCCGCAGCGTGAAGGAGTCGCCCAACCGGGCAGACGCCTTCACCGGACTGGCTGGCAAGCTCGGCCTGACCATCAAGAGCATGCACTGGACCTCCGGCGCCTACGACATGGTGATCATCACCGAAGGCGGAGATGAAGCGACGATGGCCGCGCTGCTCAGCGTCGGCTCGCTCGGCAACATACGCACCCAGACACTGCGCGCCTACTCCAAGGACGAGATCAAGAAGATCATCGCCTTGATGCCCTGATGCCTTGTCCTCAGGCCGGCTTGATGGCCGTGTACTCGGAGAAGATCCCGAGTTCGACGTGCCGCTTCACGTCCTCGAAGCCGGCGGCGCGAAGTGCGCTCACGACCGACTCCGGCGGAATGCAAGCCTCGATCGTGTCCCAGTAGAAGCGCCACAGCTCGGAAGTGTCGTGACTTCGCGCCACGACCTTCGCGATCACCGGCACCACACTGCGCATGTAGGCCTTGAGCACCGCAGTGCCCACGCGTCCGGCGGGCTTGCTGATCTCGAGTACCAGCAGGCGCCCACCCGGGCGCAACACGCGGAAGAACTCCGCGAACGCCGCGTGCACGTCGGCGATGTGGCGCAGCGCGTAGCCCATGCTGACGAAATCGCTGCTGGCGTCCGGTCGCGGCAGCGCTTCGGCCCGGCCACGGACCAGTTCGACATCGGGCAATGCCACCTCGCCCATCATTCCGAGGCTCGGGTCGACGCCGACCAGATGGCCGCCGGGTCCGATGAGCGTCAACGCCTCGCGCGCGACCAGCCCGGTCCCGATGCCGACGTCGAGCACCTGCGCACCAGCCCTGAGGCCCGCGCGCTGCAAGGCGGAGCGCCGGTACCACGGACCGGACCCCAGCGCGAGCACGCGTTCGATGCGGTTGTAGTCAGGCGCCGTGTCGTCGAAGATGCGGCGCAGGAAGCTCTCGTGCTCGGCCTCGTCACCGTAGTAGTGCGGCAGCGGTGTGTGCGGCGCGAGCACTTCGGGCGGGGTGATGGACGAGCGGGGTTCCTGCATCGCAGCGATTATGACCACCCTCTCGCCCGAGTCTCAACCGGCGGATTCCGGCTCCAGCACGAAGTCGAAGTTCAGCGTGTGGAAGGGCTTCGCCTGCACGCTGCCATCCGGTGCGACGCCATCGCGGTGCGACACGAAGTCGCCGATGAGCGAACTCCGCACACCGAAGACCGCATCGCTGTCGAGGTACTGGTCACCATCGCGGAACACGTGCGTGATGAGCGTTTCGTAGCCCGGTGCCTTGATCATGAAGTGGACGTGCGCGGGCCGCCACGGATGACGTTTGGTCGCCCGCAGCATGACGCCGACCGGCCCATCGGTCGGGATCGGGTAGGCGACCGGCATCACGCCGCGGAACCACAGCCGGCCTTCGGCATCCGTGCGGAAGACGGCGCGGCCCTGCGGGCCGTCGAGCCCGGCTCGTTGCACGTCGTAGAAGCCCTCGGCATCGGCCTCCCACACATCCACTTCGGCATCGGCCACCAGTTCGCCATCGCGCCCGCGCACCGTCGCGTTGACGAACAGCGGGTCGCCCTTGGCCCCGCCCGAGATGTCGCCGCCGAGCGGAAGCTTCGGCGCACCCTGCACGTGGAATGGGCCGAACACCGTGGCCTCGGTGGCCTGCGCGCTCTTCGCATGATTGAGCGCCACCGTGAGCATCGACAGGCCCAGCGTGTCCGACAACAGGATGTACTCCTGCCGCTTGTCGCTGCACTTCTGCCCGGTCGCGGTCAGGAAGTCGATGCCGGCCGCCCATTCGGCTTCGGTCAACTTCACTTCGCGTGCGAAGTCGTGCATGTGGCGCACCAGCGCCGACATGATCTCCTTCAGCCGCGGGTCTTCGCACTGCGCCATGCGGTCGAGCACGGCGGCGGTGATGGTGTGTTCATTGATGTTTCGCATGGGGATGGAACTCCAGGTCGGAAGGAAGGGCCGGAGACACAGGCCGCTTGAGTGTCGCCGTTTGGCCGGTCACCAGGCGCCTCTGCGTCGGGAACAGCGACCAGCCCCAACGCTGCTGCGCGAATCCCCACAGGCCCTGCTTGAAGAAGATGGTGACGACGATCGCCAGCACGCCGAGGCCGAGCAGGTACCAGGTGCCATAGTCGCTCAGGAACTTGTTGAGCGCCCAGAAGATGAGCGCCCCCACCAGCGGTCCCTCGATGCGGCCGATGCCGCCGATCACCACCATGAAGATCGCGAACGCAGTCCAGTTCACGCTGAAGGCCGCATCCGGGCTGATGCGCAGGTTGCCGACGAAATAGAGCGCGCCCGCCAGGCCCGCGCCGAAGGCCGCGACCACATACACCGCGAGCTTCATGCGGGCCACGGGAATGCCCTGCGATTCCGCAGCCACCTCGTTGTCACGGATCGCGAGCAGCGCCAGGCCGCGCTTGCTGCGCAGGAACAGGTAGACCAGCGCGACCGCCGCCACCACGCAGGCCAGCGCCATCCAGTAGGTCACGCTCTCGCGCGTCGCCTTCTCGATGCCGCGCAAGGCGGTCAGCGTGGTGCCCGATCCGCCGCCGACAGCCGACACGTTCGCAAAGCTAAGCCGGAACACTTCGGCGATCACCCAGGTGCCAATCGCGAAATAGCCGCCCGACAGCCGGAATGCCACGAAGGAGACCGGCACCGCGATCGCGCCCGCCGCCAGCGCGCCCAGCGGAATCGCGACGAAGGGATTGAGCCCCGCGAAGTTGCCGAGTATCAGCATCACGTAGCCGCCGAAACCGAAGAAGGCCTGCTGCCCGATGCTCACCATGCCGCCATAGCCCGCGAGCAGGTTCCACATCATCGCGAAGATGAAGTAGCAGGCGATCTCGACGAACTCGCGCATCCAGCTCGATTCGCCCCAGAAGGGCAGGCTGGCGGCGAACACGACGAGCGCAATCGCCATCCACAGCGCCGAGCGGCTCACGGCCGTGCTGCGCACTACGTTGAAGGTCGGAAGGTTCGTCATCTCGTCATCCACGTGTCTTGGGGAAGAGGCCTTGCGGGCGCAGGACCAGCACCAGGAGAAAGACCAGGTGCCCCACCCAGATGCCCCATCCGGGATCGAGCCTGAAGCCGATCTGCTGCGTGATCCCGAGGATCATCGCGCCGGCCAGCGTGCCCCAGAAGGAGCCCATCCCACCGATGATCACGGCCTCGAAGGCGAAGAGCAGCAGCAGCGGCCCGTCCGATGGCGACACGGTCGTCCGCATCCCCTGCAGGGCGCCCGCCACGGCGATCAGCACGAAGGCGATCGCCGTCGCCAGCGCGTAGACCTTCTTCGCGTTCAGCCCCATGAGTTCGGCGATCTCGCGGTCGTCCGACACCGCCCGGAAGGAACGGCCGAGCGCCGTGTTCGCGAACAGCCATTGCAGCGCCGCCGTCGCCACCAGCGCGATCGCCAGCACGATGAGCGGCAGCACGCCGAGCGACAGCGACTCGCCGATGCGCAGCCCCTGCGTGTTGAGTCCGCCGGTCTCGATCGATCGCGGGTCCGCCGAGAACACTTCGAGCAGCAGGTTCTGGATCACGATCGAGAGACCGAAGGTCACGACCAGCGACGGCAGCGGGTCTTTGCCCAGCGTGCCGTTGAGCACATAGCGCTGCAGCGCGTAGCCGAAGCCGAAGGCAATGGGCAGCACCGCCAGCGTGATGAGCAGCGGCGCGTCGCCGAACAGGGAGGTGCCCGCGATCACCGCGAATGCGCCAAGGATGATGAAGTCACCCTGCGCAGTGTTGGTGAGGCGCATGACACCGAACATCAGCGACTGCCCGAGCGCGAACAGCGTGTAGAGGCCGCCGAGCAGCACGCCCTGGAGGATGGTTTCAAGCACGGATGTCTCCTCGTCTTTCTGGGCTCAGAGACCGAAGTAGGCCTGGGAGATCTGCTCGCGCGTGAGGGCGTTCGAGCGGCCCTGCAGCGACACGCGCCCTTCCTGCAGGCAGTAGATGCGCTGCGACACGCGCTGCGCCATCGTCACGTCCTGCTCCACGATCACGACCGTCATGCCTTCGCGGGTGATGTCGGGCATCGCGGCGTAGATCTCGCGGATGACGATCGGCGCGAGGCCCAGCGAGAGTTCGTCGCACAACAGCACCTCGGGATTGCTCATGAGCGCCCGGCCGAGGGCCACCATCTGTTGCTGGCCGCCCGACAGCGCGGTGCCGGGGTCGTGGCGCTTTTCCGCGAGGATCGGGAACAGCGCGTAGAGGCGATCCAGGTTCCATGGCCCCTTGCGGCCGGTGAGCCCGCCGATCAGCAGGTTCTCCTCGACGCTGAGGCTCGGGAACAGGCGGCGCCCCTCCGGCACCATGGCCAGCCCGCGCTTCACGATCTCTCCGGGCGGCAGGCCGCCGATCGCCTCGCCTTTGAAGTGCACGGCCTCGCGCGGCGCGCGCACCAGGCCCGTCAGGCACTTGAGCAGGGTCGACTTGCCCGCGCCGTTCGACCCGATGACCGCGACCAGTTCGCCTTGCGACAGCGAGAAGTCGACGCCGAAGAGCGCCTGCGCGTCGCCGTAGAAGGCCTTGAGGCCGTGGGTTGAAAGCAACGCAGTCATGGTCTTTGCTCCCTCTCCCTCTGGGAGAGGGCTGGGGTGAGGGCACCGGACGATGGGCAAGCCCACGCCGATGGCAACGCCCATGCCCTCACCCTAACCCTCTCCCAGAGGGAGAGGGGACAAGGCAGAACGCCGTTCATGCTTCCATCCCCATGTACACGCGCCGCACCTCGGGATCGTTCATCACCGCGCGAGGCTCCCCCTCCGCCAGCTTCTGCCCGAAGTTGATGACGAACAGCCGATCGGCCAGCGACAGCAGCGCATGCACGACGTGCTCGATCCAGATCATGGTCACCCCGCGCGCCTTGATCTCCTGAAGCTCCTCGACCAGTTGGCGCGCCTCGGGCTCGGTCAGGCCGCCCGCGATCTCGTCGAGCAGCAGCAGCTTCGGCCGCGTCGCGAGCGCGCGCGCGAGTTCGAGACGCTTGCGGTCCAGCAGTGTGAGTCCGCCGGCCGGCTTGTTCGCATGCGGCATCAGGCCCGTCTGCGCCAGCACCTCGTGCGCCGTCTGCCATGCCTCCTGTTCGCGCTCCTGCGCGCCGAAGCAGGCGGCGGTGACGAGGTTCTCGAACACGCTCATGTTGCCGAAGGGCTGCGGCACCTGGTAGCTGCGGCCGATGCCCGCATGGCAGCGCTGGTGCGGCTTGAGCGCGGTCACGTCCCTGCCTTCGTACTCCACGCGGCCCGCATCCACATGCACGTCGCCCGAGATCAGGTTGAACAGCGTGGTCTTGCCCGCGCCGTTCGGCCCGAGGATGCCCAGCGTTTCGCCCTCGGTCACCGCGAGCGTGATGTCGTCGGTGACCTTGAGCGCGCCATAGGCTTTGCTGACCGCATGGAGCGCGAGCAGTGCCATGGCGCTCAGCTCGGCATTGGGCGGAGCGTGCCGCCGACTGGAATGTTGGGCTCCGCCTCGTTGCTGACGATCGTCAGCTCGTACTTGTACTTCTTGCCCTTGCCCCACTGGCCGAGCACCAGCGGTGTCTTGCTGACGTTCTTGAACGGGCCCTGCCCGCCCCATTTCACCGGACCCACTACCGTCGCCAGCGAGCTTGCAGCCACCGCGTCGCGGACGTCGGAAGCCTTCACGGACTTGGAACGTGACAGCGCGTCGGAAGCAACCTCGAACAAGGCATGCGCGAAGCCGATCGGCTGCGTCCACTGCTTCTTCGTTCCCGCCTCGTAGGCCTCGGCCAATGCCTTGGCGCTTTGCTTCGTCAGGCTGGACGTGAAGGGATGCGACGGGCTCCACCACACCTCGGTCGACAGCCCGTCGCCCAGGTCGCCCAGCGCGTCGATCGCACCGGGGAAGAGCAGCGCCTTGCCGAGCGTGATGATCTTGGGCCTGAAGCCCTGCTGTCGCGCCTGCGTGAGGAAGGTCTTGGCGTCGGGCGGGATCACCACGCCGGTGACGATCTCCACGCCGTCCTTCTTGAAGGCCGCGATCTGCGCGCTGAAGTCCTGCGTGCCGTTCTGGAAGCGGCCCGGATCGACGAGCGTGAAGCCCATCTGCGAGAGCGGCTTCGGAAAGCCCAGTTCCTTGTCGCCCCACGCGTTGCCGTCGCCATCATTGGGGAAGAGACCACCGACCTTCTTGTTGGTCGGGATGGACTTCCAGCCGTTGGTGAAGTTGGCGATGACGTCTTCCAGGCCCCAGAACAGGTGGTAGGTCCAGTTGAAGCCCTTGGCGGGATCCCCCTTGCGGCCGAAGAACCACGGCTGCCATGGCACCACGCTGGAAATGCAGGGCACCTCGTTGAGCTCGCAGGCATCGCTCACCGGATTGGCGGTCTCGGGGGTGCCTGCCGTGAGCACGAGCGCGACCTTGTCCTTGAGGATCAGGTCGTTGGCGACCTCGCCCGCGCGGTTGGGATTGGACTGGCTGTCCTTCAGCACGATCTGCACCTCGTATTTCTTGCCGCCGACGCTGATGCCGTCCTTGAAGACCGTCTTCATCTGGTCGATGACCCACTTGTCCGCCTCGCCGAAGGGCGCGAGCGGCCCGGTCTGCGGCGACACGTAGCCGATCTTGAGCGTGTCCGCTGCAAAGACCAGCGGCGTGGCGCCCGTGGCGGCCAATGCCGCTGCGGCCTGGGTGAACTGTCTGCGATTTGTCATGGTTGTCTCCTTCTTTCTTTCTCTTCCTGCACAAAATCGCCAGCGGCTTCAACGCGGCGGGTCGCCGTCGAAAGCCCTCTGGAGCAGCGCGCGGATCGCGTCGCGCTCGGCGGGCCCGAAGGGCCGCGGATTCCAGTAGGGATTGCTGACCGCGATATCCGCCGCGCGGTCCAGGTCCTCGGCGCGCATGCCGATGTCCTTGAGCGCGACGGGCGCACCGTTGTCGCGCGCGAGCGCATAGAGCCCCGCTGCCGCCGATTCCGTGCCGAGCGCCTGCGCGATGCGGTCCATCGCCCGCGGTGCCGCTTCGGCGTTGAACGCGATGGCATGCGGCAGCACCACGGTGTGCACCTCCGCATGCGGCAGGTTGAAGCTGCCGCCCAGCGTGTGGCACAGCTTGTGGTGCAGGGCCATGCCGACGTTGCCGAGCACGCTGCCGCACAGCCACGCGCCGTAGAGCGCATCGGCCCGCGCCTCGATGTCATCGGGCTGCAGCCGGATCACCGGCAATGCGCGCGCGATCGCGGCGATGCCTTCGCGCGCCATCAGGTCCATCACGGGATTGCTGTCCTGCGCGTAGAGGCCTTCCGCCGCATGGGCGATGGCGTTGATGCCGCTGGTCACGCTGAGGCCCACGGGCAAGGTACGGGAGAGCTCGGGGTCGTAGATCACCGTGCGCGGCAACACGCGCGGATCCTTGCCCGTCTTCTTGAGACCCGCTTCGGTGAGCCCGTAGATGGGTGTCATCTCGCTGCCGGCGTAGGTGGTCGGGATCGCGAGGATCGGCAATCCCGAGTGCAGCGCGATGGCCTTGCCGAGACCGGTGGTCGAACCGCCGCCGATGGCCACGGCGCAATCGGCATCGAGCTTGCGCGCGACCTCACGTGCCTCGCGCGCAGTCTCGATCGGCACGTGCATCACCGCACGATCGAAGATGCCGGCCGCCTGCGCGCCGAGCATCTCGGCCACGCGCTCGGCCTGGCCGCGCTGCTCGGGCGTGGAGAGCACGAGTGCGCGCCGCGCCCCGAGGGTGTCGATCTCGCGCGCCAGTTGCTGGAGCGAACCGGCGCCGAAGACGACCCGTTGGGGATGAGAGGTGTAGATGAAGTCGCGCATGATGGTCAGCGTTCGAAGTGAGGAGGAATCTGGGCGTCGATATTGACCCAGACGCTCTTCACTTGCGTGTATTCGCGCATCGCGTCGAATCCCATCTCCCGGCCGTAGCCGCTCTGGCCGACGCCGCCGAAGGGCGAGCCCGGATTCACGCGCTTGTAGCTGTTGATCCAGACCATGCCCGCATGCAGGTCACGCGCGACGCTGTGGGCGCGCTGCAGGTTGCTGGTCCACAGGCCGCTGCCGAGGCCGTAGTCGGTGCCGTTGGCGATCTCCATCGCCTCTTCGTCGGTCTTGAAGGTAAGCACGGTGACGAAGGGACCGAACACCTCTTCCTGCGACACGCGGTCGCGGTAGGACTTCGCGCGCACCACCGTGGGCTCCACGTAGCAGCCGCGCGCCAGGTCGCCGCCCGGCGACTTGCCGCCCGTGAGCACTTCCCCGCCCTCGCCTTTCGCGACCTCGACATAGTTCAGCACGCGCTCACGATGCTGGGCGCTCGTGAGCGGTCCCATCTCGGTCGCATCGTCGAGCGGGTTGCCCAGGCGGATCGATCGCGCGAGCGGGATGAACTTGTCGAGGAAGGCGTCCGCGATCTTCTCGTGCAGCATCAGCCGCGAGCCGGCGATGCAGGCCTGCCCCTGGTTGTGGAAGATGGCCCATGCACTGCCGTTGACCGCGGCGGGCAGGAAGGCGTCCTCGAACACGATGTTCGGACCCTTGCCGCCGAGTTCGAGCTGCACCTTCTTGAGGTTGCCCGCACTCGCCCGCACGACATGCCGCCCGGTCGCGGTGCTGCCGGTGAAGGCGATCTTCGCAATCTCCGGATGCTCGGCGATGTACTGGCCCACGACGGGCCCGAGCCCCGGCACCATGTTGACAACGCCCTCGGGCATGCCGGCCTCGGCCATCAGCTCGACGATCTTGAGCGAGCTGAGCGGCGTGATCTCCGCCGGCTTCATCACGATGCAGTTGCCGGCCGCGAGCGCGGGCGCCATCTTCCAGCTCGTGAACATGAGCGGGAAATTCCACGGCACCACCTGGCCCACGATGCCTACCGGCTCGCGCAAGGTGTAGTTGAGGAAGCCCGCCTCGACCGGAATGGTCTCCCCCTGGAACTTGTCGGCCATGCCGCCGAAGTAGCGGAAGCAGGCGGCCGTGCGCGGCACGTCGAGCTTGCGCGAATCGCGCACCGGATGGCCCGTGTCGAGCGACTCGAGGCGCGCGAGCTCCTCGGTGTTGGCTTCGATGAGGTCCGCGAGCCTGAGCAGGATGCGGCCACGATCGGCCGCCGCCATGCGGCTCCACGCAGGAAAGGCGCGCTTCGCCGCGGCCACGGCCTTGTCGACGTCGGCCTTGCCGGCGAGCGCCACGTCGGCGATCGTCGAGTTGTCGTGCGGGTTCAACGTGGCGAGCGTCTCGCCCGATTCCGCATCGACGAAGCGTCCATCGATGAAGAGCTGGTGCCGTATGGGTGTCTTCAGGCCGGCGGCCTGCTGGATGTCTGCGAGATTCATGAGCGGACCTTCTGCCGTTTCGTTCCGATGGTCATTGCTTCTGGCCCGCAAGCCAGGGGTATCGCGCCGTGTCCTTGCCGGCGTAATCCGGGTCCAGGTAGATGAAGCAGCGCTGGATCAGCCAGTCGCGGACCTCGAACACGTCGCACCAGCGGCCCGCGGCCCATTCCGGTACGCCTGCGCGCCAGGGACCGTCGGCGTGTTCGCCATAGCTCGTGCCTTCGCACGCGAACAGATCGGTGCCCGAGAAGATCCAGTTGAATCCCGCATAGTCGTGCCGGATGGACTTGCCCCGACTGCCGACCTCGCCGAACAGCTTGCCGATCTGTTCCTTGCCGTTCGCCAGTCCCCACTTGGGGAAGTACACCTGTGCGTCGTCGGCGAACAGATCGAGGATCGAGCCGCCGGTGGAAGTGACGCCGCCGTTGTCGTAGGCCTTGAGGTATTCGAGCGCCACCGACTTGCGTTGCTCGTCGGTCATGGTTTGACGGGTAAGGGCCATGGTGAGTCTCCTTCTTTCACTTGAGTGATTGCATGTACTCGATGAGCGCCGCGCGCTTCTTCGGGTCGTCCTGGAAATAGACCATCGTGTTGCCCGGCGCCACCGCCTGGGTGTCGGTGAGCCAGCGTTCGAGCAGCGCGCGGTCCCAGGTCTTTCCCTTCATCGCCTCGACGTACTGCTTCGAATACGTGAAGCCCGGGCTGCTCGCCGCCTGGCGGCCGAGCAGTCCGAAAAGGTTCGGTCCCACCCCATTGGGTTCGCCCTTGCCGAAGGTGTGGCATTGCGTGCAGCTGTTCTGGGCGAGACGCTCGCCCGGCGACTGGGCGTGTGCCGCCACCGCGCCGAGCCCGACCAAACCAAGCGCCACCGCGATGGCGAACGGGCCTTTCATGCCGCGCTCCCGGACTCGGCGTGTGCCGCATTCGCCGCCCGATACGAGAACGCGATGATCGGCCCCAGCGTCGCGCCGCCGGCCCAGTAGGCGCGACCCGATGCCGAGGCGACGCAGTTGCCGACGCCGTAGAGGCCCGGGATCGGCTGGTCGCGGGCGTCCAGCACGCGGCCGTGCGTGTCGGTCTTCGGTCCGCCCTTGGTGTCCAGGGTGCCGGAGACGACCAGTGCCGCGTAATACGGCCCCGTGTCGGACAGGGGCCACATCGTCGGGTTGCTGCGGCCCGGCTCCTGCTTCACATCGCCGTTGAAGAGCAGCTCCACGACGCGTTCGCCGCGCTTGAAGTCGAGATCCTTCCCGGTCTTCGCGAAGCCGTTGAAGCGCGTGATCGAAGCCTGAAGGTTCGGCAGGAAATCCGCCGACAGCCTGGCCCCGCCGATCACGCCCGCGTACCTGACGAAACGCTCGTCGATCGCGCGGGCCAGCTCCTGGAGGGTGGCGCCCTTGACCACGTGCCGGTCGTCGGTGCCCGGCGGCACGATCAGCCGGCCGTACTCCGCACTGGCGGAGTTCTGCTGCGAACGCTGGTCCCACACCGCGATGCGGACCAGGTTAGGGTACTCGGCCTTGGCGCCGTCCCATTCGAAGAAGGTCTGCGCCAGCTCGTTGTACTGGAGCTTCTCGTTGACGGTGCGCCGGCCGTACTTGTTGACGAAGATCATCGAGTCGCCGGCGACCGAGAACATGCCCGACATCGATCCATCGCGCGCCACTGCCTTCTCGAGCGGCACGGGGCAGCTCCATGCGTAGTTCATGTTGCGCAACTGTGCGCCGAGTGGGCCGGCCATCTTCACGAAGTCACCCTCGTTGCTGGGGGCGGCGCAACCGCCGTAGATCGGACCGTTGAGGAAGTTCTTGCGCAGTTCCACGTTGTGCGTGAAGCCGCCGGTCGCGAAGATCACCGCCTTCTTTGCGCGCAGCCGGACCGTCGCGCCCAGTTCATCCTCGGCCTCGACGCCGATCACGCGTCCGCTCGGGTTCTGGAGGATCTTCGTGACGCGCATGCCCGTGCGGATCGGGATGCCTTCCTGGCGCGCCTTGGTGGACATGGTGCGTACAGCGACCAGGCCGCCATCGGCCATGCTCGGGATGGCATCGGCCGGCACCAGCACACGGCCCTTGGGCGCCTTGTCCTCGGGCAGTTCGGCGAAGTAGTCCGGAACGTCGGGCACATGGCGATAGGGCAATGCGCCCTTGGCAGCCAGCAGTTCGGCGGCCGGCGAGGCACTGTCGTAGATGGCCTCGCACATGTCGTATTCCCACTGCGTGAGGCCGAAGCGCGGATGCGCCGGATCGAAGCCCTGCGGGTTCGACAGCCGTGCCACGTACTTCAGGAAGTCGGGCTTCGGATCGGCGATGCCGGCCTTCTTCATGGCCTCGTTGTTCGGCACCCAGTACCAGAACGCGGCCTTCGAGGTCGTTCCGCCGATGGCGCCGGCCTTCTCCAGGATCACGGCACTGTTGCCTTGCCAGCGCGCGAACAGCGCGGAGGCGAGCCCGCCGCAGCCGCTGCCGCAGACCACGACGTCGTAGGTGCCGTCGAAAGCCTGAGCAGCCTGGGCGGGCTCCGCGGACAGCCCCAGGGTGGCGGCTGCCACTGCGGCGGTACCCGCGCCAGCGTGCTGGATGAATTGCCGGCGCGAAGCTGCACCGGCACCGGACCGGATGCGGTCTGCCATGAGAGTCTCCTTGTCGTGAAGCTGCGCGGGCCTGCCGCGCAGCGTCGCCATGCGGGCTAGAACTGAACCGGGATCTCCGGGCTCTCGCCCTTCTGGATCTCGTAGACGAGGCTGGGCGAGCCGTTCTCCCAGACCAGCAGCATCGAACGCTTCGGACTGAAGCCCTGGTGGCGGCAGTAGGCGGGCATGGCGGCCATGTCGCCCGCCTTCATGATCACGCGCGCCATCGGCTTGCCGGTGTTCTTGTCGCCGCAGTCCCAGTGGATCTCGTCGGTCATCTGGAAGAACCATTCGACGCGGTCGTTGCCGTGGATGATCGGCAGGATGTGCTCCTCGGTGGTCGGGCACATGTAGCTGTGCTTGACGACCGAGGTGAAGCTCGGGTTCCAGGTGACCTGCGAACGGCTCAGGAAGCCGAAGAGATTGAAGGCATGCACCTCGTTCTCGAAGCCGGGCTCGGGGTGCAGTTCGGGCTGGCCCTGCGGCACGTCGGCGAAGGCACGGTTGACGGGCGCGCCTCGCTCGTCGCTGCGCAGGTCGAGGTCCCCCTTGAGCCCGACGCAGCGCTTGGCCAGTTCGCGGGCACGGGTGATCTTGGCCGTGTTGTTTCCCTGCTTGCGGCCGTAGGGCGAGCCGGTTTCCTGCGGCGCCGAGAAGGGGTCGAAGCTCTCGTTGGTCCAGTCGTCGAGCATGGCCTCGAAGGTGGCGCGGATCTGCGCGGTCGGGAAGTTCTCGAGCATGTCGATGCCGGCTTCCTTCATCGTGCCGTTGAAGCTGCCTGCGTAGAGGTCGACCGACTGGTAGTGGTTGACCGTGCCGACCACATCGTCGAAGTTGACCCATCCATAGAAGAAGCCCCAGGCCACGTCGCGCATCAGCGCACGCAGGTAGTTGCCGACGTCCAGCGTGTGGCTCATCGGCCGGCCGTCGCGCGTCTTCCAGGTGATGTGGGCGAAATACTCGTCGCGGCGGAAGCCGAAGCTGCCGAGCGAGAAGTCCTTGTAGCCGAGCGTGGCGTCGGGCTGCGACGCGATGACCTTGGCGAGTTCAGCGGGTGCGTTCATGGTGGTGCTCCTGGTGGCTCAGTGCGTCTGGCAGATGTCTGCCCATTTCTCTACCGACAGGTCGCCTTTGCAGGTTTGCAGGACGATCACGCCCGGGGCACCGGCAGTGCGGAACTGGTAGGCGGTGTTCTTCGGCAGCAGGCCCTGATGGCCGCGCGAAAGCTTCATCCAGCCCATCTTCGGGCCCTTGGGTTCGCCCTTCACCAGCACGGCGCCGTTCTTCTCTTCGTCCTGAACGGTCTGGCTAGCGTCGAGCTTGACGAGATGCACCTCGACATCGCCGTCCATTACCAGCGCGAACTCGTCGTGCGCACTGGTGTACCAGGGCGAGGTGCCTTCGGCGCGCAGCGTCTCCAGCACATAGATCTGGTTCTGGCCGAAGACGACCTTCTCGTAGGGCTTGCTCTTGCTCGCGATGTCGAAGCAGTTGGAGAAAGCGTAGTGGCGCACGTCATCGGCGATGGGCTCCACATGGCCCTTCTCGTAGTGCTTGAGGGACCC
Source organism: Variovorax sp. P5_A3 (assembly GCF_056400665.1). NCBI lineage: Bacteria > Pseudomonadati > Pseudomonadota > Betaproteobacteria > Burkholderiales > Comamonadaceae > Variovorax > Variovorax sp. P5_A3. The sequence continues at coordinate 200,518 of NZ_JBFUKW010000005.1, read as the reverse complement.
GAAACGGGTCTGGTAGGCGGCAGTCATGGTGTGTGTCTCCTCTGGGTGCCAACAAGGCAGCGGTGGGCTGCGGTGACTGCACTTTAGGAAACGAAGGGCCGCTCCGGTAGGCCTCAAATCCGGGCCGCATTGTTCGCGGAATCCGGTCAATGCGCAGGGTTTACCCGGGAACGCCGACGGTCCTGGTTGACCGCCTGCGCTCCGGCGGAATTGCCCTTTGGTGCGAAACGGTCACGCGTCCGCAATGAGCCCCGCCGGCAGGAGCCCTCGGTCGATCATGGCCGCGTCCCAGGGCGGCACGCGCGTGAACGCTGCCGTGAGGTGCTCGATGAAGAGCCTGAGCTTGAAGGCATTGCGCGATGTCTCCGCATAGACCGCGCTCAGCGAGAACGACGACAACTGGTGCTCCGCCAGCACGACCTGCAAGTCGCCGCGCAGGATCGAATCGCCCGCGACCAGTGTCGGCAGGCAGACGATGCCGGCGTGCTCCATCGCGTACTCGCGCAGCAGGTGCACGCTGTTGGTCAGTAACGCGGCAGTCATGTAGATCGTCACCTGCTCGTCCGCGTGGTGGAAGGTCCAACGGTCGCGGGTCGGGTAGCCCGAATAGAGGCCGAGCGTGTGCTTGTGCAGGTCGCGCGGGCTTTCCGGCGTGCCGTGCATGCGCAGGTATTCGGGCGTCGCGCAGAACACGCGGCGAACGGGGAAGAGCGAGCGCGACACCAGCTCCGTCGAGGCCGCCGGAAAGATCTGCAACGCGCAATCGACGCCCGCCTTGACCGGGTCCACCACCGCATCGCTCACGATCAGTTCGAGGTGGATGTCCGGAAAGCTGACCTGGAACGCGCGCAGCAGCGTCGCGAAGTGGCCGAGCACGAAGCCGGTCAATGCATGGATGCGCAGCGTGCCGGTGGGCCCCGCCCGCGCGTCGCGCATCTGGTCCATGATGTCGTTGGCCCGCCCGACGAGCTCCGTGCAGTCGCGCAGGAAGGCCTGACCCACGTCGCTGAGCCGCACCACGCGCGTGCTGCGATGGAAGAGTGGCGCGCCGACATGGTCTTCGAGTTGCTTCACGCGGCTGGTCACCACCGACTTGGCCACGCGCATCTGCCGCGCGGCTTCCGCGAAGCTCTGGGTCTGCGCGACTCGAACGAATGTCTCTATGTTTTCAAGGCGGTCCATGGCTTGGCAATGTACGGCGGCAGCGCGAATACGCTCTGAGGGTCGGTGCTAACCTTGGCGGATGTTCAATCCCTCCCAAGAGGAAGTGCGTCGTTTCTTCTGCGACGTCTTCGCCAAGAGCCACCGGGGCGAGCCGATGGAAGCGCTCGAGATCATCGCCAGCCGCTGGATCGATGAGCACCCCGAATACCACGCCGACCTCTCGGACGCAGACGCTGCGGTGACGCGTGTCTACGACGGAAAAGACGGGCGCGAGAACCCCTTTCTTCACCTGTCGATGCATCTGTCGATCAGCGAGCAGTGCTCCATCGACCAGCCGCGCGGCATCCGGCAGGCGGTCGAATTGCTGGCCGCGCGCCGCGACTCGCTGCTTGATGCGCACCACGAGGCGATGGAGTGTCTCGGCCAGATGATGTGGGAAAGCCAGCGCGCCGGCCGGCCGCCGGATGGCGAAGCCTACGTGGCCTGCGTCCAGCGGCGCGCGACCCGCGACTGAGCCAGGCCGGTTTCGCGCAGCAGGGCGATCAGGGTCTGTCGTGCGGGTGACGGTTCGGCATCGCTGCGCAGGAGGAGGCCGACCGGCTCCTCGGTGCCCGTGGTGTCGATGTCCAGCCGTACCAGGTGGCCGGAATTCAGGTCGTCCCATGCGGCGCCTACCGGCGTGAACCAGACCGCATCCGAGCGGACCACCAGCGCCCGGGCCACCGAGAGATCCAGCGTCTGCGTGACGTGGGCGGGGAGGCGCAGCCCCAGACCGGACAGGAAGCTCTCGGTGTGATGGCGCGGGATCGTGCCTTCGCCGTACACCACGAGTGGATGGAGCAATACGTCCTGCACCGACGGCGCGCCGCCGGCGAGCGGATGGCTCGGCCGGGCGACGATGGCCAGCGGCTCGGTGTAGAGCAACTCGAAGGTCAGCCCCGTCATCAACTGCGGATCGCTCATGCGGCCTGCGACGAGGTCGAGATCGCCCCCGCGCAGTGCGTCGAGCAGCGGCGCGTTGGCGCCGGTCTGCACGTGCACCTGCAGGGTCGGCAGGCGCTCGCGCAACGCGGCCAAGGCAGGCGGCAGCAACGAGGGCGCCACGCTGGGAAGCGCGCCGACGCGAAGTCGCTGGGGCCGCGCGCCCGATGCCGGCATCACGGCGTCGGCGCTGGCATCGAGGGCCTCCAGCACGCGCAGCGCATGCGCGAGCAGATGCTCGCCCGCCGCGGTGAAGCCCTGGATGCCGCGCCGGCCGGCGCTGCCGCGCTCCACCAGGCGCGCGCCGGCCAGTTCCTCGAGTTCGGCCAGCGTCTTGGAGACGGCCGGCTGACTGAGCGCCAGTCGCTCGGCCGCCCGCGCCAGATGACGTTCCTGGGCGACGGCCACCAGGCAGCGCAAATGCCGCAGTTGGACGCCGCGGAGAAAGGCTTCGGAGCTGGCTGGCATCGTATTACCGCTGGTTATGAAAAATCGTCAATCCGTCAATTTACATCAGCATTGCGCATGAATAGAGTTCCGGACATCCCCACGATCCGGAGACACATCGAATGCCTTCCTCCACCCCCACCGCCGCCAAGCTGCCCCAGCTTTCGCCGCGCGACTGGCCCAGCCATCCCTCCTACGTCTATTCGGGCTACCGCTCGACCGCCAAGCGCGGTCCGACGCAGCCGCTGATTCCGATCAAGACATCGCTGGGCGAACTGCGCCAACCGGTCTACGGCCACAGCAGCATCGGCGAACTGGACCATGACCTCACGCGCAACGCCCGCCGCAACGGCGAGCCGCTCGGCGAACGCATGATCCTGACCGGCCAGGTGCTCGACGAACGCCGCCGCCCGGTGCGCAATACGCTGGTCGAGTTGTGGCAGGCCAACGCGGCCGGCCGTTACGTCCACAAGGTCGACCAGCACGACGCGCCGCTCGACCCCAACTTCCTGGGCGCTGGCCGCTGCCTGACCGACAGCGAGGGCCGCTATCGCTTCCTCACCATCAAGCCGGGCGCCTATCCGTGGGGCAACCACCCGAATGCCTGGCGGCCGCAGCACATCCATCTCTCGCTCTTCGGCGAGCACTTTGGAAGCCGGCTGGTGACGCAGATGTACTTCCCGGGCGACCCGCTCCTGCAGTACGACCCGATGATCACCGGCACGCCCGAGAAGGTGCGCAACCGCCTGATCTCCGACTTCAGCCTCGACGTCACGGAAGACGGCTACGCACTCGGCTACGTGTTCGACATCGTGCTGCGCGGCGCCGACGAGACGCCTTTCGAAAACCGCTGAGGAGACACCGAATCATGATGAGCGCACTCGAAACCAACTTCGGCCAGACCCCTTCGCAGACCGTCGGCCCCTACTTCGCCTACGGCCTCACCGCCACGCAATACGGCTACGACTTCGACCAGCCCTTCGACGCGGTGCTCGCACTCGACGGCGCGCGCGGCGAGCGCATCCGGCTCGAAGGGCGTGTGATCGACGGCGACGGCAATCCGATCAACGACGCGCTGGTGGAGATCAGCCAGCCCGACGGCACGGGCGAATATCCGCAATCGGTCGACGATGCACGCGACAGGGGATTTCGCGCCTTCGGCCGTGTGGGCACGGGCACCGACGCGCAGAACCGCTTCGTCTTCCATACCGTCAAGCCCGGCGCGGAAACGGCTGGCGACGCGCCGCACATCAACGTGATCGTGCTGATGCGCGGGATGCTGCTGCATGCCTTCACACGCGTCTACTTCAGCGACGAGGCCGAGGCCAATGCCAAGGACGCCGTGCTCGACAGCGTGCCGGCCGAGCGCCGCAACACCCTGATCGCGCAGCGCACCGAAGCCGGCGGCGCCGTGACCTATCGCCTCGACATCCACATGCAAGGCCCGAACGAGACGGTGTTCTTCGACGTCTGACGTCCGATCGCAGAAACGACAAAGCCCGCTGCGAGCGGGCTTTGTCTTTGGGGAATCCGAGGCTCTTGGCTCTTACTTCGGATCGTGGATCATCGACTCCGGCACCGTCTTCAGTTCACCGGGCAGCGAGCTGATGTAGCTGGCCAGTTCCTTGATCTCGGGGTTGGTGTACTTCTTGGCCTGCCCGCTCATCACGCCGTTCGAGCGGCCGAGCTGGTGCTGGTTCTGCACCTTGTACGACTTGAGCGCGACGTAGAGATAGTCGGCATGCTGGCCCGCGAGCTTCGGGACCGTGCCGTCGTTCGGCGTGTTGAAGTTGGCGCCGTGGCACTTGGTGCAGGCGTTGTCCTTGTCGCGGGCGATCAGTGCCTGCACTCTTTCGCTCGGATGGCTGGCGACGGTGAGCGGCGGCGCACCGCCTTCCTTCACGCCGAGCTGGCTGTAGTAGGCGGCGAGGTCGGCGATGTCCTGTTCGCTCAGCGAGTCGGCGATGGCGCGCATGGTCGGATGCTTGCGTTCGCCGCCCTTGTACTGGGTGAGTGCCGAGACGATGTACGTCGCGCTCTGGCCCGCGATCATCGGGACCTTGTGAATCTCCGGGAAGCTGGCCTGGTAGCCGATGATGCCGTGGCAACCCACGCACATCGCCGTCTTCTTCGCACCGGCTTCAGCATTGCCCGTGATCTTCTGGGCCTGGGCCGAGACCGTCACGCAAGCGACAGCAAGGGCAAACATCGTGGTCAACAACTTGTTCATTTTGCGCGCACAATCTCGTGGAGAAACAGATTTCAAATCAACATTTGATTATATGGGGGCTCCTTGTGGCTCCCATGGGCGAGGCAGTCGGAACGCTCGGCAGCGCTGGCCAATGTTGTGTTCTTTCAACCACCCTGCACCACGCCATCCATGAAATTCAAGGGTTCAGACAACTACGTCGCCACACAGGATCTGATGCTCGCCGTCAACGCGGCCATCACGCTCAAACGACCTCTGCTCGTCAAGGGCGAGCCCGGCACCGGCAAGACGATGCTCGCGGAAGAGGTGGCCCAGGCGCTCGACCTGCCGCTGCTCCAGTGGCACATCAAGTCGACCACCAAGGCCCAGCAGGGCCTCTATGAATATGACGCGGTGAGCCGCCTGCGCGATTCGCAACTGGGCGACGAGCGCGTGAAGGACATCCACAATTACATCGTGAAGGGCGTGCTGTGGCAGGCCTTCACCGCCGACGAGCCGGTGGCGCTGCTGATCGACGAGATCGACAAGGCCGACATCGAATTCCCGAACGATCTCTTGCGCGAGATCGACCGCATGGAGTTCTATTGCTACGAGACGCGCGAGCTCATCCGCGCGAAGCACCGCCCGGTGGTGTTCATCACCTCCAACAACGAGAAGGAGCTGCCGGACGCCTTCCTGCGCCGCTGCTTCTTCCACTACATCAAGTTCCCCGATGCCGAGACGATGAAGAGCATCGTGGCGGTGCACTTCCCCGGCCTGAAGCAGGAGCTGCTCACGTCGGCGATGAAGACCTTCTACGACGTGCGCAACCTGCCCGGCCTGAAGAAGAAGCCGTCGACCTCCGAACTGCTCGACTGGCTCAAGCTTCTGGTCGCCGAGGACATTCCGCTCGAAGCGCTGCAGAGCAAGGACGACAAGGTCGCAGTGCCGCCGCTGGTGGGCGCGCTGCTCAAGAACGAGCAGGACGTGACCTTGTTCGAAAAACTCGTCTTCATGCAACGCAATAATCGATGAACCCCCAGGGCTTCGCGCACTTCTTGTCGCTTCGCCTACCCCCTTGTAGGGGGCAACACCGGCGGCCCGGCGAAGCCGGTTCCGCGGTGTTCCTGGCAACTCGCGCTTTGAGAGGTTGAGATGGCGTTTGTCGAACCGGTCACGCTGACGGCACGCGGCATCGCGCTGGTGCCACTTTCGCTGGATCATGAGGAAGGCCTTCGCGCCGCCGCGGCCGATGGCGAGTTGTGGAACATCCGCGTGACCTCGGTGCCCGAACCGAAGGACACGCGCAGCTACATCGAGAGCGCGCTGCAGATGCGCGAGGCAGGCAACCGCTTCGCCTTCGCCGTGACCAACGAAGGCAGCGGCGAGGTGCTCGGCAGCACGAGCTTTCACGACATCCTTCCTGCGGTGAAGCGTGTCGAGATCGGCTACACGTGGTACGCCAGGCGCTGCCAGCGCACGCACGTCAACACCACCTGCAAGCTGCTGATGCTCAGCCACGCGTTCGATGCACTGGGCTGCCACGTGGTGGGCTGGCGCACGGACAACTTCAACCACACGTCGCAGCGCGCCATCGAACGGCTCGGCGCGAGGAAGGACGGCGTGATTCGCGGCCATGCCCTACGCCGCGACGGCACGATCCGCGATACCGTCATGTACAGCCTGCGCTCGGGCGAGTGGCCCGAGGTGCGGGCCCAGTTGCTCTACCTGCTGGACAAGCCGCGCACGAGCCCTTCGCCCCAGGAGTGATTCGCCATGCTGATCGACTTCTTCTACACCCTGCGTTCCGCCAAGCTGCCGGTTTCGGTCAAGGAATACCTGACCCTTCTCGAGGCCTTGCAGGCTGATGTCGTCGGCCCGAATTCCGAGGACGCCTTCAGTCTCGACGACTTCTACTACCTGTCGCGCACCGCGCTGGTGAAGGACGAAAAGCACTACGACAAGTTCGATCGCGCTTTCGCCGCCTACTTCAAGGGTGTCGAGATGCTGGCCGATTTCACCAAGGAAGTGCCGCTCGACTGGCTGCGAAAGACGCTGGAGCGCGAGTTCACCGCCGAGGAAAAGGCCAAGATCGAGAAGATGGGCTGGGACGAGCTCATGGAAACGCTCAAGAAGCGCTTCGAAGAACAGAAGGAAAGGCACGAAGGCGGCAACAGGTGGATCGGCACGGGCGGCACCTCGCCCTTCGGCCATGGCGGCTACAACCCGCAGGGCGTGCGCATCGGCGGCGCCGGCAAGAACAAGAGCGCAGTCAAGGTGTGGGACCAGCGGGCCTACAAGGACTACGACGACAGCCAGGAACTGGGCACGCGCAACATCAAGATCGCCCTGCGCCGGCTGCGCAAGTTCGCGCGCGAAGGGCATGAGGAAGAGCTCGATCTCGACGACACCATCCGCTCGACCGCCGCCAACGCCGGCTACCTCGACATCAAGATGGTGCCCGAGCGCCACAACAACGTGAAGGTGCTGCTGCTGATGGACGTCGGCGGCACGATGGACGAGCACATCCAGCGCGTCGAGGAGCTGTTCTCGGCGGTCAAGACCGAGTTCAAGCACCTGGAGTTCTACTACTTCCACAACTGCGTCTACGACTTCATGTGGAAGAACAACCGCCGCCGCTACTCCGAGAAGTTCGCGACCTGGGACATCATTCGCAAGTACAACAAGGACTACAAGCTGATCTTCGTGGGCGACGCGACGATGAGCCCCTACGAGATCCTGCAGCCGGGCGGCAGCGTCGAATACAACAACGAGGAAGCGGGCGCCGAGTGGGTCCAGCGCCTCACGCACGCCTTCCCCAAGTTCGCCTGGATCAATCCCGAGCCCCAGGGCGTCTGGCAGTACCGTCAGAGCATTGCCGTGATGCAACAGCTCGTATCGCACCGCATGTATCCACTCACCCTCCGGGGTCTGGAGGATGCGATGCGCCTGCTTTCGAAGTAACAGATGACAGAGATGACGGTTCCGTCGACTCCCTCATCGGAGGGAGAAACTGTCAACAGATCGACATGCCACGGAAAAGTTTTGTCACACAAGACCTGGCTTCCATTACATTTAACACTTAGGGATTCAAAAAAATCCAATCCACCTGAATCCGCGGAGGTGCTGCCGTGTCTGCCCTGCTGTCATTTCCCGAGCCGTCGGTACGTGAACGAACCCTGTCGGTCGAATCGGCCAACGCGGCCTTCCGGATACCACCCGACTACCTGAGCATTCGCGGCGTGCGCCTGCCCATCGACGAACTTGTCGACCGGGCGCTGTTCGTTCCCGAACACCGACAGCGTCTGCGGCACAGGCTCCTCGACGCCAGCCCCTTCCCGCATCTCGTGATCGACGGGATCTTTCATCCGGATTTGCTGGAACTGGTTGCGGAAGAGTTCGACATGCTTCCGGCATCCGCCTGGGCTGAAATCAAGAGCAAGTACGAATGCACGCGGCGTTCGGTCCTCGGGGTGGCGCTCGGCCCCGCCCAGCAGCTCTACTTCAACATCGTCAATTCGGGCTGGTTTACCGAGTGGCTGTCCTCCCTCATCGACGTTCCCTACCTGCTGCCTGACCCCAAGCTTTTCGGCGGCGGCCTGCACGAGAGCCGCAACGGGGCGAGCTTTGCGGTGCACCGCGACTTCAACCGCCATCGGCACCTCGGGCTGAAGAACGAGATGGTCTTCATCACCTACCTCAACAAGGGCTGGGATCCGGAATGGGGTTCGGCGCTCGAACTCTGGGACAAGAAGGCCGACCACATCGTGACGACCGTCCAGCCGGAATTCGGCCGGACCATCCTGCTGCCGCACGGCCCGAAGAGCTATCACGGGCACACCCAGGTCCTTCAGACGCCCGATGGCCGCCCGCGCCGTTCGGTCGCAGCCTATTACTACACCAGTCCACTTGCCGGCAAGCAGCACGGCGACGAGTCCGCCTCGGTGTTCATGCGGCCCGCGCGCGTCGACCAGGTCAAGACATTCGCTCGGATGATCGTGCCGCCGGTGGTCTGGGCGCTGGGCCGAAGAATCACCGGGCGCTGACCGTATCCGCCTATTCGACCGGCCGGTATGACCCGGAAGGGGGTCTGCATGCTGTCAAAATGCCCGCATGCTTGGGTTGGTCCCTCCTCTCACGCCGGCTTGGATGCCGGCGTTGTTATTTGCAGGCATCCTACTTTTGCAGGGTTGCAGCCTGCTGCCGTCCAAAGAGGGCGCGGAGACGGACACGGCAGCGAGCCCCGTCGCCGGCCAGACCCGCGAGTCCAGCGGGCGCGCCGCGTTCACCGTCGACGTGCGCGCCCCGGACGCCGTACGCGACTACCTGGTGCGCAACCTGGAAATCCAGCGCTATCGCCAAGTCGACGACCTCGGCGCCATCGAGCTGTCGCGCCTCATGGTCGCGGCCGAGGGCAACGCGCGCGAACTGCTCAACACCCTTGGCTACTTCACGCCGACCCTGACGCTCGAGCTGCTCGAAACGCCCGACGGCAAGGCCCCGCGCGAAGTGAGGATCACGGCCGAGCCCGGCGAAATCACGCACGTGAGCACCGTGAAGATCGACTTCAGCGGCCCCATCGCGGACGACAAGGCGTCCGAATCGCGGCGCGACGCCATCCGCGTCGACTGGCCGATGCGCGCGGGCCAGTCCTTCAACCAGCAGGCCTGGGACAACGCCAAGGCCACTGCCCTGCGCAGCTTGACGGCCCGGCGCTATCCCACCGGCAGCATTCTCGCGAGCCGCGCCGAGATCGACGCCGATCGGAGCGAGGCCAGGCTGGGCGTCACGCTCGCGTCGGGGCCAGCGTACCGCTTCGGGCCGCTGGTGATCCAGGGCAACCAGCGATACGACGCCGACAGCATCCGCCGGCTCGCACGCGTTCCATTCGGGTCCGACTACGACCGCCAGCAGCTCCTGGACGCGCAACAGCGGCTGGCCGCCAGCGGCTACTTCGAATCGGTGTTCCTCACGCTCGACGCACAGGACACCGATCCACAGACCGCGCCCGTCATCGCACAGGTGCGCGAGGCACCGTTCCAGAAAGTGGTGGCCGGCGTCGGCTTCACGACCGACAGCGGCTTCCGCGTGTCGCTGGACCACATTCACAACAGCATGCCCCTGCTGGGCTGGCGCGCGGTGACCGGCCTCTACTACGACAAGGACAAGAAATCGCTCGGCACCGAGTGGAGCGCAATTCCGGGCGACGACGGATGGCGTTCCTTCGGGTCGGCGCAGCTCAAGAACGAAGTCTCCGGCAGCTACACGGTCGACAGCGGGCGCCTGCGCGGCGGCCGCAGCCAGGCCAGCGACCACATCGACCGGAGCCTTTTCCTGCAGTACGACTATGCGCAGAACCATGGCTTTCTTCCGCCGCCGTCCGCTTCGGCGTTGAGCGTCAACTGGGGCTGGACCGGCCGGTACTTCGACAATGCCGCCGCACCGTCCCGTGGCCAGGGGATCGCGCTGGAGCTTGCCGCGGGCTACACGCTGACCGGCGAGCGCCTCCCCTTCACGCGCACCTATGCGCGCTGGGTCGGCATCCTCCCTGTCAGCACTGTCGAAAGCGCGGATCGGTCGCAGACCCGCAGCAGCCGCATCCAGTTGCGTTCCGAACTCGGGGCGGTGGTGGCCAACGACAAGGCGCAGATTCCCGCCACGCTGAACTTCCTGACCGGTGGCGACACCACGGTGCGCGGTTATGCCTACCGCTCCATCGGCGCCGTGCGGCCCGACACCGCCGTCGTCGCCGGGCGCTACCTCGGCCTTGCCAGCGTCGAATGGCAGCGGCCCATCGTGTACGACGGAAAAATGACCGAATGGGAAAGCGCGGTCTTCGTCGACGTCGGTGCGGTGGCGGACCACCCCAGCGACATGCGGGCCCAGGTAGGCGTGGGCGTCGGTGCGCGCTGGCGCAGCCCCATCGGACCCGTGCAGATCGATGTCGCCTATGGCGTGCAGGTGCAGCAGTTCAGGCTGCACTTCCGACTCGGCTTCACCTTCTGAGATCAGCGAACCCATGGCGACCGAACCCTCCGAGCAGCCCACGTCGACGCCGTCGCCGCCTGCGCGCCGCTCGTTCGGCCGCCGCGCGCTCCGCGCATTCGCGTGGACGGTGACAGGGCTGGTTGTCCTTGTGCTGGCGCTCGCGGCGGGCGGCTGGTGGTGGCTCGGCACGAACCAGTCCCTGGCCTTCGCCCTTGCACAGACCACACGCTACCTGCCCTCCGACCAGACGCTGGAAAGCCGCGACGTCACCGGTTCGTTGCGGGCCGGTGGGCGCATCGGCTGGTTGCGCTGGGCGACCCCGAGCCTTGCCGTGGAAGTGACGGACGTTCGCATCGGCTGGGAACTGCTGCCCTTGCTGCGCCGCCGAGTCCAACTCGGCGAAGTGCACGCCGCTCAGGTGCTGATCGAACAGCGCGGGCCGCGCGACGACAAGCCCGTCGAGCCACTGCAGCAGATCGTGCTGCCCGTGGAGATCGAGCTGCCCTTCCGCATCGACGACTTGCGCTGGGCCGGTCCGCCGGCGCTCCAGGCGACGATGCTTGCAGGCCGTTATCGCTATGCCGATTCGCACCACCTGCTCGATGTCGAAGGCGTGGACATCGCCGACGGCCACTACGGCGCGCAGGTCAAGCTGCAGGGCCCGGCGCCGATGGCGATCGATGCTTCACTCAAGGGTCGCGTGCGCGCCTCGCTCGGCGAGGACCGCAGCATCGACGTGCTTGCGGAAGCCACCGTGAAGGGCACGCTGGCAGGCTCCGACGCGCGCCTCGCCGTCGCCGCGAACCTGCAACCCGTCGAGGGAGGTGCGGAGCCGCCGATGCGTGCGCAACTGCAGGCGAACATCGCACCCTGGCAATCGCAACCCGTGATCGATGCCAAGGCCGAACTCGAAAACGTCGATCTCGCCCGCCTGTGGCCAGAAGCACCCGCCAGCCAGCTCACCGGCGAAATCGAAGCCGGCCCCGACCCGACTCTCGGCGCCCTGGGCTGGCAGGCCAGCGCCGACATCCGCAATGCACTGCCCGGCCCCTGGGACACCGGCAAGCTGCCGATCGAGCAGGCCGAGGCGCGTGCGACCTTCGACGGCACGAACTGGACGCTGCCCGAAGCCACCGTGCACGTCGGCGGCGGGCAGATCGAGGCCAACGGCACCTGGAGCCCTGCTCCCGCGCCCTGGAAAGCGAATGCCACCATCCGCGGCGTACAACTCGGCGCGCTCCACACGCAACTCGCCGGCGCACCCCTGACGGGCACCGTGAAGGCCGACCAGCAGGGCGAAGCGCTTCGCTTCGATGTGGCGCTCCGGGCCGAGGGAGGTGCGGGCAGCAGGAACTCCGAAGGCCTGCGGCTCGAACGCGCCCAGGCGCAGGGGCAGTGGAAGGACAGGGTCCTGGACCTGCGCAGCCTGCGCATCGAAGCGCGGCGCGCCAGCCTCGACGGACGGCTTCAACTGCTCATCGACGAGCAGGCCGGCAACGGCAACCTGAACCTCGTCATGCCGGGCGGCACCGTGCAGGTCCAGGGACGCATCGCGCCCGCCACCGGCAATGGACAGGTCAGGGCCCAGGTCGGCGATGCCGGTGCGCTCCAGAGCTGGATCGAAAGGCTGCCCGAGGTGAACAACCCGTTCGGCGGAGCCAGTGTTTCGGGCAATGCGAGTCTCGAGGCCAGTTGGCAAGGCGGATGGCAGGCCGTGCAGCGCCGGTTTCAGAACGCGAACGAGCCGGCCGCGCGCGGTGCCGCCGAACCGACGATCCAGGCGACGCTGACCGCGCCCAAGCTCGACCTGCACCTTCCGCCTCCAACGGCGGCCGAAAGCGCCAAAGCCATCGCCTTCAGCGGCGTGCGCGCGGAACTGTCCGGGAGCCTCGCCCAGGCCACGCTCGCCCTCAAGGGCGAGGCGTCGAGCGGCACGCAGAAGGTCACGCTCGACGTCCAAGGCAGTGGCGGCATCGAACGCGCGAACCAGTGGCGCGCAGCGCTCGCCTCCCTGCGAGTTCAAGCGCAGGACAGCACCCGTCCCGGTCCGTGGACGGTGGAACTGAGCCGCGCCGTCAGCGCCACGATTCGAAACGTCCCAGGCGCCAACGCGCGGCTGGAGGTCGAAGCTTCCGCCGCAGCAGCCACGCTGCGCGGCCCTTTGCCCGGCACCGTACAGATCGACTGGGACCCTCTACGCTTCAGCCGTTCGGGAGCAGAGTCCAGCCGGGCTTTCCGTGTCCAGTCAAAGGGCCGGATGCAAGGCCTGCCGATGGCATGGGCGGAAGCCTTCGGCGAGAGCACGACGCTGGCCACGGTCGGTTTCAGCGGCGACCTGGTGTTCGATGGCGACTGGGACATCGATGCGGGCGACAAGCTGAGCGCCCGCGCCCGGCTCATCCGCAAGAGCGGGGACCTTCGCGTGCAAGCGGGCGAGGCCGCATTGGTCACGCGCATCACCAGCCACGGCACCGGCACGCCCAGCGAAACGACGATGGACGCGGCCGGCCCCGGCGCCAGCACACCCGCCGGCCTTCGCCTGGCCGAACTGAAAGTCGACGCCGAAGGCGACACGGTGCGCGGCAATCTCGCCTGGGAAAGCGAACGCGCCGGCGAGATCCGCATCGAGGCCAGCACGCACGTGCAGCAACGCCAGGGCGGCTGGCAATGGGCCGCCGACGCGCCGCTCTCCGGGCGCATCACGGCACGGATGCCCAACCTGGGCGTCTGGTCGATGCTGGCGCCACCCGGCTGGCGCATGGCCGGCACGCTGCAGACCGACGCCACGCTCTCGGGCAGCCGCACCGATCCGCGCTGGACCGGCACGCTGAGCGCCGACCAGCTCGCCCTGCGCGCGCTGGTCGAAGGGCTGGACCTTCGCGACGGGCGCCTGCGGGCGAAACTCGAAGGCAACCGCGTCGAGATCACGGAGTTCAGCCTCAAGGGCGGCGCCGGCAGCCAGACCCGCATCGCAGGGCAGAGCGGCAACCTGAGCACCGCGGCGAGCGAAGCTTCGCGCGACGGCGGCACGGTTTCCGCACGAGGCGATCTGTCGTGGGGTCCGTCGCCCGCGACCGGTGCGGGAACGGGCATCCGCATGTCCATGCAGGCCCAGGTTCGCGCGCTGCGCGTGCTGGTGCGCGCCGACCGGCAGGTCACGCTCTCGGGCGATGTGCAGACGCGGCTGGAAGGCGGGCAGTTCACCGTGCGCGGCGACCTCCGGACCGATCGCGCCGTCATCATCCTGCCCGAACAGACCGCGCCCAGCCTCGGCAGCGACGTGGTGATCCGCTCGGCCGCCATCGACCGCGAGGCCGCGATCGAAGCCGAACGCCGGGCCGCGGCCAATCAGGCAGAAGTGGCCAAGGCCCAGACGGCCAAGCCGCCGGACATCGCGGTGAACTTCGACCTCGGCGAGGACTTCGCTGTCCAGGGACGCGGCGTCACCACGCGGCTCGCGGGCAAGCTCGACATCCGCAGCAACGCCGTCGGCGCTCCGCCGCGCCTCACGGGCGAGGTCCGGACCGTCAACGGCCAGTACCGCGCCTATGGGCAGCAGCTCACCATCGAAACCGGGATCGCGCGCTTCAACGGCCCCTTCGACAACCCGCAACTCGACGTCCTGGCCATCCGGCCGAACATCTCGCAGAGGGCCGGGGTCGCCATCACGGGCACTGCGCAATCGCCGCGTGTGCGGCTGTACTCGTCGCCACAGCTTTCGGACCAGGAGACGCTCTCATGGCTGATGCTGGGCCGCGCCTCGGCCACCAGCGGTGGCGAATCCGTCATCCTGCAGCAGGCGGCGCTGGCGTTGCTCGGCGGCCTTGGCAGCGGCAATACGGGCGGCGGGCTCGCGAGCCGCTTCGGACTCGACGAAATCGGCTTCAAGGGACCCGGCGAGAGCGGCGAAGTGCGCGATTCCGCGGTGACCGTCGGCAAACGCCTGGCGAGGGATTTCTACGTCACCTACGAGCGCAGTCTCGCGGGTACGTTGGGCTCGCTGTTCATCTTCTATGACCTGACCACCCGGCTCACCATGCGCGCCCAGGCGGGCCAGCCTAGCGGGATGGATCTGATCTACACCTTGCACTTCGATTGAACTGGTAAAGTTGCTGCCGCTTTCGTCCTCGTAGTTCAATGGATAGAACGGGGTCCTCCTAAGACTCAGATACAGGTTCGATTCCTGTCGAGGGCACCACACACCGAGAGGCGGGCGCTCGACAAGCCAAGGCCGCCCAAAAAGGGGAGACAACCTTGTTTGTGGATTCCGAAGACTCATTGACCGGCGCCCTCCTCGCACGGCGTCAGCTCCTCCAGGCCTCGGGCGCCCTCGGCCTCGGCGGTCTTCTCCCTTCGATGGCCATGGCCCAGGCCACCTGGCCCACCAAGTCCGTGCGCTTCGTGGTCCCCTTCGCTCCCGGCGGAAGTTCGGAGATCGTGGCCCGCTCCACCGCCGCCGAGCTCTCCAACACGCTCGGGCAGAGCGTGTTCGTCGACAACAAGCCCGGCGCCGCAGGCAACATCGCCATGGCCGAGGTCGCGCGCAGTGACGACCAGCACACGATCATCCTCGGGCACATCGGCACGCTGGCGGTCAATCCGTACATCTTCGACAAGCTGCCGTACGACCCCAACAAGGATTTCAAGCCCGTCAGCCTGCTGGCGAAGGTGCCCAGCCTGTATGTCCTGCACCCTGACGTGCCGGCAAAGAACCTCACCGAGTTCATCGCCTATGCCAAGTCCAGGCCCGGCAAGCTGAGCTATGGCTCCGCGGGCAACGGCAGTGCGGGCCACCTCGCCTTCGAGTACCTGAAGATGACTTCAGGCGTCTTCATGCTGCATGTGCCCTACCGCGGCACGGGCCCGATGCTGACCGACCTGCTGGCAGGCCGGCTGGATGCATCGGCGATCGGCGCGGCGGCGATCATCCCCTTCATCAAGTCCGGCAAGGTGCGTTGCATCGCGACCGGTTCGGCGAAGCGGCTGCCCCAGTTACCCGACGTACCTACGGTTGCGGAGCAGGGCTTCCCCGGCTTCGAGATGACGCAGTGGTACGGAATGCTCGCTCCCGCGAGCATGGCGCCCGCCAACGTTGCGAAGCTTTCCGCCGAGACCATGAAGGCCGTCCGCTCGCCCGCGGCTTCGGAGCGTCTTCGCGGTGACGCGGCCGAAGCGGTCGGTGGCACGCCGGAGCAGTTTGCCCAGTTCATCGCGTCGGAACAGGCGCGCTGGAAGAAGGTGATCGCGCGGGCCAACATCAAGCCGGACTGACGTCCACGCGCCATGCCCGGAAGACCGGGGGTTCGCCGCCGGACGGGTCCATGCCCTAAAATCAATGGACATGCCCCGCTGGCTCGTCGCTTCTCTCATCGCTTTCATGCTGTCCTGCTTCGGCTTCGCTGCCGTCGCGCACGGTTCGGCGAATTCGCCCGATCACGGTGGGGCCCAGCTGACCCATGTCCAGCATGATCTGTCGTCCAACGATGCACCGATGGACGACGCCGAGGACGCCTCCGCGCTCCAGGACGACGTCGGATCCAACTGCACCGAGGCCGCAACGGGTGAATTCCGCGCCTTTCTCGCAGTGTCCGCGTCCCAGCCGGTCCCGCAACCGGCAATGACAGCCACACCCTCACCCTTCCTCGCGCTGCCCAAGCGGCCGCCGCGCGAGCGCGCCTTCATTCTCTAAGGCTCGCCGCCTCGAGAGCCCTTCGGCTCCTGCCTCTCGATGCGAGCGCACTGCATCGCCGCGTCCGCGCGCCCGATGCGCTCATTCCCACTGAAAGAATCACCGATGCGTCTAACCACCAAGGGTCGCTTCGCCGTCACCGCCATGATCGACGTGGCACTCCGGGGCCGCACGGGTCCCGTCAACCTCTCCTCCATCAGCCAGCGGCAGCGGATTTCGCTGTCCCACCTGGAGCAGCTTTTCGCCAAGCTGCGCCGTCACCAGCTCGTCGAATCCACGCGCGGACCCGGCGGCGGCTATTCGCTGGGCCGCAAGCCGGCCGAGATCACCGTGGCACACATCATCCTGGCCATCGATGGCGACGCTGACTACGAGGCGAGCCAGTTGCAGGATGAAGTTCCGGGCGCGGTGAAGCGCTGCACGACGGACGAGCTCTGGGCTTCCGCCAATCGGCGAGCCCTGGAGTTCCTGGATTCGGTCACGCTGCAGAGCCTGGTCGACGAACAGATCGCCAGGGGCGTGCTGCTCGAGCGCGAACGGCCGTTGCGCGCGCCGGTCCCCGCTGCGACAAGCCGGCCTCCGATCCGGGTCAACGCGCCGAACTCTGTCTTCGCGTTGGGCGCGATGCTGGCAAAACGTTCCTGATGGCGGGAGCCCGGGTCAACCGGGGCGTATCGTGTGGGCTTGAACATCCGCACGACACGTCCCCCGCATGACCGCCCGCCCGCTCTCGCCGCCGCATGACATCGCGGTCCTCATCGGCCGCTTCCAGCCCTTTCACGACGGCCATCTGTCGCTGTTGAAGCTGGCGCTCGACACGGCCCCGCAGGTCGTGGTGGTGATCGGATCGGCCTTCCAGGCCCTTTCGCCCAAGCATCCGTTCACCTGGCAGGAACGGGCGGAGATGATCGGCCAGGCAGTCCCCGAGGCCGAGCGCCAGCGGCTGCGCTGCGTGCCCGTGCGCGATTATTTCGAAGAGACGCGCTGGATCCAGGCCGTGCGGCACGCCGTGACCGGCGGCGACGCCGCGTCGTCACTCTCGATCGCGCTCACCGGCCATTTCAGGGACGCCACCCGCGAATACCTCCGCACCTTTCCTGACTGGGCCTTGCACGCAGCAGATGGCGTGCCGGTGCGGCGCGCGAGCGCGATGCGGGATGCACTCTTCGCTGCGCCGGAAGCGGCGTTGGCGGCGCTCGCTGACGACATGCCGCCGAGCAGCATCGATTTCCTGCGCGCATGGAGCAAGCAACCACATTTCGAGGCGCTCGCGGAGGAAGCGGAACTGCTCAGGCAGTACGAGGCTTCGTGGGCCGTGGCGCCCTACCCGCCGGTGCTGGTCACGGTCGATTGCGTCGTCAAGTGCCGAGACAAGGTCTTGCTGATCCGTCGTGGCCAGGCGCCGGGCAAAGGCCTGTTCGCGGTTCCCGGTGGATTCCTGGAGCAGCGCGAAACCACGCTGCAGGCCGCTCTTCGCGAACTCGACGAGGAGACGCATCTCGACCTGCCCGCCGACGCCTTGCGCGCCTGCCTGAAGGCCACGGACGTGTTCGACCAGCCCGACAGAAGCCAGCGCGGACGCACCATCACGCACGGTCATTTCTTCGATCTGGGCGAGCGTGAACCGCCCGCCCTGCAGGCCGGCGACGATGCCGCCGAGGCCGAATGGACGCCCATCGCCGAGCTGTGCACGCGGGAAGATCGCTTTCTGGACGATCATTTCCAGATGCTCGACCACTACCTCGGACTGCTCCGGCGCTGAGACAGCCTGTAGGCATGGGACCACGCGGTCCCCTTGTCTTTTCCGGCATCGGGCAGCCAAGCGCCTGGCTAAGGTGAGTTCACACACACACCAACCGGAGACCTTCATGAAAAGCATCATCCTGTGGCTCTGCGGCGTTCCGCTCGTGGTGATCATCGGGTTGAAGGTCTTCGGCCTCCTGTGAACGATTCCTCCTCCCGGCGCTACCCGGCGCCGTTATACAGCGCCTCTCGGGGCGCTGTTTTTTTGGGGCATCGCTATTTGAGTTCGCGGCGCAAGGCCTGGACGTCTGCGTGCAGGCCCTTGGCCCATGCGCGGCGATCGCGTCCCATGGAGGCCTGCGGCTCGCCAAAGCGCACGATGGCGAGCAGCGGCGGCGCCTTGAGCGTGTTCCACACCGAGACGAGCAGGTTGTCGTCATCGATGTAGCGCGGTGCATAGCTGGTTTCGCCGGTCTCGGCGTCCGCGAATCGCAAGGCGGCTGGCTGGACCGGCGCACCGGACGAGATGGCCGCCTGGAGCAAATTGGCATGAAAAGGCAGGAGCCCATGACCGTCGCTGGTCGTGCCTTCGGGGAAGACGGCAATGACATCGCCGTTGCGCAGCGCTTCCGTCATGTGATGCACCACGCGCACCGCGTCACGCCGCCTTTCGCGCTCGATGTAGAGCGAGCCGGCTCCCGTCGACAGGGTGCCGATCACCGGCCAATGACGCACCACCGACTTGGAGACGAATCGAACGTGACGGGCCGCATGGATCGTGACGATATCCAGCCACGACAGGTGGTTGCACACCAGCAGCAGCGGGCCATGCGCGGGCGCTGTGCCCAGCACCGTCAGGCTGATCCCCATCAGGTTGAGCATGCGCTCGGCCCATTGCTGCACCTGCTGCTCGCGCTCCGCGGGCGACAGGCGCGAGAACCTCGTGCGGATGATCCACCAGCCCGATGCAATATGCGCGATGGCACGCAGCAGCCTGAGGCTGGCGGAGAGGGCTTGCATCCGGGCGGTTTCCTCGACGCTCAGCCGTGGACGATGCGTCCGCCGACCAGCGTGAAGCGGGCGCGGCCGTGCATGGCATAGCCCCCGAAGGGTGTGTGCTTGCCCTGGCTCCTGAGCGCATCGGGCTGTACCTGCCATTCGAGCGCTGGATCGACCACGCAAAGGTCCGCGATACCGCCCTTCGCCAGCCTGCCCACGCCTTCCGCACCCACCAGCCTGGCGGGAGCGGCGCTGATGACTTCGATGGCGCGCATCAGGCCAGCGCCGCTCTGTTCACCCCACTGCAAGGCGAGCGGCAACAGGAGTTCGAGGCCGGTCGCTCCGGCCTCGCTTTCGGCGAAGGGCAGCGTCTTGGCGTCGGCTTCGACGGGGGTGTGGTCGGACACGAGGGCGTCGATCGTGCCGTCGGCGAGGCCGGCCGACAGCGCATCGCGGTCGCGCTGCTGGCGCAGCGGCGGATTGAGACGCGCGCGGCTGTCGAAATAGCCAATGTCCGTATCCACGAGATGGAGCGAGTTGATGCTGACGTCGCAGGTCAACGGCAGGCCCTCGGCCTTGGCTGCACGGACTTGTGCGACGCCGGCCGCACTCGACAAGCGGCAGAGATGCACTCGCGCGCCGGTGCTGCGCATGAGCTCGATGATCGTGAAGATCGCGATCGTCTCGGCCGCCGCCGGTACGCCCGCAAGGCCGAGCCGCGTGGCGAGCGGCCCGCTGGCGGCAACCCCTTTGCCCAGGTCGCGCTCCTGCGGGCGCAGCCACACCGTATAGCCGAAGGTGCTGGCGTACTGCAGCGCGCGCTGCAGCACCTGTGTGTTGCCCAGCGGAATGTCGGCCTGACCGAAGCCGATGCAGCCGGCCTCGGTGAGTTCGGCCATCTCGGTGAGTACTTCACCAGCGAGGTTGCGCGTGAGCGCGCCGAGCGGGAACAGTCGTGCGCGCTGCATCTTCTCGGCGCGGAACTTGAGCATCTCGACGAGCCCGGGTTCGTCGAGCACCGGGTCGGTGTCCGGTGGGCAGACCAGGCTGGTCACGCCGCCGGCGACCGCCGCGCCCATTTCGCTTTCGAGCATGCCTTCGTGCTCATAGCCGGGCTCGCGCAACCTCGCGGCGAGGTCGACCAGGCCGGGCACGACGAGGCAGTCCCGCGCATCGAGCGTGCGCTCGGCGCGGAACTCGCTGGAGACGTCGCCGATGGCGAAGACCTTGCCGCCGGCGACGGCGACGTCGGCCTTGCGGTCGAGGCCCGAGGCGGGGTCGACGACGCGACCGTTGGTGATCAGTAGCTTGCTCATGCTTCGTTCCCGGCGACGATGCTCATCACGGCCATCCGGACCGCGATGCCGAAAGTGACTTGCGGCAGGATCACGCTCTGCCGGCCATCGACGACGGCCGAGTCGATCTCGACGCCGCGGTTGATCGGCCCCGGATGCATCACGATGGCATCAGGCTTTGCCAGTTGCAGCTTCTCGGGCGTGAGGCCGAAGGTCTTGAAGAACTCCTGCGACGACGGCAGCAAGGCACCGCTCATCCGCTCGTTCTGCAGGCGCAGCATGATGATCACGTCGCAGTCCTTGATGCCCTCCTCCAGCGTGTGGCACACGCGCACGCCCATCTGCGCCATGTCGGTCGGCACCAGCGTCTTGGGTCCGACCACCCGCACTTCAGCGCATCCAAGCGTGGTGAGCCCGTGGATGTCCGAGCGCGCCACGCGCGAATGCAGCACGTCGCCGACGATCGCGACGGTGAGGTTCGCGAAATCCTTTTTGTAGTGGCGGATCGTGTACATGTCGAGCAGGCCCTGCGTCGGGTGCGCGTGGCGGCCATCACCCGCATTGACGACATGAACGTGCGGCGCAACGTGCTGCGCGATCAGGTAGGGCGCGCCCGATTCACTGTGACGCACCACGAACAGGTCGGCGGCCATCGCGCTGAGGTTCGCGATGGTGTCGAGCAGCGATTCGCCCTTGGTGGCGGACGAGCGGGCGATGTCGAGGTTGATCACGTCGGCCGACAGCCGCTTGGCCGCGATCTCGAAAGTGGTGCGCGTGCGGGTCGAATTCTCGAAGAACAGGTTGAACACGCTCTTGCCGCGCAGCAGCGGCACCTTCTTCACCTCGCGGTCGCTCACGCTGGTGAAGTTGGCGGCGGTGTCGAGGATGTGGGTGACGATGTCTTTCGGCAAGCCCTCGATGGAGAGCAGGTGGATCAGTTCGCCGTGCTTGTTGAGCTGTGGATTTCGCTTGTAGAGCATCAGGTGTTTTCCTCTACCTTGAAGCTGAATGCACCCTTTTCGCTGCGTGCCAGCGCGAGCAGTTGTGTCGCCGGCAGTTCGAGGCGTTGGGCCGAGAAGTCGGCCGCCATCGGCAACTCGCGTCCGCCACGGTCGATCAGCACGGCCAGGCGCACGTGCGCTGGCCGGCCGAAGTCGAACAGCTCGTTGAGCACTGCGCGGATCGTGCGGCCGGTGTAGAGCACGTCGTCGAGCAGCAGCACATCGGCGCCGTTCACGTCGAAGGGCAGCGTGGTCTGCGCGCTCGCCGCCAGGCCGCGGCGCGCGAAGTCGTCGCGGTGCATGGCCGAGGAAATCACGCCGGGCGCGCCGGGCAGGCCGAGGTCCTTTTGCAGGCGCTCGACCAGCCAGGCGCCGCCGGAAGTGATGCCGACGAGGCGCGTGTCATCGCGCATCAGGGATTTCACGCCGCTCAGCAGCTCGACATAGAGCGCTTCGGCGTCAGGAATGGAGTTCACGGAAGGCTCCTCAGGAACTGTTCAAGGATGATGCAGGCCGACGCGGCGTCGGCGTCACGCGCGCCCGAGGCGAGCGCCTCGGTCGTGCTGTAGCGCTCGTCGACCTCGTACACGGGGAGCTTGAAACGGCCATGCAGTTGGCGGGCAAAGCGCTGGGCGGCGCGCGTGTTGTCGTGCGGCGCGCCGTCGGGATGGTAGGGCACGCCGACGACCAGCGCATCAGGCTGCCACTCGCGGATGCGGGCCTCGACCTGCGCGAAACGTGCGTCGCCTTCGGCCTTGATCGTGGCTTGCGGGGTCGCGGTCCCGAGCAGGCGATTGCCGCTCGCGACGCCGGTGCGCTTCTGGCCGAAATCGAAGGCCAGGAAGCTTTGGAAACGGGAGGGAACGGATACAGGAGGGGCAGCGTCGTCAGGCATCGACGTAACGCTCACGCGTGCCCCGCGTCAGGCGACAGCGTCCAGGCCTCCAGACCCAGCAGCGACAGCGCCTTGTCGTAACGCTGCTCGATCGGCGTATCGAAGATCACCGCAGGGTCGGCGCCGACGGTCAGCCAGCTGTTTTCGGCCAGTTCGGATTCGAGCTGCCCTTCGCCCCAGGCCGCATAGCCGAGCGAAACCAATACCTTGCGTGGCCCGGAGCCCGTGGCGAGCGCTTCCAGGACGTCCTTGGAAGTGGTCATCTCGAGGCCGCCGGGAATGGTCATGGTCGACGCATAGACGGACTCGTTCGGCTTGTCCGCCTGGGCGAAGACCGGCTCATGGAGAACGAAGCCGCGCTCGGTCTGCACCGGGCCGCCCTGGAACACGGGTGCCTTGCCGAGTTCAGGGCTGGACAGGTGCAATTCGATCTTCTCGAAAAGCACCTTCAGGTTGATGTCGCTGGGCTTGTTGATCACCAGGCCGAGCGCGCCGCGCTCGCTGTGCTCGCACAGATAGACGACGCTGCGGCTGAAGGACTTGTCTTCCAGCCCCGGCATCGCGATCAGGAAATGATGCGTGAGGTTCATCGGGGCAGAATCGGAAGCCATGCCGCCGATTTTACTGGCCGTCGACAAGATCTATCCCAAGGGCCTGATGTGGTTTCGCCGCGATTTGCGGGTGGACGACAACGCGGCGCTCTACCAGGCCCTGCGCACGTGCCGCCAGGTGGTGTGCGTGTTCGTTTTCGACCGCGCGATCCTTGACCCGCTGCCCCGGGCGGACCGGCGCGTGGAGTTCATCCGCGAATCGCTGGTCGAGCTCGATGCCGAATTGCGAGCGCTGGGCGGCGGCCTGATCGTGCGCCATGCGGTCGCGGAAGACGAGATCGGGCCGTTGGCCCGCGCGCTCGACGTTCAGGCCGTTTTCGCCAACCGGGACGACGAACCCGTCGCACTGACGCGCGATGCCAAGGTCCTTGGCGCGTTGGCCAATGCCGGCGTGGCATTCCATACCTACAAGGACCACGCGGTCTTCGAGCGCGACGAGGTCCTGACCCAGGCGGGGGCGCCCTACACGGTTTTCACGCCTTACAAGCGCGCCTGGCTTTCCAAGGTCGACACCTTCTATCTGAAGCCCTACCCCGTGCGCAGCTACGCCGATGCGCTGGCGCCCGCGCCGGAGAAGTTCCGGGTGCCGGTGCCCTCGTTGGCCGACATCGGCTTCGAAAAAAGCAACTTGGCCGACCTGGACATCCCGACCGGCAGCCAGGGCGGCGCTGCGCTGTTCGACGACTTCTTCCAGCGCATCGACCGCTACCACCAGGCACGCGACTATCCGTCGGTGCGTGGGCCCAGCTACCTCGGCGTGCACCTGCGTTTCGGCACCGTCTCGATCCGGCAGCTCGCGGGCATCGCGCACCAGCTTTCGCTGCAGGGCGACCAAGGCGCCGCGACCTGGCTCAGCGAACTCATCTGGCGCGACTTCTACTTCCAGATCCTTGCGCACCATCCCCACGTGGCGGCGGGCGGCGAGTCGCGAAGCTTCCGACCCGAGTACGACAAGATCCAGTGGCACCACGGCAAGCACGCGGACGCCCTCTTCGATGCCTGGTGCAAGGGACAGACTGGCTATCCGCTGGTCGACGCGGCGATGGCGCAGATCAACCAGACCGGCTACATGCACAACCGGCTGCGCATGGTGGTCGCGAGCTTCCTCTGCAAGGACCTCGGGATCGACTGGCGACGCGGCGAACGCTACTTTGCCGAGCACCTCAACGATTTCGAGCTCTCGTCGAACAACGGCGGCTGGCAATGGGCGAGTTCGAGCGGCTGCGACGCACAGCCCTATTTCCGGATCTTCAATCCGGTGACCCAGAGCGAACGCTTCGACCCCGAAGGCAAGTTCATCCGCCGCTACCTGCCGCAGCTGGCCAAACTATCGAACGCCGAGATCCACGCGCCGTGGATGGCCAAGCCGCTGGAACTCGTGGCGGCGGGCGTCGAACTGGGAAAGACCTACCCCAGGCCGGTCGTCGACCACGCCGAAGCCCGAGATCGGACGCTGCAGCGCTACGCCGTGGTGAAAGACAGCAAGCACTGGCGCGGCGCCACCTCTTCGTGAGCAGCCGCGGAACCGGCTCTGCCGGGCCGCGGGCTGCGCCCCCTGGAAGGGGGTGGAGAGCGACACGAAGTGCGCGAGCCTGGGGGTCAGGCTACCAGCGCCACGGGGACTTCGACGCCGGTATAGCTCCGAACCAGACGCAGCAATTCCTCTTCCGAGTACGGCTTGCCCAGGTAGTGGTTGACGCCCAGCGCACGCGCGTGATCGTGGTGCTTCTCGGCAATCCGTGACGTGATCATGATGATCGGCAGGCCGGCCAGCGACTCGTCCGCGCGGATGTTGCGCGCCAGGTCGAAGCCGTCCATGCGGGGCATCTCGATGTCCGACAGCACGACCGCCGGACGCTCCTGCTGGAGTCGCTCGAGCGCCTGCAAGCCATCCGCCGCCAGCGACACGCGATAGCCTTCGCGCTGCAGCAGACGCTGCGTGACGCGACGCACCGTGATCGAATCGTCCACCACCAGGATCAGCGGAACCTGCGGCACCGACACCGGCACCTGCTGCGTGGGTTCCGCGCTGCCGACATCCTTCGTCGTTGCCTGGCGGCTGCGCGATGCCTGGAGCTCGCGCGCCTTTTCGCCATGCACGGCAGCCAGCGCCACCGGGTTATAGATGAGCGCCACCGCGCCGGAGGCCAGCACCGAGATGGCAGCCATGCCCGGCAGGCGGGAAAGCTGAGGCCCGAGGTTCTTGACCACGACTTCCTGGTTGCCCAGGACTTCATCGACGTGCAGGGCGATCCGCTGCGCGGCGCTTCGCACGATCACGATCGTGTTGGCCTTGCCGGGCACGCGTTCGCTGCCTGCGGAGGACTGGAGCAACGCGCCGGCCCAGTAGAACGGAACCTGTTCGCCGCCGAAGGGGTAGCGCTGGTTGAGGTAGGCCAGCTCGAGATCGGACGCGCCGGCACGCAAGACCAGTTCGACCAGGCTCGAAGGCACACCGATCGAAGTGGAACCCGCTCGCATCATGACCACGTGCGTCACGGCGGTTGTCAGCGGCAGGACCAGCTTGAAGACGGTCCCATGTCCGGACTGGCTGGTCGTTTCGATGCGCCCGCCGAGTGCCGCGACTTCCGCGCGCACCACATCCATGCCGATGCCGCGACCCGCCAGCTCGGAAACCTGCTCCGCCGTAGAGAAGCCGGGCTGAAAGATCAGTTCGGCGGCTTCTTCATTGCTGAGTTGCCTGCCTTCGGAGATCAGGCCGAGCGACAACGCCCGTGCGGCAATGCGGTCGAAGTTGAGTCCGGCGCCATCGTCGCGGAAGCTGACCGAGACGTCGTTGCCTTCGTGGTGCAGTTCGATGACGATCAGGCCGCTCGGATCCTTGCCGGCGTTCTCGCGCACCGCCGCGTCCTCGATGCCGTGCGCCACGCAGTTACGCAGCAAATGTTCAAAGGCAGGCGTCATGCGGTCCAGCACGCCGCGGTCCATTTCGATCGAGCCGCCGACGATGTCCAGGCGCACCTGCTTGCCGGTGTCCTTGGAGGCCTGGCGAGTGACGCGGTACAGCCGTTCGGAAATGCCTTCGAACTCGACCATGCGCGTTCGCAGCAGGCCGCGCTGGAGCTCGCGGGTCTGCCGGGCCTGTGCGCTCAGGTCGTCTTCCGTGGCTTGCACCGTCCTCTGCAGCGTGCGCTGCACGGTCGCCACGTCGTTGACCGACTCGGCCATCATGCGGGTGAGTTCCTGCACGCGCGTGAAGCGGTCGAACTCCAGCGGGTCGAAGCCTTGCTGCGAATCCTTCGCCTGCGCCAGGCGCGACTGCATCTGGCTTTCGGCCTGGACCTCGATGTCGCGCAATTGCTGGCGCAAGCGGTCGAGGTTGCCGGTCAGGTCGCCGAGCGAACTGCGCAACTGGCCCAGTTCGGCCTCGAGGCGCGAGCGCGTGATGATCACCTCACCAGCCTGCGCGACCAGTCGATCGAGCAGGTGGGTGCGGATGCGCACAGCCTGGTTCGAAATGGAGCGCAGCGGCGTGAGTGCCGACGGAGAGGGCACCGCCACCGTGCCGCGTTGCACGACGGATTCGGGTTCGGCGACGGGGGCTTTTTCTTCTTTCTTCTCGATGGCCGGCGGCTCGACAGCGACGGGCAGTTCGACCGGCTTCGGCGCGGGAACCGCGGCGACGGCACGTTGCACCAGTTCGGTCTGGACCGCGTCATCGGCAGCACGCAGCGCATCGAAGGTGGCCTGCAATGCGTCGAAGCGCGTGAGCAGTTGTTCGATCGACTGACGGTCGGCGCCTTCGGAGCGAAGCGCCTCGATGTCGGACTCCATGCGGTGCGCGCGCTCGCCGAGGCGCATCGCGCCGGCCAGTCGCGCACTGCCCTTGAGGGTGTGCAGCGTGCGCAAGGTGGAGGCGCGCGGAGCGCTGCCTTCCGGATGCTGCGCCCACTCGCGCAGCGCGGCGCCGAGTTGCGGCAGCAGTTCCGCCGCTTCCTCCTCGAAGATCGGGAAGAGGTCGACGTCGACGGCGTCGGCGACATCGATCGAGTCCTCGGAATCGTCGAGCGCCACATCCGCCAACGCGTCGCGCGGCACATGGAAAGTCACCAGCCGGCCTTCGACCGGCTCGACAGGCAGTTGCGAGGCTGCGACTTCACGCAGTGCCTGCAATGTTTCCTCGGCGGGTTCCCGCAGGAAGCCGGCGGCAAACTGGTGCAACAGGCGGCGCAGTTCCTCGGCCGCCACGACCAGCACCACGCCCTGCTCCGGCGTTCCAAGGCCCTGCATCTGGAGATGCTGCAGCGCTGCTTCGAACAGGCGCGCCATGTTCGACAGGCTCTGGAAGCCCACTGTCGCGGAACTGCCCGCCAGCGAATGCGCCAGGCCGATCGTCGAGTCCGAAACCCGCTCGTGCGATTCGAGCGCCCACTCGCCGACTTCAGTGGCCAGTTGCCGCGACCACTCGTCGGCTTCGTTCAGATAGACGTTGTAGAGCGCGATACCGATGCGCAGCGGGCCGATGACCTTGACCTGCTCCTCGGCGCTCGGCGCCGCAGTACGCTCGGCGACGGTTTCGACCGGCGCCACCGGGACGGGTGCCTGGATCGATTCGGCCACCGGTTCGACCGGTACTTCCTCGACGACTTCCGCGATCGGCGCGACAGCCTCCGCCTCTGGTTCGACCTCAGGTTCGACCGCGGCCTCCGGCTCGATGGCGGGCTCGGGTTCGGCCTTTGCTTCGGGCTCGGGCTCGGGCGCCAGCGTCAGCTCGAAGGCCAGATCTGCCACCGGCGTCGGGATCTCTTCCGGTGCCGGGGCGGGCACCTCGAACATGGCCTCGATCTCGGCGTCCGTGGAGTGAATCGGCGCTGAAACCGGCTCAGGCTGCACAGTTCGCACAGGTTCGAGCGAGGTGTGCACCGTCTCGAGGAAATCGACGTCTTCCAGCTCGCCCAGGACCTCTTCGCTGGCCGGGGGCGCCTCGGGCTTGGCATCGAAATCGAGGAAGTCCGTCGAAGCGAATCCGTCGTCGCTTCCGATTTCTGCGGCGTGCTCCGCTTCGGGCTCGGCTTTTTCTTCCCGATGCTTTTCGGCGTTGTGGAGACCCGCCCAGACCGTCGGTTCGTCGGCGGGCGCGGCGGGCTTCGCCTCTTCCACGGGCGCTTCGAAAGCGACCGGCTCCGGATCCAGGTCCAGATCGGGAAGATCCGGCATCTCGGGGAGCGGCAGCGGCTCGATCGGCGCAGGCGGCGCCTCGACGATCGATTCCGCAGCGATGTGACGCGCGGCGGCCACCAGCGCATCGGCGTCGGCAACCGGAACCGGCGGCGCCAGCGGCTCACCCGTGCGCAGGGCCTCGGCAATGGCGCGGAAAGGCGCCGATTGCCAGGTGTGCGGCTCGCCCGCGGCAATGGCTTCGACCCACTTGGCGAAGTCCTGCAGCGAGGTCTTTGTGCCCGTCAGCAATTCCGGCGTGGCGGGGCGCTGGTCGGCGAGCCAGGTGTTCAGCACCTGCTCGAAGGACCAGGCGGCTTCGCCGAAGTCCATGAGCCCCACCATGCGGGAGCTGCCCTTCAGGGTGTGGAAGGCACGGCGCAGCACGGTCAGCTCGCCACTGTCGTCCGGCCGAGAACCGAGTGCGGAGACGGCGGCAAGGCCGTTGTGCAGCACTTCGCGCGCTTCATCCAGGAAGATGTTCTGGAGATCGTCTTCCTCGAGTTCCGTCACTTCGGTGTCGGGCAGCCCCTCCAGCGGCGCGGGCCCGGTGATCTTGGCGGTCCAGCTTGCCGTGGCGCGGCTGAATTCCTCGATCGGCGAAGGCGGCGTCTTGCGGCTTCCCGGCCCCGCCAGCGCGGCCAGCTTGGCAGCGATCTGCGCATCGACTTCCTCGACGCTCAGCATCGTGTCGGCGACCGCGACAGGCCCGGAAGCCGCCGCGAACGACGCAGGTGCCACCGCCTCGGGCAAGCTAGCCTCGCTGGCCTGGCGTCCCATGAGAGGCTTGAGTTCGCCGAGCTCGGCGTCGAACACGAACAGCCGCTTGGCCAGCGCGGGCTGGTAGCTGAGCATGTCGATCAGGAAGCCCAGCGCGCCGAGGTTGTTGCCCAGCGAGTCGAAAGCCTGAACCTCGTTGGCGGGAGATTCGTCGGCCAGCAACTGGTCGACGTTCTCGCGCATGCGCTGCACGGTCTGGGCCGCCTGGTCCAGCCCGAGGACCGAGAACACGCCGCGCATCTGCAGCAGTTGGCTGGGCACGGTGCGCAGCAATCCCTTTTCGGTGGGTCGACGGAAGAACTGGTCCATCGACTTTTCGAGCTCGCTCAGGTGGCTGCGGAGCTCGCCGACCACGGTGCCCATCGTCTGGCGATCGCTGACACGGCGGTACAGCTCTTCCATCCACGGCTCGAGTGGCTCGGAACGGCCGCCTTCACGCGCACGCTCGATGCGGCCGGCGAGTTGCACGGTGCGGGCCGTGAGCTGGCGGTCGTGCGGATCGAGGTCCTCGAAAGCCGCTTCAAGATAGAGAACCGACGTTGCGACTTCCATCGCCAGTTCGGTTGCCGGCGGCTGGCCGGAACGCAGCGATGCTTCGACCGCATTGTTCAGCGCCTGCACCATCGGCAGGCTCGGCGGGTGCAACTTCTGCAGCGATTCGCCGAGTTGCACAAAGGTGTCGGCCACCTGCCGCGTGCGGTTCACGTCGCCGCCCGAGAGCGCCGACCACATTTCCTTGGCGGCCTCGATGCGCTTGCGCGCTTGCGCGAGCACGACCGGATCGAAGCGGCCGAACTGTTCGATCGTGTAGTCGACCGATTGCTCGTTGGCAACCCCCCATGCAACGCGCACCGCGCGGAGCGTGGCGGCCTCGTCGCGCGCGCCAGGGGCGGCCTGCGCGCAGAAGAACAGCAGGTCCTGCCCCAGGCGATCGGACACGGTGTTGTCGCCACGCGCGAGGGTGGCGTATTGCAGCAGCACGCGCGAGGCGGCCCGCTTCACGTGGGCGTCGGTCGGAATCAGCGCCAGCGCCAGCGCCTCGAAGAAGCCGGCGGCCAGCGTCCAGAAGCTGGCCACGCGCGGGACGGACGCGCCACGGCCGAGCCCCAGGCACAGTGCCTGCAGACGGCGAGCGGCGTGGTCGTCGCCGCTCTTGACGACCTTGAGCACTTCACGATCGAGCTTCGAGCGGACAGCGGGGTCATACACCAGCGCGGTCTGCGTGGGTGCGGGTTTGATCTCCACCCAGCGCCAGGTCATGCTCCACAGGTCGGCGGGGTGGACCCGTTCGTTGCCGACCAGTTCGAGGACCTCGCGGTACTGCGGGAAAAGCGCAACCGACGAAACGGTCTTTCCCGCGATCATCGCGTTCAGGAAGTCGGCGACAGCAAAACCTGCGCGATCGATCTTCTGAACCGCCGTGTCGGTGCAGCGAAGCGGCTCGGTGACGAAACTCTGGACCGCGAACTCCATCGCGCCCAGCACCAGGGCCGGCGCCGTGTGGCCGACCATCTGCAGTGCGCCGACGGCCTGATGCAGTTGCTGGCGCGCGAGTCGCAGCGGCGCGGTGTCGATCTCGGAGCCCGGCAGGGCGGCGGACGCGTCGCGGGCAAAGCGCCGCAACGTCTTGCCCACACCGTCGAGCGATTTCTGGATCTCACCGAGCACCCAGGCCAGCGGCCCAAGATCCTCGGTCGCCGGCGCGTTGCCGGCTGTGTGGGCGGTGGCTGGGCTTTGGGTCGACACGTTGGGCGCTCGGCGTTCAGGCAATCTTGAAACGAGACACGGACTGACGCAGTTCCTCGGCCATGTGCGAGAGCTCGCGGACCTGTTGCGCGGTGGTGCGGGTACCCTCGCCGGTCTGCTCCGTCACGGCAAAGATGTGCTGGATGTTGGCCGCGACGACGTTGGCCGAATCGGCTTCGCGGGAGGCGGATTGCGAGATCTGCTCGATCAGCTCGGCGAGGCGGCGTGACACACGGTCGATCTCGGACAGTGCGGTACCCGCGTTGTCGGAGAGCTTGGCCCCTTCCACCACACCCTGCGTGGACCGTTCCATGGCGCCGACCGCATCCTGCGTGTCGGTCTGAATCGCCTTCACGAGCGCCGATATCTGGCGCGTGGCGTCCGCGGAGCGCTCGGCCAGTCGCTGCACTTCCTCGGCCACCACTGAGAAGCCTCGTCCGGCTTCGCCAGCGGACGCTGCCTGGATGGCGGCGTTGAGCGCCAGCACGTTCGTCTGTTCGGTAATGTCCGAGATCAGTTCGGTGATTTCGCCGATCTCCTGCGACGACTCGCCGAGTCGCTTGATCCGCTTGGAAGTTTCCTGGATCTGGTCGCGGATGGAGTTCATGCCGCCGATCGCGTTCTGCACGGCTTGCAGGCCCGACGATGCGGCTTGCAGCGACTGGCGCGCCACCGTGGCGGACTCTTGCGCCTGCGAGGACACACCGTTGATTCGTTCGGCCATCGTCAGCACCGACTGGCCGGTTTCGCGAATTTCGCGCAGCTGTTCGGTCGATGCGGCGAGCAGTTCGGTCGAGGTGCTTTCCACCTGCGACGTCGTCTGCGCCACGCGGGTCGCCGTGTTCTGCACGTTGCCGACCAGCAGGCGGAGTTCTTCCACCGTGTAGTTCACCGAGTCGGCGATGGCGCCGGTGATGTCCTCGGTCACGGTCGCTTCCTGCGTCAGGTCGCCTTCGGCAACGGTCTGCAGTTCGTTCATGAGTCGCAGAATCGCGGCCTGGTTGGCAGCGTTGACGCGGCTGGCGTCCTCGCCGACACGTTCGGCTTCGACGCGATCACGTTCAGCGGCAGCCGCACGTTCGCGGCCTTCGCGCACCTGCACGAACCCAATCGCGCCGGCGAGTGCCAGGGCAGCCAGCGACAGCACGAAAAGCATCACCACCGTGCCGGCACCCAGGCCGGTGCGTGCGGAGAGCTTTTCCTGCAGGTCGCCGAGGGAAGTGCGCAGCGGTTCGCTGTCGGCCAGGATGGCGGCCTGCGCTTCGCGCGCGGCGACCAGGCCTTGCAGGTTGCCCAGGATGGCGCCGGCTTGCGTGCGGGTCTGCTCGTAGGTTTTCAGGATGGCTTCGAGCTGCTGGCGCGTCTGCGCGTCGCGCGTACCGGGCAGGCGCTGCTGCGCGCTGCCGTCGAGCAGGCCTCGCGTGACTTCCTGGAAGGTGTTCAGGTCCTTGCCGAGCAGGAACACGGCGTCGGGGCTCACGCCTTCGACCGTCAGGAACTCGTTGGCCGACTTGCCGATGCGCTGCGTGAGCATCACCAGTTGGCCGGCGGCGGAAATCTCGGGCAGGGTCGCGTTCTGCTGCATCTTGAGCGAGGCGACGGTCTCGGTCATCTCGAGCAGGTCCGAAGACTGGCGGTTGATGTCGCGCAGCGCGTTGCCGACCTGCGTCAGGATCTGCTGCTGGGCCAGCACGGCCTTGGCGCTCTTGTCGGCACGCTCGACCAGCGGCGTGATCTTGCCGAGCTCCATGTCGTACTGGGTGCCGACGCGTTCGAGCTTGAGCGCGTCGTCGCCGTTCGAGAGGCCCTGCACACGGCGGGTCAGGTCATCCGCGCTGTCCTTGACTTCGGCGAAGGCGCCGACGTTGCCGACCAGCGCCTGCGACACCGACTTGGCAAGCCGCTGCGACTGCATGAGCGACTGGCCGGTGGCCGCCACCTGTTGGGCGAGCCGTTCGGCGCGAAGGATCGCGGAGCCGGCCACCAACAGAAGCAGGAGCACCACGCCGGCGAGTGCCATCGCGAGGATCCGTTGCTGGCGCGCCGGACTCGAACGCTGCGAGCGCCTCGACCGGCTCGCACGCGGCGCGGCGGATTCGGCGACGGATGCCGCGGGCTGGGGCGCCTGCTCGGAAGCCTGGCCCGCGGTCGCATCGACTTCGGCGTCGGCCGGAAGTGCGGTCGACTCGGGAGACGCATCCCTACGTATGAGCACGGTCTTCTCCTCGGAGGTCTGCAAGGTATCGACATTGTCCAGCGTGAGGGTCGCAGCGCTATCGGCGCCCACTGACACGCTGCTGCCGCTCACGGGCATGAATTTCTTGAACTTGTCGGCGATCGAGCTCACGGTCGGTCCTTCAGGTTGTGGTCGGTGCAAGGCGGTCCGCTCAGGCGCCGATGCTCAAAAATTGGGGTTGCTGCGAAAGCGCCTGCAGGTTGATTTCCTGCCAGCGCCCTCCCGCCGCGTCGGTGTAGGCATGTCCGAGCCATGCCGGCGCATCGCTGGCCGGAGGCTGCGATGCGACGAACGCGTCCACGCCGCGCAGGCCGACCAGGCGGTCGATCAGCAGTGCGCAGTTGACTTCGAGCATTTCGTTGAGCGCGACCAGCCGGGACTGCGCACGCGTCGCGTCGCTCACCGCGGGCGCGGTGGTCGCGCCCGAGGCAAAGGTCGAGAGCTGGACGACGCCGTAGAGGCCGCCGCGCAGATTGGCCACGCCAAGGAACCACGGCTCGGTGTAGGGAACGCGCTGCGGAGGCATCCACGGAAAGATCTCACCCGCGTGCCCGAGCGGGAACAGGTAGTTCAAATCGCCCGCCTCCACGGCGAGCCAGGATGCGGAAACGCCCGAAGTGCGCGCCGCCTGGAGGCGACTGGCGAGCCGGGACTGGAAAGCGCGGAGAGCGTCGCGGTTGGCCATGGACGAGAGACTGCTTGCGCTATCAGGCCAGTGCGCTGATCTTCGCCATCAGCTCGGCCGCATTGACGGGCTTGACGATGTAGTCGCGGGCACCTTGCCGCATGCCCCAGACGCGATCAGTCTCCTGGTTCTTGCTTGTGCAAAGGATGATCGGCACCGCCGCGTACTGCGGATTGCGTGCAATGGCACGCGTGAGCTGGAAACCGTTCTGGCCGGGCATCACGACATCCATCAGGATGAGATCGGGTTGCTCTTCCTCGAGACGGCGCATGGCGTCGTCGGCGTTCTCGGCGGTCTTCACCGAGAAGCCGTTCTTCTGGAGGAGGTCGGTCAGAAAGACCAGCTCGGTCTTCGAGTCGTCGACCACGAGCACTTTGCGAATTGCCATTTACTGCGCTTCCTGAACGATACCGAACTGCTCCACTGCATGGAGCAGCTGGTCCTTGGTGAAAGGTTTGGTGAGGTAGTCCTGCGAGCCGACCATGCGGCCGCGCGCCTTGTCGAACACGCCGTCCTTGGACGAGAGCATCACGACCGGAACATTGGAGAAATGCGAGTTGCGCTTGATGATGGCGCAGGTCTGATAGCCGTCGAGGCGCGGCATCAGAATGTCGCAAAAAATCAGGTGGGGCTTGTGGTCGTTGACCTTGGACAGGGCATCGAAGCCGTCCTCGGCCAGCAGGACTTCATGGCCGCCCTGCTTGAGGAAGATCTCGGCGCTGCGCCGAATGGTGTTGCTGTCGTCAATGACGAGCACCTTGTAACCGGATCCGTTCGCGCTCATTCGCACCGCTCCTCTTGTGACACCTTGATGATCACTGCGCTCCCTCGGGAGCGCAGGAAGCGCGGCCCTATGCCATGCTTCAGATCTCAACCATTTCGAAGTCTTCCTTGCGCGCTCCACACTCGGGGCAGGTCCAGTTCATCGGAACATCAGCCCATGCCGTACCGGCTGCAATACCATCTTCCGGCACGCCCACCGATTCGTCATAGATCCACCCACAAATCAGGCACATCCAGGTTTTCGTATTCATCGCAGCTTAAAGTCCCTGTTCATCAAATGCAACGATCGTATCCAGACGTATCCTCAATTCCCGTGAGAATCGTCTCAGATATGCCACCATCCGGTGAGCCCTGATTGGGTATGAACACTTCTTTACTACCAACAGAGCACGATCACAAAGTGAGCGATCTTACCGACCCCTCGAACGACGAAGACACGGCAGAGAGCGATCTGAACCCGCCGTGCGTGCTGGTCTTCAATGCCAGCGACCCCAGCGGGGCCGGTGGACTGGGCGGCGACGCGCTGGCCATGGCTTCGGTCGGAGCCCACATGCTGGCCGTCGTGACCGGCGCGTACGCGCGCGACACCGCGGAAATCTTCGATCACTTCGCATTCGACGAGGAAGCCGTTGCGGAGCAGGCCCGCGCCATCCTCGAAGACGTGGAAGTCCAGCTTATCAAGGTCGGCTTCGTCGGATCCCCGGAGAACCTGAGCACCGTGGCCGAGACCGCCACCGACTACCCCGAGGTACCCGTCGTCGCCTACATGCCCAACCTCTCATGGTGGGAAGACGACCAGATCGAGGCCTACCTCGATGCTTTCCGCGAGCTCGTGCTGCCGCAGACCACGGTGCTGGTCGGCAACCACAGCACACTGTGGCGCTGGCTGCTTCCCGACTGGAGCGGCGAGCGCCCGCCCACCGCGCGCGACATCGCGAAAGCCGCGGGCGAGTTCGGCGTGCCCTACACGCTGGTCACCGGACTCGTGCTGCCCGAGCAGTTCATCGACAACGTGCTGGCATCCCCGCAGTCGGTGCTGGCGAGCGAGAAGTACGAACGACTCGACGCCGTGTTCGCGGGCGCCGGCGACACGCTTTCCGCCGCGCTGGCCGCGCTGCTGGCGAGCGGCACCGACCTGGTCGCGGCCACCAGCGAAGCGCTGAGCTACATGGACCGATGCCTCGACGCCGGCTTCCGGCCCGGCATGGGTCACGTGCTGCCCGATCGCCTGTTCTGGGCGCAGCCCGAGGAAGACGAGGACGACGACAACGGCGACCCGGCCTCCCCCACCGACTTTGCCTTGCCCCCGCACGACACCCGACATTGAACGATGCGATGACTACTGACCAGAACGACATCCTTTTCGAGCGCGCACGCGCTGTCATCCCGGGGGGCGTCAATTCGCCTGTTCGCGCTTTCAAGGCCGTGGGAGGAACGCCGCGCTTCGTGAAGCGCGCGCAGGGCGCGCACTTCTGGGACGCGGCGGACAAGCGCTACATCGACTACATCGGCTCGTGGGGGCCGATGATCCTTGGCCACGGGCATCCTGCGGTGGTTGAAGCGGTTCAGCGTGCCGTGACCGAGGGCTTTTCGTTCGGGGCGCCTACCGAGCGCGAGATCGAACTCGCCGAAGCCATCCTCGCGCTGGTGCCGTCCATGGAGATGGTGCGGCTCGTGAGTTCCGGCACCGAGGCGGCGATGAGTGCGCTGCGCCTCGCGCGCGGCGCGACGGGGCGCAAGTACATCATCAAGTTCGAAGGCTGCTACCACGGGCATGCGGACGCGCTGCTCGTCAAGGCGGGCTCGGGCCTCGCGACCTTCGGCAATCCGACTTCGGCCGGCGTGCCTCCCGAAGTGGTCCAGCACACGCTGGTCCTCGAATACAACAACCTGGCGCAACTCGAGGAAGCGTTCGCGCTCCACGGTCACGAGATCGCCTGCCTGATGATCGAGGCGATCGCGGGCAACATGAACTTCGTGCGTGCGAGCGCCGCTTTCGCCAGGCGCTGCCGCGAGCTTTGCACGCAGCACGGGGCGCTGCTGGTGTTCGACGAAGTCATGACCGGCTTTCGGGTCGGCCTGCGCGGCGCGCAGGGGGTGCTGGGCATCACGCCGGATCTGACGGTGCTGGGCAAGGTGATCGGCGGCGGCATGCCGCTCGCCGCGTTTGGCGGGCCCCGCGCGATCATGGAGCAGCTCGCGCCCCTGGGGCCGGTGTACCAGGCCGGAACCCTGTCGGGCAATCCGATAGCAACAGCCTGCGGCCTCGCGACCCTGAAGGAAATCGCCAGGCCCGGCTTCTTCGAAGCACTGTCGAAGAAGACGCGTTCCCTCACCGATGGCCTGAAGGCCGCGGCTGTCGCGGAGGGCGTCGCCTTCAGTGCCGACAGCGAGGGGGGCATGTTCGGCTTCTTCCTGCTCGATGCGCTGCCGCAGAACTACACAGCCGTCA
Organism: Variovorax sp. P5_A3; assembly: GCF_056400665.1. Lineage (NCBI taxonomy): Bacteria > Pseudomonadati > Pseudomonadota > Betaproteobacteria > Burkholderiales > Comamonadaceae > Variovorax > Variovorax sp. P5_A3. The sequence goes on along the minus strand of NZ_JBFUKW010000005.1, from coordinate 163,657 downwards.
TGAAGAGCGACGGCGCGAAGTTCAACAAGCTGTTCCATGGTCTGTTGGACCGCGGCGTCTACATCGCGCCGGCCTTGTATGAAGCGGGTTTCGTGAGTTCGGCACACAGCGACGACGACATCGCCGCCACGATCGAATCTGCCCGGCAGATCTTCAAGACGCTGTAGCCGCCATGAAGTTGCCAACGCTCCTGGCAGGCGCGAGCCTGCTCCTGCCCGGCCTTGCCCTGGCCCAGGTCGACATCAGCCAGGTCTGGATCAACCCCGGCTTCTATTCGCTGCACTTCGATCGCAACAAGGGATTGGAAGACTTCAACCCGGGCATCGGCATCGAGTGGCCGATCGACAAGACCTTCTCGCTGACCGCCGGCACCTTCCGCAACAGCGATCGCGAACGCTCGAACTATGCGGGCCTCTACGTGATGCCCTTCGAGTTCTACGGTGTGAAGCTGGGTGCCGTCGTGGGCGGTTTCGACGGTTACCCCAAGACCAACAACGGCGGCTGGTTCGCGGCACTGATCCCGACCGCGGCCATCGAAGGAAAGCACTGGGGCCTGAACATCGCGATCATTCCCAGCATCAAGAACCGCCTGTATGGCGCCATCAGCTTTCAGCTGAAGTACCGCTTCTCCGACGGCGTCAACGAGAACCCCTAGGCCCTTCAGTTCCAGGAACACCACGGACCCGGCTCCGCCGGTCCGAAGGTGTTGCCCCCGGCCAGGGGGTAGGCGAAGCGACACGAAGTGCGCGAAGCCTGGGGGCGAGCAACAGCTAGTGCCGGAAGTGGCGTACGCCTGACAGGACCATCACCACGCCGCGCTCGTCCGCGGCGTCGATCACTTCCTGGTCGCGCATCGAACCACCAGGCTGGATCACGGAGGTCGCACCGGCGTCGACCACCACGTCGAGGCCATCGCGGAACGGAAAGAACGCATCGCTCGCTACTGCCGTGCCCGACAGCGACAGGCCGGCGTGCTGCGCCTTGATGCTCGCGATGCGCGCAGAGTCGAGCCGGCTCATCTGGCCGGCGCCGACGCCCATCGTCATGCCGTCGGCGCAGAAGACGATCGCGTTGCTCTTGACGAACTTCGCCACCTTCCACGCGAACAGCAGATCCTGCAGTTGCTGCGGCGTCGGCTGCTTCTTGCTGACGATCTTGAGTTCGTCGATCGACAACTCGCGGTTGTCGGCCGTCTGCATGAGCAGGCCCGATCCGATGCGCTTGACGTCCACCGCATTGCGGCCGTTGTCCCAGTCGGTCTTGCCACCGGGCGGCAGCGCGATCTGGAGGATGCGCACGTTGACCTTGCTCTTGAACACTTCGAGCGCTTCCGGCGCATAGCCGGGCGCCATCAGCACCTCGACGAACTGCTTGCTCACGGCTTCCGCTGCGGCGCGGTCGAGCGGTCGGTTGAAGGCGATGATGCCGCCGAAGGCCGAGGTCGGGTCGGTCTTGAAGGCCTTGCTGTAGGCCTCCAGCGGGTCCTTGCCGGTCGCGACGCCGCAGGGGTTGGCGTGCTTGACGATCACGCAGGCCGCGGTGTCGAAGCTCTTCACGCACTCCCAGGCCGCGTCGGCGTCGGCGATGTTGTTGTAGCTGAGTTCCTTGCCCTGGAGCTGCGTCGCCGTCACGAGCGAACCGGGCGCCGGATACAGGTCGCGATAGAACGCGGCCTGCTGGTGCGGGTTCTCGCCATAGCGCAGGTCCTGCAGCTTGACGAAGCGGCCGTTGCTCTGCGCCGGGAACAGCGCGTGCGCGCCGTCTTCCTGGATGCGGGAGAGATAGTCGCTGATCGCGCCGTCGTACTGGCTGATGCGATTGAACGCGGCGACCGAGAAGGCGAACTTCGTCTTGTCGCTCAGCTTGCCGTCGGCCTTCAGCTCGGCGAGGGCCTGCGGATACTGCGACGCATCGGTCAGCACGCCGACGTCCTTCCAGTTCTTCGCTGCGCTGCGAACCATGGCGGGTCCACCGATGTCGATGTTCTCGATGGCGTCTTCCAGCGTGCAACCGGACTTCGCGACCGTGGCTTCGAAGGGGTACAGATTCACGACCAGCAGGTCGATGGTGTCGATGCCGTGTTCCTTGAGCGCGGCCATGTGGGCCGGCAGGTCGCGGCGCGCCAGCAGTCCGCCGTGCACCATGGGGTGCAGGGTCTTGACGCGGCCGTCGAGCATCTCGGGAAAGCCGGTGTGCTCCGCCACTTCTGTCACCGGCAGACCGGCGTCGGCCAGCAGCTTGGCGGTGCCGCCCGTGGAAAGCAGCTTGATGCCCAGCCCATGCAGGGCTTGCGCGAATTCAAGGATGCCGGTCTTGTCGGAAACGGAGATCAGTGCGTTCATCAGGAGTTACTTCAGCAGTTTGTGTTCGACCAGCTTCTTGCGCAGCGTGTTGCGGTTCAGGCCGAGCCATTGCGCGGCCTTGGATTGGTTGCCCTCGGCGCGCGTCATCACGACGTCGAGCAGCGGCTTTTCGACGACCCGCACCAGCATGTCGTACATGCCGTCGGGCTCGGTACCGCGGAGATCGCGGAAATAGCTGTCCAGGCTGCTGCGCACGCAGTCTTCGATGTGTTTCTTGCTCATGGCCTTCTCTTCTTATCCTCTTCTTGTCCTGTTCTTCTCACGCCAGCGCATCGGCGGACTCCATGTCCGATGGTTCGAGCGCATCGCCCTCGGCGTGCGGAATGCGGTCCATCCGGGTGGCGAGCATGTCGAAGAATCCGGCCACCGCGCGCAGTTGCACGTCGCAGTCTTCGATGGCGTTCATGGTCGATCGGAATGCTTCGCCGCCCGGCAGTGCGCGCACATACCAGCCGATGTGCTTGCGCGCGGTGCGGACGCCGCTGTAGTCGCCATAGAGAACGTAGTGTTCCTGCAAATGGTCGAGCATCAGGCGGCGCACCTCGGCCACCAGCGGCGGGGCCAGGTGCGTGCCTGTGTCGAGAAAGTGCGCGATCTCGCGGAAGATCCAGGGCCTTCCCTGCGCGGCGCGGCCCACCATGACCGCATCGGCGCCAGTGAGCGCCAACACGTCGCGTGCTTTCTCGGGTGAGGTGATGTCGCCGTTGGCGACCACCGGGATTCGTACTGCGGCCTTCACCGCGGCGATGGTGTCGTACTCGGCATGGCCCTTGTAGCCTTGCTCGCGGGTGCGGCCATGCACGGTGAGCATCTGCACGCCGGCCTGTTCGAAGCGACGTGCCAGCGCCACCGCGTTGCGATGGTCCTCGCTCCAGCCGGTGCGCATCTTGAGTGTCACCGGCACGTGATGCGGCGCGGCAGCCTTCACCACCGCCTCGACGATCTCGAGGGCCAGCGGCTCGTCGCGCATCAATGCAGACCCCGCCCACTTGTTGCACACCTTCTTGGCGGGGCAACCCATGTTGATGTCGATGATCTGCGCGCCGCGGTCGATGTTGTACTGCGCGGCCTCGGACATCATGTCCGCATCGGTCCCCGCAATCTGCACCGAAATGGGGCCGGGTTCGCCTTCATGATTGGCACGGCGCGAAGTCTTGAGCGTGCCCCACAACTCCTTGCGCGAAGTCACCATCTCGCTGACCGCGTAGCCCGCGCCGAGCTCACGGCACAGCATGCGAAAGGGCCGGTCGGTGACGCCTGCCATGGGCGCGACGAACAGGCGGTTCTCCAGCGCGATGTTGCCGATTTGCAGGGTCATGGAGAGAAAGTGGCGCGCGCTGGGCTGCTGAAAAATGAGGCACGATTGTAGCGGCGCGGCGATGTGTCGGCTGCAACGATTTGCACTGGGACCCCACGCGAAAGGCAGGTTCGCGACACCGGATGCCCGTACTTGCACCTACACGCCAGACCGCAAATGCCTTTCTATACTCCAGCGCACATGCAAGCCTGGCTCGACTCTCTTCTCGCGCTTCTCGCGCTGCCGCAATACGGGTTGAGCACGCTGTTCATCGCCGCCTTCGTGTCGGCGACGCTGTTGCCGGTCGGCTCGGAGCCGGTGCTGTTCGGGCTGCTCAAACTCAACCCGGACATGTTCTGGTCCGCGATCTTCGTCGCCACAATCGGCAACACCTTGGGTGGCGTCGTCGACTGGTGGATGGGCTATGGCGCCCACAAGGTGGCCGACAAGTACTCGCACTCCAAGCACCATCTGCGCGTGCTGACCTGGCTCGAACGCCTGGGACCGAAGGCCTGTCTCTTGAGCTGGCTGCCGATCGTCGGCGACCCGCTCTGTGCGGTCGCGGGATGGCTTCAACTGCCGTTCTGGCCTTGCGTGTTCTATATGGCGATCGGCAAGTTCGCGCGGTACGTGACGATGACGGTCGCGCTACTCTATATGTGGCCCAACTAGGCCCGGATCACTTCAACAAGCCATATGGGCCGCCGCGCTCCAGCGCGCGCCGATAGGCCGGCCGCGCGCGGATGCGCTCGAGGTATGCCATCAACCTGGGGCGTGACGCATCGAGCCCGCCACGCACGGCGGCTGCCTCTACCGGAAAGCTCATCTGGATGTCGGCACCGGTGAAGGCATCGCCCGCAAACCATTCGCTCTTGCCGAGTTCACCTTCCATGAAGTCGAGATGGCTCGCGATGTTCGGCGTGACGAATCCCGCCTTGGCCTTCGCCGCGATCGAACGGGCGATCGGTTTTGCGAAGAAAGGCATCTTCGAGTTCTCGATCCGGTCGAACACCAGCTTCATCAGAAGCGGCGGCATGGCCGAACCTTCGGCATAGTGGAGCCAGTAGCGATAGCGCAAGGCTTCGGGCGAACCTGCCGCCGGCGCAAGACGGCCGTTGCCGTAGCGCTCGATCACCGTTTCGACAATCGCGCCCGATTCCGCGAGCGTGAGCCCATCGTCGGTCGTCACCACCGGGGACTTGCCCAACGGATGCACTGCACGCAAGGTGGGGGGCGCCAGCATCGTCTTCGGATCGCGCTGGTAATGGACGATCTCGTAAGGCAACTCAAGCTCTTCGAGCAACCAGAGCACGCGCTGCGAGCGCGAATTGTTCAGGTGATGGACGGTGATCATGTATGGGCGTGGCGGCTCAGGAGCTGAACAGGAAGTTCATCACGTCGCCATCCTTGACGACGTACTCCTTGCCTTCCGCGCGCATCTTGCCGGCATCCTTCGCGCCCTGCTCGCCCTTGTATGCGATGAAGTCGTTGAAGGCGATGGTCTGGGCGCGGATGTAGCCCTTCTCGAAATCCGTGTGGATCACGCCGGCGGCCTGCGGGCCCGTGTCGCCGATGTGGATGGTCCAGGCGCGCACTTCCTTGACGCCGGCCGTGAAGTAGGTCTGCAGGCCCAGCAGCGAGTAGGCAGCGCGAATCAGGCGGTTGAGCCCGGGCTCCTCCTGGCCGATCTCGGCGAGGAACATTTTCCGGTCTTCATCGTCCATGTCGGCCAGTTCGGCTTCGATCTTGGCGCAGATGGCGACGACAGGCGCGTTCTGCGCGGCTGCGTATTCGCGCAGGCGGTCGAGAAAGGGGTTGTTCTCGAAGCCGTCTTCGGCGACGTTGCCGACGAACATGGCCGGCTTGGCGGTGATCAGGGAGAACTGCCTGATCAACGGCTTGTCTTCCTTGCTGAACTCGACCGCGCGCACCGGCTTGTTCTCGTTGAGCGCAGCCTGGCATTTCTCGAGCAGCGCGACCAGCTTGATGGCTTCCTTGTCACCGGAACGCGCCGTCTTGGTGTGACGATGCAGCGCTTTCTCGACCGTCGACAGGTCGGCCAGGCACAGCTCGGTCTGGATCACCTCGATGTCGGAGATCGGGTCGACCTTGCCTGCCACGTGGATGACGTTGTCGTCCTCGAAGCAGCGCACGACGTTCACGATCGCATCGGTCTCGCGGATGTGCGCGAGGAATTGGTTGCCCAATCCTTCGCCCTGGCTGGCACCGGCCACCAGTCCCGCGATGTCGACGAACTCGACGATCGCCGGGACGATGCGCTCGGGCTTCACGATCTCGGCCAACTGCGCCAGGCGCTGATCGGGCACCTCGACCACGCCGACGTTCGGCTCGATCGTGCAGAAGGGATAGTTCTCGGCCGCGATGCCTGCCTTGGTCAACGCGTTGAAGAGGGTGGACTTGCCGACGTTGGGCAGGCCGACGATGCCGCACTGGAGACTCATGGCGGGGGCTTTCAGAAATCTTGGGGGAACCGGTGATTTTAGGCGCCCGGCCTTTCGCGCCCTGGATCCGGGGCTACTGGGTCATTCGAAGCGCAGGTTGGCGCCCACCGGCTGCCCGACCCTGAGCGCATGTTCCACGCCCTGAAGCACGATCGCGTTCATGCCGAAGGTGATGGCGCCGTTGACGCGCGCGTCGGAGCGATAGGTCCGCAGCATGTCGCCGACTTCGGGGCTGCTGACGGCAGTCTGCGGGTCGATGTCGGGGATCGGGCAGCGCGCGCAGGGCTTGACCGGGCGCAGGCTGACCTCGCCCTCGGCGGTCTCGACGTGCAGGATCTCGACGCGATCCTCGTCGTGCGCCTCGATCCCTGCCAGCACCACGTTGGGCCTGAAGCGCTCGATGCCCACGGATTCATGACCTGCGGCCGCGAGCCTGGCGTTGAGTTCGGCCAGCGAACCTTCGCTGGCCACGAGCAAGGGGAATCCGTCGGCGAACTGATTCGGCACCTTGACGCCGTCGGTCCACTTCAGGCTCGACAGGCGCTCCTGCTCGGGATCGAATCGCACCAGCCGGAGCTTGCGCGCTTGTCCAGGCTCCGAGAGGAAATCGCTGAACCATTGCGCCGCAATGTCGCCCATGTCGTAGGCGGCGACCTCGTCATCCCAGACGCGCACGCGCACCGGCCCCTCGACACGATCGAAGGCAATGTGCAGCGCCAGCATGCCCGGCGCGCGCAGCACCATCTCGGAATGCTTGAGCTGCGGCCGGATCAGCGCCATGCGCGGCAGTTCGCGCTGCGTGACGAACTCGCCGGCGCCATCGACCACCATCCAGGCGCGATCGAATTCCAAACCGGTTTCGATCAGGAGCGTCTCTTTCACCTCGACACCGGCGCACGATTTGATCGGGTAGACGAACAGGCGCGCGATCGTCGCCTGGAGGTCGAAGTCGGAAGCATTCACGGGCGGGTCCTTTTTCAAGAGCAGCGATTGTCCAGCACGCCGCCCCGGGACGGAGGCTCCTCCTACAATGCCGCGATGGCTCTTCCCCCCGAAGTCTGCATTCGCGGCGCCGGCATCGTCGGACGCACGCTGGCGCTCTTGCTGGCGCGCGAACGCGTGCGGGTGGCGCTGGTGGTGCCCGCCAGCACGCCGAACGGGCCGGATGTCCGTGCGTACGCGCTCAATGCCGCTTCCAGGAAGTTGCTCGAATCCCTGCGCGCCTGGCCGGATGCGGCGCACGCCACGCCGGTGCGCGAGATGCTGGTGCACGGCGACGAAGGCGGCCGGGTGCAGTTCAATGCGGCGCGCCAGAAGGTCGATGCGCTGGCCTGGATCGTCGACGTGCCGGCACTCGAGCAGCAGTTGAGCGACGCGGTGCGTTTCCAGCCCCGCATCGAGGTCGTGACCGCTCCCGTCCCCGCCCCGCTCACCGTGGTCTGCGAAGGCCGCATGAGCGTCACGCGCGAAGCACTGGGCGTTGACTACGAGGTCACCCGCTATCCGCAACATGCGATCGCCGCGCGCGTCGCAGCCGAGTTGCCGCACGACGGCACCGCCCGCCAGTGGTTCAACGACAAGGGCGAAGTGCTGGCGCTGCTGCCGATGGCCGATGCGAACCGCGCCGCAGACGCGCCGGCCAGCCTCGACCGTTCGATGGCGCTCGTGTGGTCGGTCGACCAGCTTCGTGCGCCCACGCTCCTCGCACAGGGCGCCGACGAATTCAACGTTGCGATGAGTGAAGCGACCCACAGGGCGCTCGGCGGCCTGCGGCTCACCAGCGAGCGGGCTGCCTGGCCGCTGCAGCGCGCCATCGCCAACCGCTGGACGGGCCGGTTCGACGACGGCTCCGCCTGGGCGCTGGCGGGTGACGCGGCGCACACCGTGCATCCGCTCGCGGGACAAGGCCTGAACCTCGGCCTTGCCGATGCCGCGGTCCTCGCCGAGGTGATCAAGACGCGCGACTACTGGCGCAGCGTCGGCGACGCCCGGCTGCTGCGGCGCTATGAACGGGCACGCCGCACGGACGTGCTGTCGATGAGCCTCGCCACCGACGGCCTGCAGCAACTCTTCGCCCACAGCGCCGACCCCTTGCCGGCGTTGCGGAACTGGGGCATGCGCGGCTTCGACCGCACACGGCTCGTCAAGAACTGGATCGCTCGGCAGGCAATGGGCCTGCAATGAATTCCGGGAAAACCACCATGAACAAACTCACCCGTCCACTCCTTGCCGCACTGACCGCGCTCACGCTGGGCTACGCACTGAATGCAAGCGCAGGCGAAGCCGAGATTCGCAAGAACCTGGCTGCACGCATCCCGCAATTCGCGAAGATCGACGAAATCACCAAGTCGCCGATGCCCGGCATCTATGAAGTGCGCATCAACGGCTTCGAGATTTTCTATACCGACGAACAGGGCAATTACCTGCTGCAAGGCAACCTTATTGACGTGAAGGAGCGCAAGAACCTCACGGAGGAGCGGGTCGAGAAACTCAGCGAGGTCGCCTTCAACAAGCTGCCCGTCAAGGACGCCTTCACGATCGTGCGCGGCAACGGCAAGCGCCAGCTGGCGGTGTTCGCCGATCCGAACTGCGGCTACTGCAAGCAGTTCGAGCGCGACATGACGAAGGTCGACAACATCACCATCCACATGTTCCTCTATCCGGTGCTGGGCCCCGATTCTGTCGTCAAGGCACGCAACATCTGGTGCGCCAAGGACAAGGCCAAGGCGTGGAACGACTGGATGCAGCGCGGCGTCACGCCTGACACCGGCGACTGCGACACCACCGCTCTCACCCGCAACCGCGAATTCGGCCAGAAGTACAACATCACCGGCACGCCCACGCTGATCTTCAGCGACGGTTCGCGTGCACCGGGTGCGCTGCCGGCGGCGCAGGTCGAAAAACAACTCGCCGCTCGCAGTTGATGGCCGCGCCGGCCATTCACTACCGCGTCGAGTGCGCGGATCGCAAGGCGCACCTCTTCGCCGTCACCCTGACCATCGACCAGCCGGTGGCGCTGCAGCGCGTGTCGCTGCCGGTGTGGATTCCCGGCAGCTACCTGGTGCGCGAGTTCTCGAAGAACCTCCAGGACCTCCGCGCGATGCAGGGCCGGCGCAAGCTCGCGGCGCAACAGCTCGACAAGTGCAGCTGGCAGATCAAATGCACGCCCGGCAAGCCGCTGGTGCTGCGCTATGAAGTCTGCGCGTACGACAACTCGGTGCGGACGGCCTGGCTGGACGCCGATCGCGGCTTCTTCAATGGCACCAGCCTGTGCCTCCAGGTCGAAGGTCTGGTCGACGCGCCACATGCGGTCGAGGTGGTGGCGCCTCCAACACCGGCGGAAGGTGTGCGCTGGTCATGTGCCACGGCGCTGAAGCCGGCCAAGGTCGATCGCCAGGGCTTCGGCACCTATGTCGCCGCCAATTACGACGAGTTGGCCGACAGCCCCGTCGAGATGGGCGCCTTCTGGAGCGCGGAGTTCGAAGCCTGCGGCGTGCCGCACCGCTTCGTCATCGCCGGCGTGCCCGCGTCCTTCGATGGCGAGCGCCTCATTTCCGACACCCGCGCCATCTGCGAAGCGCAGATGCGCTTCTGGCACGGGGACAAGGTCGGCAAGCGCAACGGCCCCAAGCCGCCGCATGACCGCTACGTGTTCATGCTGAATGCCGTGGACGACGGCTACGGCGGCCTGGAGCATCGCCATTCGACCGTGCTCATCTGCACCCGCCGCGACCTGCCGCAGATCGGCGCCCGAAAGCAGACCGATGGCTATGTCACGCTGCTCGGCCTCATCAGCCACGAGTATTTCCACACCTGGAACGTGAAGCGGCTGCGGCCCGCCGAGTTCGCGCGCTACGACTACGGGCGCGAGAACTACACCGGATTGCTGTGGCTGTTCGAGGGCTTCACCAGCTACTACGATGACCTGCTGCTTCGCCGCGCCGGTTGCATCGACGATGCGACCTACCTCAAGCTCGTCAACAAGACCATCAACCAGGTGCAGCAGACGCCGGGCCGGCTCGTGCAGTCGGTGGCGGAGGCCAGCTTCGACGCCTGGATCAAGTACTACCGCCAGGACGAGCAGACGCCGAACACCACGGTGAGCTACTACACCAAGGGCGCGCTCGTCGCCATGTGCTTCGACCTCACCCTGCGCTCCGAGGGGCAGGGTTCACTCGACGACGTGATGCGGTTGCTCTGGAAGAAGAGCGAAGGCGGGCCCATCGCCGAGACGGACTTCGCCGCCGCGCTCGAAGCCATTTCCGGCCGCTCGTTCGCGAAGGAGATCGCCAGTTGGGTTCACTCGACCGATGAACTGCCGCTGTCCGATCTGCTGCGCGCGCACGGCGTCGCCGCGCTCGATGATCCGGCGCAGCGCGCGCAGGAACTCGGTCTCCGCGTGGCCGAAACTGGCGGCAGCGTGCAGGTCAAGGTCGTGCTGCGCGGCGGTGCGGCCGAGCAGGCGGGCTTCTCGGCAAACGATGAATGGATCGGTATCGAACTGCCTGCGACCAAAGGCCGGCCCGCGCAGGGCTGGCGACTTGCGCGGCTCGACGATCTCGCGCTCTACCTGGGGCCGCTGAAGAGAGCCGTCGCGCTCGTCGCGAGAGACCGCCGCCTGCTTCGCCTGGCGCTGGCGCTGCCTACCGGCGTGACGACCTGGCGCCTCTTCGCGCAGGACCCGGCGAAGCTGGCGAAATGGTTGAATCCGCAGTAGCGGCACCGGCCAACGAATTGTTCGTTTCAAGGAGACACGCATGAGCTATGAAACCATCGAAGTTCGCGTCGAGGCCGAGAAGGTCGGCATCATCACGCTCAACCGGCCCAAGGCACTGAACGCGCTCAACGATGCGCTGATGACCGAACTGGGCCAGGCCCTCAAGGCCTTCGACGCCGACCCGGCCATCGGCTGCATCATCGTCACCGGCAGCGAACGCGCCTTCGCGGCGGGCGCCGACATCGCGGCGATGGCCAAGTACAGCTTTCTCGACGCCTACAAGGGCGACTTCATCACCCGCAATTGGGAAACCATCCGCCAGATCCGCAAGCCGGTGATCGCGGCTGTCAGCGGCTTTGCGTTGGGCGGCGGTTGCGAGCTCGCGATGATGTGCGACTTCATCATCGCGGCGGACAACGCCAAGTTCGGCCAGCCCGAAATCAAGATCGGCGTGATTCCCGGCGCCGGTGGCACGCAGCGACTGCCGCGTGCGGTGGGCAAGTCGAAGGCGATGGACATGGTCCTGACCGCGCGCATGATGGACGCCGCCGAAGCCGAACGCGCCGGACTGGTGAGCCGCGTCGTGCCATATGAGAAGTTGGCCGACGAAGCGCTCGGCGCCGCGCTGGTCATTGCGAACTTCTCGCAGATCTCGGTGATGGCGGCGAAGGAGTCGGTCAACCGCGCCTTCGAGAGCGGACTGTCGGATGGCGTCATGTTCGAGCGCCGGCTGTTCCACGCGCTCTTTGCTACCGCGGACCAGAAGGAAGGCATGGACGCCTTCCTGAACAAGCGCGCAGCGGATTTCAAGCATGAGTGAAACGCAACGCCATCGGCCCGAGGGAACTCGCTAGGGATTGCGCGGCGGTGCATAGGCGGGAGCCGCCGTCGGCGCCGGTTGCAGCGTGTCCCGCAGCGCTTCGCGCAACGCTGCGAGTGCCGGCGCCGACGGCACCCCCGTGGCGGACGGCGTCTTTCCCTCGCGCCAGCGAACCTGGGTCGGCGCGACTTCGAATACCGCCAGCACATCGCCGTTGCGCTCCAGCGTGACGCGGTATTCAGGCGCCGCACGCATCGGCTGCGATCCTACGGCGGAGATCGCGGCCGATCCCAGCAGCGCGTTCAGGTCCCGCGCTTCTGCGCGCTGCACGGTGCGAGTTCCTCCGCCCCGCCGGGCGATCGTCATGCGGGTCCACTGAGAGAGGGCAGCGAAGGTGGGTGGCTCGGTGGCCTCCGTGCGCACTGAAGGCGACGGGGCGGGCGCAGGCGCAGGCACGGTACGCGCCACGTCAGCCGAAGCCTGCGGCGAAACAGCAGGAACGGTAGGGGGGACAGGTTTCGCGGCGGCATCCACACTTTCACGTCTTGGCGGTGGCGGCGGCATGGTGGGCGAAGGCGTCTTCTGCTGCAATTTCACGGACGGCGCCGGCGCAGCGGATGCCACCGGCGCACTCGGGGCGGCGACAGGAAGAGGCGGCGGCTCCGGCAGTGCGGTTGATGGCAGCAACGCCGACGAGGACGTCGATGGGGGCGCCGACGACGAAGGCCGCGAAGCGGTTTGACTGGAGGATGGTCCGGATTCCGTCAGACCCGGCAGCGCCGGCCCGTTCGAGTCGCGGGCTTGCGGCGCCGGCGCAGCCGCCACCTTCGGCTCGGCGTCGCGCTGCGGGGCGACCACAGGATCGCGACGCCAGAACATCGTCACCAACGTCGCAAAGAGCAGTATGGCCAATGCAGCCGCCCACGGCAGGCGCGAGCGCTGCTCGCCCGACGAGCCGATGCGCCGCCACCATGGTCGAGCCGCAAGTTCCAGCTCCGCCTCGGCTTCATACGGGTCGACCGCGCCGACGGCGTCGCCCGCCCTTTTCAGGATGGCCTTGCGGAGCCGCCAGTCGGGCGCCGCGTTGTGGTCCGGAGCGTATTCGAGCGCCTGCCACAGGCGTACGTCGCGCAGCTCGTCGACGTTGTCCACGGTGGCGCTCATGAGCCGTGCTCCAGCGCCGACAGATAGCGGTCCATGCAGCCGCGCAGCTTCTTCAGTCCCTGGCGCAGCCTGGTTTGGACGGTGTCCGATCCGACGTCGAGCGTGGCAGCCAGCACGTCCACGGTAAAGCCGTCCTCGTAGTGCAACAGGAAGGCAGCGCGCTGTTCGATCGGCAACTCGTCGAGGCAGCCCACGAGACGGCGACCCGCGGCGCGCCAGAAAGCGAGTTCTTCCTGCGACGTGCGCGTGTCGTCGTTGGCGGCACCGTCGTCGTTCAGCAGGCCGCGGCTGAAGATGAGCGCGGCGTCAAGTCCATCGCCGTCTTCGTCGTGCGCGTAGAACGCGCCCTCGCGGCCGCTGAGGCGAAGCCTGTCCATCGACAGGTTGTGCGCGATGGTGAAGGCCCAGGTGCGCCAGCTTGCATCCTGCGGCGAGAAGGTGTCGCGCGCGCTGATGATGCGCGACCAGGTCTCCTTGAACACCTCGTCGACTTCCGCCGCGTACCGGATGCCGAGGAGGCGCCGTACAAAGCGGTACAGAGCGCTTTCATTGCGCGTGTACAGCGACTCGAAGGCGCTCGTGTCCCCCCCGACGTAGGCAAGCATTGCCTGATCGTCGTCAGAGAGACCGGGAATCTCGGTGGGCACATGCATCCGCAGTTTTTACCTCAGAGCCGACCCGGCCCGCCAGGAACCGAGCCCGATGACGACGGGGAAGAGGGAAGCATCGAAACTTCGGTGTGAAATCGAAGACCGTGCGGAGCCGCGCTATAATTTCGGGCTCGGCTCTTTAGCTCAGTCGGTTAGAGCGATGGAATCATAATCCACAGGTCCGCGGTTCGAGTCCGTGAAGAGCCACCAAACAGAAAAGCCTGCTATCACTTCGATAGCAGGCTTTTTTTGCTTTCGGTCCCGCCTTGAAGCGGCAGTTCTATTCCTTGGGAGGACGCCAGGCGCTAAGGAATTCCGCCGGCTTGTTTGGCGGTTGCCACGTGACCACGACCGGGGATGACGCAGCCGAGGTCGCCCCCGATCCGCTATTGATCGGGGCTTCCCTGCCACTGCCGTCGCAGCCGGCGAGAGCCAGCAAGACCGACAGGCCCGTCGCCGCATACCAGGATGATTTCTTCACAGTTGCTCCTCGGGGTTTTTTGCCTTACCGCCCTGCCGGACCGTCCGAATGCCTCGAGTGTAACCGTTCTGTAACCTTAAAGTTCTATTTGTTGGCTTTGCGCCAAAAATGCACTGGCCCGTTGACTTCGACGGAAGTCTGCTGTCAATTAGACCGATTTCATTACACGCAGATCCACGGGCCGCTTGGCGCCTTTTGACACCGCGAGCGAGTCTTCGAGGATGCCTTGAAGCATGCGCGGCACCTCATCGATCGCCTGGTTGCGAATGCCTTGCGTCGCCGCCCGGTAGCGCTCCAAGTGCGCAGTCAGTTCGTCGACGGCCTCCGCCACCTTCGCGAAGCTGGCGCAGACCAGCCCCACGCCCCGCTCCCGCACCCATTGGGCGTTGTAGCGCTCCTGCGGCAACGTCCATCGGTTGCGAACGACGATCACCGGCAAATGCATCTGCACTGCCTCACTCAGGCTTCCGGGGCCGGGCTTGCCGATGAAGAAGTCCGCCAGTTGCATGAAGCGGGCAATGTCGGGCGTGAACTCCAGCACCAGTCGAGGCGCGCTCGACGGCAGGGCGCGCAGCGCACGAGCGAGCTTCGCGTTGTGGCCGCAGGCGAGGATGAGTTGAGTGTCCGGCAGGCGCTTGGCGATGCCGAGCATGGCTTTGGAGCCCTGTCCGCCGAACAGCACGATGCCGGTCGGTCGATGGGGATCGAGTCCCATCGCTATCCGCCCCGCAGCGCGGTCGATCGGCTTCGCGTCATGGAAGGTCGAACGGATGAGCATGCCGGAACTCGCATGAACCCGCTCCTCCGCGTAGCCCGCCGCGCGGGCCTGCTGGACAGCCTTGGCGGTACCGCAGACGAAGTGCTGGTCCAGCCCTTTTTCGATCCAGAAGTTTGGCGGGTGGTCCGCGAGATCGGTCAGCAGTGTCACATAGGGAACCCCGGGCAAGGTCGAAGCCAGCGCCTCGCAAAGCGCACGGTTGAAGTTCGGGATCAGCGAGACCACCATGTCCGGCTCGGTCGCCAGCCAATGCTCCTGCAGTTGCCGCACCAATGTCGAATGGCCCCACCGGATCATGCCTTGCAGCAGCTTCAGTTCCTGTGCCAGGCCCAGCGTCCAGCCGTGCGCCAGGCGCTTGTTGTAGACGTCCTCCGGATCCATGCCGGTCAGCTTGCGGAAGCTGTCCTTCGGATCGAGCACTTCGCGCAGATTGACCAGGCGCACGGTCCAAGGCAACCCCGCTCTCCGGATCGCCGCCTCGAGCGCCAGCGCGGACGCGCGATGCCCGCCGCCCGCGTTGAAGTAGACGAGGTCGACGGTGCGGGTCGATGGGCGCGAGGGAAGCGGGGCGGCGCGCGTCATGCGTGCGCAGGCTCTCGCCGCGATGCGACACGCCCGGACCGGGCCGCGACGGGCATGTGCTCCGCCCAGTGCAGGATCTCGAGCGACCCGTCGGCGTGCTCGGCCAGCGCGGTGAGACTCTCGACCCAGTCGCCGTCATTGGCGTAGAGGATGCCGTCGATGTCGCGAAGCTCCGCGTGGTGGATGTGGCCGCAAACCACCCCTTGCACGCCGCGCCGGCGGGCTTCGCGCGCCACCGCATTCTCGAAGTCGCCCACGTAGCTCACCGCGCGCTTGACCTTCAGCTTCAGGTACTTCGACAGCGACCAATAGGGCAGCCCCATGCGCGCACGCAGGGAGTTGAGATGCCGGTTCAGCTTGAGCGTGAACTCATAGAGCGAATCGCCCACGTGGGCCAGCCACTTCGCGCACTGAATCACGCCGTCGAACAAGTCGCCATGCATGACCCAGAGTTTGCGGCCGTCCGCGGTCTCGTGGATCCATTCCTCCGCGACATCGATGCCACCGAAGTTGTGATGCAGGTACTTGCGCGCGAACTCGTCGTGATTGCCCGGAATGAAGATCACGCGCGTACCCTTGCGCGCCTTGCGCAGCAGTTTCTGGATCACGTCGTTGTGCGCCTGCGGCCAATACCAGTGGCGGCGCAGTTGCCAGCCGTCGATGATGTCGCCCACGAGGAACAGCGTCTCGCATTCCGTGTGCTTCAGAAAATCGAGAAGCGCCCGTGCCTGGCAACCGGGCGTGCCCAGGTGCAGGTCGGAGATCCAGAGCGTGCGGTATCTCTGCGGCGGGCGCAGCATGTCCCCGTCTTCCGCATCGGAAAGCTGGGGGGCGGAATCGCGCCATGCGCGAAGAAAGGCGTCGTCGCGTTGCATGGACGGACACGATCGCGCCAAGACGTGACGGGGCTATGGCACACGCATGACTCGCCGATGACAACAGCCAGTTTGTCCGGGCAAACCATGACGAGTCAGCGACGCAGTGGCACGCCGTGCGCCCGAAAATCCGCGCATGCGCCCTGGCCAGATCATCGTTCTTGCAACACCCGTGTTCTTTCTCCTGATCGGGATCGAGTTCTTCGTGGGACGCATGCGCGCCCGGCGCGGAACGGGAAGCGATACCTATCGCCTGCCGGACACGCTCAACAGCATCGGGCTGGGCATGCTGAGCCAGATCAGCGCGGCCATTGCCGGGCTGTTGCGCATCGGCATCTACACGGCGATCTGGTCCGCCTTTGCCTTGTTTCGGAACGATGACTTCTGGATGCAGTGGTACGGCTGGATCCTGGCGCTGGTCTTCTATGACTTCTGCTACTACTGGCTGCATCGGTACGGTCACGAAAGCGCGGTGCTGTGGGCCGCGCACGTCGTGCATCACCAGAGCCAGCACTACAACCTGTCGACGGCGCTTCGCCAGACGTCCAGCGGCGTCCTTCTGGGCTGGATCTTCTATCTGCCGATGGCGCTGGCGGGCGTGCCGCCCCTTGTCTTCGGCGCGGTCGCGCTCATCGACCTGCTCTACCAGTTCTGGGTGCACACCGAGCAGGTTGGCAAACTGGGCTGGTTCGACCGCTGGTTCTGCTCGCCGTCGAACCACCGCGTGCATCACGCGGTGAATGACCGCTACGTCGATCGCAACTACGGCGGCGTGCTGATCGTGTGGGATCGCCTCTTCGGCACATTCAAGGAGGAGGACGAGCGCTGCATCTACGGTACGCGCAGTCCGCTCCAGAGTTGGGATCCAGTGTGGGCGAACGCCGAGGTCTATTGGTCGCTTGCACGCGATTCCTGGCGCACCCGGCTCTGGCGGGACAAGGTGCGCATCTGGTTCAAACCGCCGGGCTGGCGACCGGCCGACCTGGCGGCGCTGGATCCGAAGCCGGCTTTCGACATTGCACAGATCCACCGCTACGAACCGCCGGCTTCGCACGGCGTGCAGGCATTCGCGGCGGCGCAGTTCGTTGCGCTGCTCGGCGGCGCAACGGCCTTTCTGTGGTACTCGGACACGCTTCCTTTCAGCGCTTCGCTAACATGGCTCGTTGCCATGACCGCCGGTCTCTGGGCGACAGGCGCGGTGTTGCAGGGCCGGCTGTCGGCGACGGAGGTTCTCTTTGTCGATGCCGCGGCGTTGGCCACTGCGAGCGGCGCCTTGGGGATCACGCCTGTTCACATCGTCTTCAAGCCCCTCGCGCTGATCATCCTCATCGCCTTTGCATTGATGCGCATGCGCGCGACGGGAGTGCGGGGCCGATTCGCCCTCCTGCTGATGGCAGGGCTTGTGGCTTCGCTCGCCGGCGACGTCCTTCTGATGTGGCCACAGTTCTTCGTGCCCGGCCTCATCTGCTTCCTCCTGGCACACCTTGCCTACATCGCACTCTTTGCATCGGGCATCGGCCTGTTTCCGCGGCCGCGCGCGCTCGTCGCAACGCTGGCCATTGGCGCGCTGATGTACGCGTTCCTGTGGTCGGGCGGACTGCCGTCCGGCCTGCGGATGCCCGTGGGCATCTACGTCGTTGTCATCGCCTGCATGGCGGCCCAGGCGGTCGGCCGCGCAGCGGTGCTCGCCAATGACGCATCGGCGCGCAGCGTCGCTGCCGGCGCTTGCCTGTTCATGCTGAGCGATGCCTTGCTGGCGACCAACCGCTTCGTCGTGCCGTTGCCGGTGGCTTCGCTGTGGGTGCTGGCCAGCTACTACGCGGCGCAGTGGTTCATCGCCGCCCACGTGCGCCCGCCAGCGCGCTGACGCCGGGGCCTCATCAGCCGAACATGTCGCCGTCGCGCTGCGGCGGTGCGACACCCAGATGCCGGTACGCGGCCAGCGTCGCGATGCGCCCGCGCGGGGTACGCTGCAGGTAGCCCTGCTGGATCAGATAAGGCTCGATCACGTCTTCGATGGTGCCCGACTCCTCGCCGATGCTGGCGGCGATGTTGTCCAGGCCGACGGGTCCGCCGTCGAAACGATGGATGACTGCTTCGAGCAGCTTGCGGTCCATCAGGTCGAAGCCTTGCGGGTCGACATCGAGCATCGCCAGGGCCTTGTGCGCCACGTCGACCGTGATCCGGCCATCGCCTTTCACCTGCGCGTAGTCGCGAACACGGCGCAGCAGCCGGTTGGCGATGCGGGGCGTACCGCGAGAACGGCGCGCGATCTCGAGGCCGCCGTCGTCGTCCATCGGAACGGCCAGCAGGCCGGCGCTGCGGCGGACGATGCGCGCCAGTTCCTCGGCCGTATAGAACTCGAGCCGCGCGACGATGCCGAAGCGGTCGCGAAGCGGGTTGGTCAACATCCCCGCCCGCGTGGTCGCGCCGACCAGCGTGAAGGGCTGCAGGTCGAGCTTGATGCTTCGCGCGGCGGGGCCCTCGCCGATCATGATGTCGATCTGGTAGTCCTCCAGCGCCGGGTAGAGGATTTCCTCGACCACGGGCGAGAGACGGTGAATCTCGTCAATGAAGAGCACGTCGTTGCGCTCCAGATTGGTGAGCAGCGCCGCGAGATCCTTGGGCTTCTCCAGCACTGGACCGGAAGTCTGGCGCAGATTCACGCCAAGCTCGGCCGCGATGATGTGCGAGAGCGTGGTCTTGCCCAGGCCCGGCGGCCCGAACAGCAGCACGTGATCGAGCGCTTCGGCACGATGTCGGGCCGCGCCGATGAAGATCTCGAGCTGCTCGCGCACCTTGACCTGGCCGACGTATTCGTCGAGCAGCTTGGGCCGCAAGGCACGCTCGATGGCTTCTTCGTTGGGCGATGCGGGCGCGGCGGACACCACGCGTTGCGGGGCCGGGGCGAAATCGTCGGTCTGGATGGTCATGGGGCGATGGGCTGAGGGCGCAGTTTAGGGCCAGTTCGGGCTGGCGCTGCGGCAGAATGCGCCACCGGAAAGGGACCGAATCGCCTCATGAACGACAACGATCGCGCACTGTGCGTCGCCACCGCCGGGCTGCTGCGCGCCAACGGCGCGCTGGCGGCCTGGGGCCTCGCCCTCGCGTTCATTGCAGGCCTGGTGCTCGCGCTGACCGGGCGCTCGCTGCCTTCGGCCACCTGGTTCGCCTTTGCGGTCGTCGCCCTGCTCGGGTTGCCCGAACGCTACCTGGCGTTGCGCCTCGCGCTGGCCGCTTCGCTGTTCGAAGGATTCGTGCAAGGGGCGATCGCCTCGCCATCCGCGCTGGACAACGGACTGGAAAAGCTCGGCCTGGCCCGCGGCGCCGACGGATCGCGCCCGCTGGCCGACCGCGTCGCGGAGGCCCGCAAGTCGATGCAGTGGCACGGCATCGTCGTGGTCGTGCAGACCATCGTGTTCGCCATGGCGCTCGCAATGCAGGATTGGCGCTGACCCATCCCCCTATTTCGCCAGCGCCCGCAGCGCCAGCTTGATTCCCTCTCCCACCGCGACATCCTTCGGCAGCGCCTTCAGCGCCGCGGCCGCTTCCCTGTCGCTGTAGCCCAGCGCGACCAGCGCCTGCAGGATGTCGGCTTGCGAATCGCTCGCCGCATGCGCCGGCAGCGCGATCTCGGCGCCGAGTTTGCCCTTGAGCTCGAGCAGGAGACGCTCGGCGGTCTTCTTGCCGATACCGGGAATCTTCACCAGCCGGCCGGCTTCCTGCAGCGTGATCGCCTGCGCGAGTTCGCTCACGCTCATGCCACTGAGCACGCCCAGCGCGGTGCGGGGCCCGACCCCGGAAATCTTGATAAGCTGCCGAAACGCCGCGCGCTCGGCGGCGGTGCCGAAGCCATAGAGAATCTGCGCGTCCTCGCGGACGACGAAGTGCGTGAGCAGCGAAACCCGCTCCCCGGTGCCGGGCAGGTTGTAGAAGGTGCTCATCGGCACATCGACCTCGTAGCCCACGCCATTGCAGTCCACCACGACCTGCGGCGGATTGCGTTCGGCCAGGATGCCGGTGAGTTTGCCTATCATGGGTGCCCTTCTCGATCTTGAAAATGAAATCCGCGTGATTCTGCGACACACCTTCGCCCCGCCCAACAACACGCGCCTGGGTCACCTCTGCGGCCCGCTCGATGCGAACCTGCGCCGTATCGAGGAAGCCCTCAACGTCAAGATCGCGCACCGGCACGAGCAATTCAAGGTCGACGGTCCCAAGGTCAATGCGCAGCGGGCCATGGACGTCCTGCAGGCGCTCTACGAGATCGCCCAGCGGCCGATCGATGCCGCCGTCGTCCAGCTCACACTGGCGGGCGACGGCTCGATGACGGAGGCCGAGGACGGCGCCATCACGCTCGCCACGCGGCGCGCCGACTTGCGCGCCCGCACGCCCAACCAGAGCGTCTACCTGCAGAACATCGCGAACCACGACATCACGCTCGGCATCGGCCCTGCCGGGACGGGCAAGACCTACCTTGCTGTGGCGTGCGCGGTCGATGCGCTCGAGCGCAGCGCCGTGCAGCGCATCGTGCTGACGCGGCCCGCGGTGGAAGCCGGCGAACGTCTCGGCTTCCTGCCTGGAGACCTCACGCAGAAGGTCGACCCCTATCTGCGGCCTCTTTACGATGCGCTGTACGACCTCATGGGCTTCGATCGTGTCCAGAAGGCCTTCGAGCGCAATGCGCTGGAGATCGCGCCGCTGGCCTTCATGCGCGGCCGCACGCTCAACAATGCCTTCGTCATCCTCGATGAGGCGCAGAACACCACGCCCGAGCAGATGAAAATGTTCCTCACACGTATCGGCTTCGGCGCCAAGGCGGTAGTCACCGGTGACGTGAGCCAGATCGACCTCCCGAAGACGCAGATGAGCGGGCTCATCGATGCGGAGCGAGTGCTCAAGCGGGTCAACGGAATTGCCATCACGCACTTCACCAGCGCCGACGTCGTGCGCCACCCCTTGGTAGCCCGCATCGTCGACGCCTACGACAACGCCCGCAAACGTAGCGCGGCCCGGTGAGATGGCACTCGCTGCACTGTCTTTGTCCCTGCAGTTCGCGCGCTTCAAGGGGGTCGAGCGCCATCGGGCGGCACTCCCTCGTCATAGCGTCGTGCGCTGGATCCGTCATGCGCTGGATGCAGACGGCGAACTGACCGTACGCATCGTTGACGCCGATGAAGGCCAGCAACTCAATCGCGAATTCCGCGGCAAGGACTACGCGACCAACGTGCTGACCTTCGACTATGCGCAGGCGCCGGTCGTGATGGCGGACCTGGTGCTTTGCGCGCCGGTGGTCGCGAGGGAAGCGAAGGAACAGCGCAAGACACTTGCGGCGCACTATGCGCACCTGCTGGTCCACGGCACCTTGCACGCGCAGGGCTGGGACCACGAGACCGGCGAGGAAGACGCTGAAGCCATGGAGGCGCGCGAGATCGAGATCCTCGCAGGGCTCGGCATTCGCAATCCTTACTGAAGCCGCCGGCCCTCAGGCCGACATCTGCAGCGGAATGGTCACCGGGCCATCGTTCACGAGATGCACTTGCATGTCGGCTGCGAATTCACCGGTCGCTACCACCGGATGCGCCGCACGCGCCCGGGCGACGAAGTAGTCGTAGAGTCGCCGGCCTTCTTCGGGCGGCGCAGCCTGGGTGAAGCTGGGGCGGTTGCCGCCGCTCACGTCGGCCGCCAGCGTGAACTGGCTCACCACCAGCAGGCCGCCGCCGATGTCCTGCACACTGAGGTTCATCTTGCCGGCGTCGTCCGGGAAGATGCGCAGCTTCAGGATCTTCGCGACCATGCGGTCGGCCAGCACGTCGCTGTCGCCACGTTCGGCGCACAGCAGCACAAGCAGGCCCGCATCGATGGCGCCGACCGTCCGCCCGGCGATGTCGACGCGGGCGCCGGTGACGCGCTGGAGAACTGCCTTCACGCCACGTGCTCCTTCTGCGTCGCGCGCGCCTCCATGCCCAGTGGCAGCAACTGGATGGTCACGAGCAGCCCGGGCACCGCATCCATCAGCGCCTGCTCGAGGGCGTCGCGCAAGGCGGCGGCGCGTTCGAGCGACCAGGTGCCCGGCACGTGCATGTGGAGGTCGGCGAAGCGTCGTTGGCCGGCGCGGCGGGTGACGATATCGTCGAATCGAAGTTGCGCGCCTTCAGGTACGCTGGCGGCAAATCGCTTCAGCGTCGCATCCAGTTGCGCCAGGGATTCGGGCTCGAGCGCCTCGTCCATCAGTCCCTGTGACGAACGCCAGATCAGCTTCACGCCTTCGCGCACGATGTTCAGTGCCACGCCGATGGCGAGAAGTGGGTCGAGCCATAGCCAGCCAGTCAGGCCGACTGCCACGATGCCGATCACGACGGCGGCGGAAGTCCAGACGTCCGTCACCAGATGGCGCGCGTCGGCTTCGAGTGCGATGGAACGATGGGTGCGCGCGGCCCGGAACAGCACGAAGGCCAGCGCACCGTTAAAGCCCGAACTCAATACCGAGAGCGCCAGGCCCCAGCCGAGTTGCTCGAGGGGCTGCGGCGACAGTAACCTCGAGATCGCAACCCACATGATGGCGATGGCCGCGCCGATGATCAGGATGCCTTCGAAGCCCGAAGAGAAATACTCGGCCTTGTGATGCCCGTAGGGGTGGTCTTCGTCGGCCGGCCTCGCCGCGATCGTGACCATCGCCAATGCGAAGGTCGCGCTTGCGAGATTCACGAACGACTCCATCGCGTCCGAAATCAGTCCCATGGAGTTGGTGACGTACCCGGCCGCGCCCTTGAGCACGATGGTGATGAGCGCCACCACGATCGAGACGCGGAGCAGTTGCTTGGGGCCCAGGGCAGCGAGGTTCAAAGGACGATGATAGGAACAGAGACGATTGCCAGCAAGTCGGCAAAATTGTGCCGAATTATCTGGCACGGTCGGCCGGTGCCGCCCTCTCGCGTACCATCGACCGGCATGCCCCAGGCACTTTTCGGAAGCATTCGTGAACAAGCGTATTGCCATTGCCCTGACCGGGCTCATCCTTTGCAACACCTGTGCGCTGGCGCAGATGACAGCATCCAGCGACGTCTCCAGCGAACAGAGGGCCGGAACCATGAAGTCCGTGCGCGGGGACGTTCGGTTGCTGAGCTCGGACGGTGCGGCGCGTCCTGCCACCCCCGGTGATGCGGTCTCCCCCATCGACCGCATCGTGACCGGCACCGACTCCGCCGCGAGCGTGGTCCTGCGGGACGGTACCTCGATGGTGGTCGGTCCTTCCTCGCGGTTGGACGTCAAGCAGTTCCATTTCGATTCGACCACGCAGGAAGGCGGAATGCTGGTCTCGCTGCTGAAAGGCTCTCTGCGCATGATCACCGGGCTGATCGGCAAGACGCACCCTGACGCGGTACGCGTCGAAACGCAGACCGCGGTGATCGGCATCCGCGGCACGGATTTCATCGTCGAGGTGGACGGTCAGCCGTGAATCTTCGTCGCTTCTCCCTTCTCATCGCCCTCGTCTCCATCGCGCTGCTTGCGGCGTGCTCGACCCCCGGCACGCGTGTCGTGTTGCTGCCGCAGGCCGACGGCAAGCCGTCGGCGGTGGTCGTGAGCACCGAAGACGGTGAGGAAACGCTCGATCAACCATTCGAGCGGGCGACAGCCGGTGTCGGGAAACGGGGCGCGCCCGTCGTCGACCAGGCCGATCCCGAGCGAGTGAAGGCGAACAACAAGGCACTTTTCGAGTTGATGCCGCCTCCACCGCAACGCTACACGGTGTACTTCGAGGCGGGCGGCACCATCCTCACCGCAGCATCGCAGGCAGCGATGAACGAGGCCCTGGCCGCTGCGCGCACGCGCAGCGGCGGCGAGATCGTGGTGACGGGACATACCGACACCGTCGGCACGAGCGCGCGCAACGACGAACTTTCGCGCAGTCGTGCATTGCAGGTTCGGCTGCTCTTCGTGGAACGCAACTTTCCGACGGGTCGGGTCGAAGCGGTCGGCCGCGGCGAACGCGACCTGGCGGTCCAGACGGCCGACGAGGTCGACGAGCCGCAGAATCGACGGGTGACGATCGAAGTTCGGTGATGTTGCTAGCCCCCAGGCTGCGCGCACTTCGTGTCGCTTCGCCTACCCCCTGACCGGGGGCAACACCTTCGGACCGGCGAAGCCGGATCCGTGGTGTTCCTGGAATGGGCGGCCGGCTACGCAGGCGCCTCGGGTCAGGTCAGGGTGACGCGGGCGAACTTGCGCTTGCCTACCTGGACGACGTAGCTGCCTGCGGGGAGTTTGAGGGTCTTGTCGCTGATGACGGTGGAATCGATGCGGACGCCGCCGCCGTCGATGAGGCGGTTGCCTTCGGAAGTCGAGGGCGCCAATCCCGCTTGCTTGAGGAGTTGGGCGATACCGAGGGGCGCACCAGTGAGGGCCACCTCCGGGATTTCGTCCGGGACGCCACCCTTGCTGCGATTGATGAAATCCTGTTCGGCTGCGTCGGCCGCAGCGGGGTTGTGGAAGCGCGCGGTGATTTCCTTGGCCAGCGCAACCTTGGCATCCTTCGGGTTGCGGCCGGCTTCGATTTCTGCCTTGAGGGCCGCGATCTCGGCCAGTGACTTGAAGCTCAAGAGCGTGTACCAGCGCCACATCAGCGTGTCGGAGATGGACAGCACCTTGGCGAACATGGTGTTGGCGTCCTCGCTGATGCCGATGTAGTTGTTCTTGCTCTTCGACATCTTCTCGACACCGTCGAGCCCTTCCAGAAGCGGCATAGTGAGTATGCACTGCGGCTCCTGGCCATATTCCTGTTGCAGGTGACGACCGACCAGCAGGTTGAATTTCTGGTCCGTGCCGCCGAGTTCGAGGTCCGACTTGAGGGCGACCGAGTCGTAGCCCTGCATCAGCGGGTACAGGAACTCATGCACCGAAATCGACTGGCCCGCCTTGAATCGCTTGCTGAAGTCGTCGCGCTCCATCATCCGCGCCACGGTGTACTTGGCCGCCAGCTGGATCATTCCGCGGGCACCAAGTGGGTCGCTCCATTCGGAGTTGTATCGGATCTCGGTCTTGGAGGGATCAAGCACCAGGCTGGCCTGCCGGTAGTAGGTCTGGGCGTTGGCCTCGATCTGCTCGCGCGTCAGGGGCGGGCGGGTGCTGTTGCGGCCCGACGGGTCGCCGATGGTGGTGGTGAAGTCGCCGATCAGGAAGATCACGGTGTGTCCGAGATCCTGCAATTGGCGCATCTTGTTGAGCACCACGGTGTGGCCGATGTGGATGTCCGGCGCGGTCGGATCCAGGCCTAGCTTGATTCGCAACGGCGTTCCCGTCGCCTCGGACCGCTGGAGCTTGCGCACCCATTCATCTTGCGGGAGCAACTCGTCGGTTCCACGGAGTGAAATTTCGAGGGCTCGTCCTACACCTTCAGACAGACTTGTGGATGTAACAAACTCGGCGTTCATTGGGCTTTTTGGCTGATTTCTCTATGGCCGAAGCTATACTCAGCCCGACTTTTCAAGCGCCGGATTCTAAGCGGCGCTGTATGCCCGCACCGTCCTGCCGCCCGTTCGACACGGTCTTCGCAGCACGGATTTGCAGAATCTGAGTTGGAATTTCGAAGTTTTGATCAACGGCATTCTGGCCGCCGAGGAGCTGATTGCTTCGCGCGTGGCTCACACATTCCGGACGTATCCGAAGCAGATCACGGCTGCGATCGCCGCGTTGCTGCTGTCCGCGGGTGGCGGTGCCTTCGCAGTCGCCTCGCTGGGTCCGGATGCGGCTGACATCCCAGTCAAGCAAGTCTTCGAAGCGGTCACTCCGCTGTCGTTTGCCGAGCAGGTCGAGGCCCTGGACACCCACAGCTTCACGCTGTTCCGCAACGAATCCACCCGTTCGAGCGACACAGCCGAAGCGCTACTGCAGCGCCTCGGCATTGCCGATCCGGCAGCTGCCGCCTTCGTGCGCGCGAACGCCGAAGCGCGCAACGCACTGCTCAGCCGCCCCGGGCGCACCGTCACCGCCGAAGCCACACAGGAAAACACGCTGCAGAAGCTCAGCGCCCGCTGGATTCCCGATAGCGATGGCGGCTTCAAGCGTCTGGTGGTCGAGAAGACTGCCGGCGGTTTCCGGGCACGCACCGAATCCGACGTACTGACACCGGGCACCCGCCTGGCCAGTGGTGTCGTGCGCACCTCACTTTTTGCGGCGACGGATGACGCGGGGATCCCCGATTCGGTGGCAACCCAGTTGGCCGACGTCTTCTCCACCGATGTGGATTTCCGCTCGTTGCGCAAGGGCGACCGCTTTGCCGTCGTCTACGAAACCTTTGACGCGGACGGCCAGACGCTTCGCAACGGTCGCGTGCTATCGGCGGAGTTCGAGAGCAACGGCAAGCTGTACCAGGCGCTGTGGTTCCAGGAACCCGGCCAGAAAGGCGGCTACTACCGCCCCAACGGCGACAGCCTGCGCCGCGCCTACCTGAGTTCGCCGGTTGAGTTCACGCGTGTATCGAGCGGCTTCGCGATGCGGCTGCACCCGATCCTCAACAGCTGGCGCCAGCACCACGGCATCGACTTCGCGGCTCCCGCCGGCACGCCTGTCCGCGCCGTGGGCGACGGGACGGTCGAATTCGCGGGCACCCAGAACGGGTACGGCAACATCGTGATCCTCAAGCACCGCAACAGCCAGGAAACGGCGTACGCTCACCTGAGTCGGATCGACGTCAAGCTCGGCCAGAGCGTCAGCCAGAGCCAGACTGTGGGCGCTGTGGGCTCGACGGGCTGGGCTACCGGTCCCCACCTTCACTTCGAATTTCGCGTGAACGGTGAATACCACGATCCGTCCACCATTGCGCAACAGGAAGGCGGTGTCCCGATCACCACGGCATCGCGCCCTGCGTTCGAGCGGCTAGCCCTCGCGACGCGTACCGAGTTGTCGGCCGCCTTCTCGGTGGTGCAGGCCAGCGCGGATTGACGGCGGGCCGGCAACGGCCCGAATCACCTATCCCCGAACCATGGCTGAACTCTTCATCGGCCTCATGTCAGGCACGTCGCTGGATGGCGTTGACGGCGTTCTGGCCGACTTTTCGAACGGGCGCATCGCAGTGCAGGGCTTCGCGGCAGCACCGTTTTCTGTGAGCCTGCATGCGGAGTTGATGGCACTCAACACGCCCGGCGGCGACAACGAGTTGCATCGCGCAGCGCTGGCCGGCAACGGGCTGGCCCGGGTCTATGCGCGCGTAGTGCAGCAGTTGCTGGCCGATGCGGGGGTCTCAGCCAACGCCGTGACGGCCATCGGCGCGCATGGCCAGACTGTCCGGCATCGCCCCGGCGAATTCGACGACGTCGGGTACACCCTGCAGATCAACAACCCTTCCCTGCTGGCCGAGTTGACTGGTATTCAAGTGGTTGCCGACTTCCGCAGCCGCGATCTTGCAGCGGGCGGCCAGGGCGCGCCCCTCGTGCCAGGCTTCCATCGGGCGCTGTTTGCGCGGGACGACCAGGCGGTCGCCGTATTGAATATCGGGGGCATTTCCAATCTCAGCCTGCTGCCTGCCGGCAGCGGAACGGTATTGGGCTTCGATTGCGGGCCGGGCAACGCCTTGATCGACCATTGGTGTCAGACGCACATTGGTCAACCGTTCGACGCCGGCGGCCAATGGGCCGCGAGCGGCCAAGTGCTACCCGACCTGCTGTCCCGGCTTCTCGGCGACGCCTATTTCGCCAAGGCGCCCCCCAAGAGCACCGGTCGCGACCTGTTCAATCCGAACTGGATGGCCTCTCAGCTGGGAACGACCGCCGCCGACCCGGCCGATGTACAGGCCACCTTGACGGAGCTCACGGCTCGTACGTGTGCCATGCATCTGAAGCGCCATGGACCGGACAGCCAGTTGCTGATCGTCTGTGGCGGCGGCGCCCTCAACCAGCATCTCATGGCGCGCCTGCGGGCGCTCCTGCCCGCCGTGGAACTTGTCTCCTCCGCCGAGCGTGGCTTGCCCCCGCAGGAGGTCGAGGCTGCAGCCTTCGCCTGGCTGGCGCGCTGCAGGCTGCTCGGGCAGCCAGGCAACCTTGCCAGCGTGACCGGCGCGCGTGGCGCGCGCGTTCTCGGCGCGATCTACCCGGCTTGATCGGAGCCGTCGCCGGGGTGCTCAGCCTTGGCCGGAAACCTCCGGCTGCGCCGGTTGGACCGCACGCGCCTCCGGCGGCAAGTGCCAGAAGATCAGCGCGGAGGCCAGCGTGATCAGTCCCATGCTCGCGAAGGTCGCCTCGAACGCGTGCAGCGTCTCGAGCGGTGCCTCGCTGCCGAAGATTCCGGTGTAGCCGGCCAGCACCGCGCTCGCCGCCGCCACGCCCAGGCTCATCGCGAGCATCTGCACCATCGAGAGAAGGCTGTTGCCCGCGCTCGCCATGCCGCCATCCAGATCCTTCAGCGTGATGGTGTTCATGGCGGTGAACTGAAGCGAATTGACCGCGCCGAAGGTGAGCAGCTGGACGATGTGCAGCACGATCGGCTGACTGGGCGTCGTCAGCCCGAAGCTCGCCATGCTCAGCCCGACCAGGGCGGTGTTGACGACCAAGACGCGTCGGTAGCCGTAGCGCATGATCAGCGGTGTCGCGAAACGTTTCATCGCCATGCCGGCCAGCGCGATCGGCAGCATCATGAGGCCAGCATTCAACGGCGAATAGCCCATCGAGACCTGCAACAGCAGCGGGATCAGGAACGGCATGCAGCCGCTTCCGAGGCGCGAGAACAGATTGCCCAACAATCCGATGCTCAGTGTCGGTATGCCGAACAGTGCGGGTTCGAAGAGCGGATGAGGGCGACGCACCGCGTGCAACCAGTAGGCGGTGATGCTTGCAAAGCCGAACACCAGCAAGACGAGCACGCCGACTTGCCGCAACCCCAGCCCGGACACACCGTCGATCGCCAGCGAAATCGCCACCATGCCGAAGGCGAGCAAGGCATAGCCGACGCCATCGAAGCGATGCACGAGTTCCGCGCGAATATCGGGCATCACGCGCAACGTGACGAAGCATCCGATCAAACCCACAGGCACGTTGATCAGGAAAATCCAATGCCACGACGCGTACTGCACCAGCCAGCCGCCGAGCGTTGGGCCGAGCAACGGACCGATCAGGCCAGGGATGGCAACGAAACTCATGGCCGCCAGGAATTCGGCGCGCGGCACTGTGCGCAGCAATGCAAGACGCCCGACAGGCAGCAGGAGCGCACCTCCCAGCCCCTGGATGACACGCGCCGCCACCAGTTGTCCGATGCCACGCGACAAGGCGCACAGCACCGAGCCGAGTACGAAGAGCACGATCGCGGCGAAAAAGATGCGCCGCGTGCCAAAGCGATCGGCGATCCACCCGGACGCGGGAATCAGCATCGCCATCGTGAGCGCATAGGCGACCACGACCGACTGCATGCGCAGGGGGCTCTCGCCCAGGCTGGCGGCCATCGCGGGCAGCGCGGTGTTGATGATCGTCGCGTCCAGCGTCTGCATGAAGAAGCCGATGGCTACAAGCCACAGCAAGCTCTTGCGCGGGGAATCCGATGAAGTCATGAGGGCAGAAAATGGCGGGCAGCAAAAAGCCGCCCGGAGGCGGCTTCTTGAATTGGCACGGAGGAACTCAGCACATCAGGCCGAGAAGCTCGATCCGCAGCCGCAGGTGCTGGTGGCGTTGGGGTTCTTGATGACGAACTGGGCGCCTTGCAGATCTTCCTTGTAGTCGATCTCGGCGCCGACCAGGTACTGGTAGCTCATGGCGTCGATCAGCAAGGACACGCCATTCTTGGTCATCGTGGTGTCGTCTTCGTTCGTGATTTCGTCGAAGGTGAAGCCGTACTGGAAGCCGGAGCAGCCGCCGCCCTGCACGAACACGCGCAGCTTGAGGTCTGGGTTGCCTTCTTCGGCGATCAGGTCGGCGACCTTGGCTGCCGCGCTGTCCGTGAAGACGATGGGCTCGGGCATCTGGGTCTGGATGTTTTCTGCAACAGCGCTCATTAGGGGGACTCCTGTGAGGCCGAACGTGCGGCCGATCGACGAATGCTACTTCAAACAACAAAAAACCGCCCGAAGGCGGCTCTTTGACAGTGCAAGCGATAAGCCCAAAGGGCGATCAGCGCTTGGAGAACTGCTTGCGGCGGCGTGCGGAGTGCAGACCGACCTTCTTACGCTCGACTTCACGCGCATCGCGCGTCACGAAGCCAGCCTGGCTCAACACCGGCTTGAGCGTCGCGTCATAGTCGATCAGCGCGCGGGTGATGCCGTGGCGCGTCGCGCCGGCCTGGCCCGACTCGCCACCGCCAGCCACATTGACCATGATGTCGAAGGTTTCGACGTTGTTGGTCAAGAAGAGCGGTTGCTTGGCAATCATGATCGAGGTTTCGCGGCCAAAGAAATCCTGGATGTCCTTGCCGTTGACCGTGATCTTGCCGGTGCCTTTTTTCAGAAACACGCGGGCGACGCTCGATTTGCGACGGCCGGTGCCATTGTTCCATTCACCAATCATTCTCAAGGCTCCTTACAGTTCCAGCACTTTGGGCTGTTGGGCGGTATGCGGGTGCTCTGCGCCACCGTACACCTTGAGTTTCTTGATCATCGCGTAGCCGAGCGGACCCTTGGGCAGCATGCCCTTGACGGCCTTTTCCAGGGCGCGGCCCGGATGCTTGGCTTGCATGTCGCGGAAGTTGGTGGCCGTGATGCCGCCCGGGTAGCCCGAATGGCGGTAGTACACCTTGTCAAGCGGCTTGGCGCCGGTGACGCGCAGCTGGGCTGCGTTGATGATGACGATGAAGTCACCCGTATCGACGTGAGGCGTGTAAATGGCCTTGTGTTTGCCGCGCAAACGGAGAGCAACTTCGCTGGCTACTCGTCCGAGGACCTTGTCGGTCGCGTCAATCACAAACCACTCGTGCGTCACGTCAGCGGGCTTGGCGCTGAACGTTTTGGTCATGAGTTTTCTCTTTTGAAGAGGGTTTGGCGGGCCCTTTTCCACGGTCGGCGTTCCTCTGGCGGGAATCTCTTAGGTGGGTTCGATTTCTTCGCCGCGGGGCCACAAAAGCGCTGCGAAGCCCTCGATTATACGAAGAATCCCCTTCCCCAGGCAATTCAACCCCGTCCCGCTGGACCGGCGGTTACCATTGGGCCAATGTTCAGCTACCGCCACGCCTTCCATGCCGGCAACCACGCCGACGTGCTCAAGCACACGGTGCTGATTGCCACGCTCGATCATCTGCTCGAGAAGGACGCCGCCCTGACGGTGGTCGACACCCATGCCGGCGCCGGCCTCTACCGGCTCGACGGTGACTATGCCGGCACCAGCGGCGAAGCCGCCGACGGCGTCCTGCGCCTGCTTTCGGATCCCAAACCGGCCGCCATGGCGCCCAGCCCCTCCAAGGGGACGGCTAAAAGGGTCCCAGCGCCCCCCGCCGAGCCCCTCGCCGATGCGCTGGCACGCTACCTTGATGTGATCCGGGATTTCAATCCGAAGGGCGGCGCACGCATCTATCCGGGCTCGCCCTTCATCACCCACCACCTCCTGCGCGAGCAGGACAAGCTCAAGCTGTTCGAACTGCATCCGACCGACGCCCGCACGCTCGACGCGAACATCGCACAGCTCGAGGCCGGTCGCCAGATCGCCGTGCTGCGCGACGACGGGTTCGGAAGCGCCACCAAGTTCCTGCCGCCGCCCTCGCGCCGCGCGCTGGTGCTGTGCGATCCGAGCTACGAGATCAAGAGCGACTATGCACGTGTGCTCGACTTCGTCGCTGAGGCGCTCAAGCGCTTCGCGACGGGAACGTACGCCGTGTGGTACCCGATCATCCCACGGCCCGAGGCACACGACCTGCCACGCCGCCTCAAGACGATGGCCACCAAGGCGGCCAAGCCATGGCTGCATGCCACGCTGACGGTCAAGTCCAGCAAGATCACCACGGATGCGACCGGCGCCACGCACCGGCCGGGGCTGCCGGCAAGCGGGATGTTCCTGATCAATCCGCCATACACGCTGAAGCCCCTGATGGCTGCCGCGCTGCCGCAGATGGTCGATCGCCTGGCGCAGGACCGCAACGCCGCCTTCTCCCTGGACAGCGGCGGCTAGAGGGCGACGCCGGCTGCCTGCCGGCATTTCACCGTCGCTTACGGGGTGCGACCGTGCGCGTGGGCTTCGGGGCGGGGTCATCCGCCGCTGCCGATGGCGGCACATCGGGCGCTCCGATCGCCGTGCCTCCGCAAGTAGCCGTGTCCTTGTTCACGATGGACAGTGCCACCTGCTTGATCCCCAGCCCCAGCAGGCCGATCGACTCTGCCGCAGCGCGACTCAGGTCGATGATGCGGCCTGACGTGTAGGGGCCGCGGTCGTTGATGCGAACCAGCACCTCCCGCCCATTCACCAGGCTGCGAACGCACACGCGCGTGTTGAACGGCAGCGTCTTGTGAGCGGCAGTGAACGCCGTCATGTCGAAACGCTCGCCGCTCGCCGTCTTGCGCTGATGGAACTGGATGCCGTACCACGACGCGCCGCCGCGCTCGAATATCTCGCGCGAACCTTCGTCACCCGGCAGGCCGTCGTCCGGCCCCGCCTCGCCTGCGCCAGACACCGCGAGGTCGTAGCGCACTGACGGCACTTGCGAGCGAGGCGGTGCGCCGGGCGGAAGCGCGGGCTGCTTCGCCAAGGGGCGCAATCGGAACAGTGGCGCGCCGCCCTCGCCGCCCTCACCTGAGGATGGCTGCGTGGAGCAGCCCGCGAGGAACACCGCCGCGACGAGCGCGAAGCTGCCGGCGAGGCGCCTACCCAAACTCATGCACCCCGGCCGAGCCGCTGCAGCACGCCGAGCGTCGCCACCGACTGGTTCATCGTGTAGAAATGAAGCGCGGGTGCGCCGCCCGCGCAGAGGCGTTCGCAAAGGTCGGTGACCACGTCGAGGCCGAAGTCCCTGATCGACGCAGTGTCGTCGCCGAAGCTCTGAAGCCGCAGACGAATCCAGCGCGGGATCTCGGCCCCGCAGGCATCGGAAAAGCGCATCAGCTGCGTCGAGCTGGTGATCGGCATGATGCCCGGCACGATCGGCGTGTCGAGGCCTATCGTACGCGCCTCGTCGACGAAGCGAAAGTACGCCTCGGCGCTGAAGAAGTACTGCGTGATGGCCGAATCCGCACCGGCATGGACCTTGGCCGCGAAGGCCTGCAGGTCGGCCTCGGGCGAACGCGCCTGGGGATGCACTTCGGGATAGCACGCCACCTCGATGTAGAAGTCGCGGCCGGTTTCTTCGCGGATGAAGGCGACGAGATCGCTCGCGTAGAGGAATTCGCCGCCGATGCCATAGCCGCTGGGCAGATCGCCGCGCAACGCCACGAGACGATTGACGCCCATCGCCTTCAGCTCGGCAAGCTGCTCGCGCACCGTCGCCCTCGTCGCGCCAATGCACGAGAAGTGGCAGGCCGCGGCAACGCCTTCGCCCAGGATCTCGCGCACGGTGCCGAAAGTGCCGTCGTGCGTCGAGCCACCGGCGCCGTAGGTCACCGAGCAGAACTCGGGCGCCTGGGTATAAAGCTGCTGCCGCACGGCACGCAGTTTGGTCGACCCTTCAGGCGTCTTGGGCGGAAAGAATTCAAAGCTGAGCGGAAGGCTCACGGCCGGCTCCTTGTTCGCCGTCCGCATGAACGGCATGAATGAAAAACTCGCGGTTGCCGTCGCCGCCCGCGATCGGGCTGTCGAGCCATCGCAGCACACGCAGGCCCAGCGACTCGCACGCGTCCCGAAGACGCAGCTCGACGACGGCATACAGCGCTGGATCGCGCACGATGCCGCCCTTGCCGATCTGCCCGGGTTGCAGTTCGAACTGCGGCTTGACCAGCATCAGCAGATCGCCACCGGGAGCCAGCAATGGCACCAGCGTCGGCAGCACCAGCGTGAGCGAGATGAACGAGAGATCGCCGACGATCAGCCCAAAATCCGAATCGTCCAGCGACTGGGCGGCCCACGCATCGGCGCTGAGCACGCGGGCATTGACGCCTTCGACCACAGTGACACGCGCATCGTCGCGCACCCGCGAATGCAATTGCCCGTGGCCCACATCGACCCCCACCACGTGCTCGGCGCCTTGCTGCAGCAGGCAATCGGTGAAGCCGCCCGTCGATTGGCCCACGTCCAGGCATCGGCGTCCGCGCGGATCGATCCCGGTCTCGGCCAACGCGCCCTCAAGCTTGAGTCCGCCGCGGGAGACATAGCGTGCCTCGGCCGCGTCGAGCAATTCAAGCTCGGCCGTCTCGGGCACTTCGTCGCGATTCTTGTTGACCACGCGCCAGTCCGCGCCGTCGCGCCAGCGCAAACCACCGGCAATCAGCCGGACGGCCTGCGAGCGCGACGCGGCGAGGCCACGTTCGACAAGCAACTGATCGGCGCGCAAAGCGCTACGCTCGCGCGATCAGTAGCGGTAGGTGTCCGGCTTGTACGGGCCGTTCTTGTCGACACCGATGTAGGCGGCCTGCGCGTCCGTCAGTTCGGTCAGCATGGCGCCGACCTTCTTCAGGTGCAGGCGGGCGACCTTCTCGTCGAGGTGCTTCGGCAGCACGTAGACCTTGCCGGCCTGGTAGGCATCGGGCTTGGTGAAGAGTTCGATCTGCGCGATCGTCTGGTTCGCGAACGAAGACGACATCACGAAGCTCGGATGGCCCGTGCCGCAGCCGAGGTTCACGAGGCGGCCCTTCGCCAGCAGGATGATCTTCTTGCCATCGGGGAAGGTGATGTGGTCGACTTGCGGCTTGATCTCTTCCCACTCGTACTTCTCGATCGACGCGACCGCGATTTCATTGTCGAAGTGCCCGATGTTGCAGACGATCGCCTGGTCCTTCATCGCGGCCATGTGCTCGTGGCGGATGACGTCGCGGTTGCCGGTGGTGGTCACGAAGATGTCGGCCTTGTCGGCGGCGTACTCCATGGTGACGACCTTGTAGCCTTCCATGGCGGCCTGCAGCGCGTTGATGGGGTCGATCTCGGTCACCCACACCTGGGCGCTCAGCGCGCGCAGCGCCTGGGCCGAGCCCTTGCCCACGTCGCCGTAGCCGGCCACGCAGGCGACCTTGCCTGCGATCATCACGTCGGTGGCGCGCTTGATGCCGTCCACCAGCGATTCACGGCAACCGTACAGGTTGTCGAACTTGCTCTTGGTGACCGAGTCGTTCACGTTGATGGCGCGGAACAGCAACGTGCCCTTGGCGCTCATCTCGTTCAGGCGGTGCACGCCGGTGGTGGTCTCTTCGGTGACGCCGATGATCTCGGCCGACTTGCGGGTGTACCAGGTCGGATCGACGGCCAGCTTGGCCTTGATCGCGGCGTAGAGGATGCGCTCTTCGTCGCTGGTCGGGTTGGCGAGCACGCTCTGGTCCTTCTCGGCACGCTGGCCGAGGTGCATCAGCAGCGTGGCGTCGCCGCCGTCGTCCAGGATCATGTTCGGGCCTTCGCCGGCCGAGCCCTTGGCGCCGAAGTCGAAGATGCGGTGCGTGTAGTCCCAGTAGTCTTCCAGCGACTCGCCCTTGATCGCGAACACCGGCGTGCCGTTGGCGGCAATGGCGGCGGCGGCGTGGTCCTGCGTCGAGAAGATGTTGCACGAAGCCCAGCGCACGGTGGCGCCCAGCGCCTGCAGTGTCTCGATCAGCACCGCTGTCTGAATCGTCATGTGCAGCGAGCCGGTGATGCGCGCGTCCTTGAGCGGTTGGCTCTTGGCGAATTCCTCACGGATGGCCATCAGGCCGGGCATTTCGGTCTCGGCGATGCGGATTTCCTTGCGGCCCCAGGCGGCAAGGCCCAGGTCGGCGATGGCCTGGTCGGCGGTGGAAACAGGGGTCGGGGATTTGAGAACGGCGCTCATGTTGGCTCCAAAGCAAGTTTGAAAGATGGCCACTGCGTTCGGGGAAAGGACTCACCGCGAGAACAGCGGGTGAGCGTGGTTGCGATGGTGGTCCGAGCCTCACGCCTGTCGGCGCTGCAACGCTCCTCGGAACAGGGATTTTAGCGCGCGCGGTCGGACTGCCGTCGGCAGCATTCTTCCGATCGGCCTAGACTGCCATTCCCTCCCCTCCCGCCGCCCCGCGCGACGTTACAACATGTTCAAACCCAAAGCTCTTGCCGCATCGTTCGTGATCGCGTCGGCCCTGCTGCCCAGCGTGGTTCCGGCGCAGACCCAGGCCGCCGCCGCCCAGACCGTGCGTGTGCGCGGCGTCATCGTGCGGGTCGATGCGAATTCGCTGACCGTCAAGGACCGCAGCGGCGAGGTTGTCACCATGGCGCGTCCTGCCGACATGCGGGTCGTCGAGGTGCTCCCGGTGACGCCGGCGGCCATCAAGCCGAACAGCTTCGTCGGCGCCGGATCCCTTCCGCAGCCCGATGGCACGCAGCGCGCGGTCGAAGTCCTGGTATTCCCAGAAGCCATGCGGGGCACCGGCGAAGGCTTCCGGCCCTGGGACTACATGCCCAACGGCACGATGACCAACGCCACGGTCTCCGAGCTGTCGGCGGCACCATCGTCGGCTCCGGGCGGCGGTCAGAAACTGGTGCTCAAGTACAAGGACGGCGAAAAGACCGTGATCGTCCCGCGCGGCACCCCGATCGTTACCTTCAAGCCCGGCAAGGACGACCAGGCGGCATTGTTGGTCCAGGGCGCGAAGGTCGTCGTCACCGCCCAGTTGAAGGACGGCCAGCCGACCGCTTCGAGCCTGCTGGTCGGCCGCAACGGATTCACGCCGCCCATGTGAATGCGAGGGTCGCCCGGCGGCCCGCAAGGTCGATCGGTAAAATCGCGGGCTTTGCCTTCTGCTGCCCGCGCCCGTGAGCGCGCACCGCGTTCACCCCATGACATTCGCTTCCGAAACCCGCCGCCGTCGCACTTTCGCGATCATTTCCCACCCTGACGCCGGTAAGACCACGCTGACCGAAAAGCTGCTGCTGTTCTCCGGCGCGATCCAGATCGCCGGCTCGGTCAAGGCCCGCAAGGCCTCGCGCCATGCGACCTCCGACTGGATGGAAATCGAGAAGCAGCGCGGCATCTCGGTGGCGTCGTCGGTGATGCAGATGGTCTACCGCGACCACGTCATCAACCTGCTCGACACGCCTGGCCACAAGGACTTCTCCGAAGACACCTACCGCGTGCTCACCGCGGTCGATTCGGCGCTCATGGTCATCGACGCAGCCAACGGCGTCGAAGCCCAAACACGTCGCCTGATCGAAGTCTGCCGTCAGCGCGACACGCCCATCATCACCTTCGTCAACAAGATGGACCGCGAAGTGCGCGAGCCGCTCGAACTGCTCGACGAGATCGAGCGCGAGTTGGGCATGCCCTGCGTGCCGATGACCTGGCCCGTGGGGCAGGGCAAGTCCTTCGGCGGCATCGTGAACCTGCGAACCCAGGCAATGACCGTGTTCGAATCGGGCAGCGAGCGCCTGCCGCAGGACTTCGAAACCATCCCGCTGACCGACCGCGAGACGCTCCACAAGCGCTTCGGCCGCGAGTTCGACACCGCGATGGAAAGCATGGAACTCGCCACCGGCGCATCCCCGACCTGGGATCGCGAAGCATTCCTCGCCGGCAAGCAGACGCCGGTGTTCTTCGGTTCCGGTGTCAACAACTTCGGTGTGATGGAAGTGCTCGATGCACTCGTCGACCTGGCGCCCCCGCCGCAGCCGCGCGTCAGCACCACGCTGGTCAACCGGCAGCCGGTGGTCAAGGAGATCCAGCCAGAGGACAAGGACTTCGCGGGCGTCGTGTTCAAGGTGCAGGCCAACATGGACGCCAATCACCGTGACCGCATCGCCTTCGTGCGGATGGCCTCTGGACGCTACACGCCGGGCATGAAGCTCAAGGTGCAGCGCACCGCGAAGGAACTGCGCCCGACCAGCGTCGTGACCTTCATGAGCCAGCGGCGTGAAGCCGTCGAGGAAGCCTATGCGGGCGACATCGTGGGCTTCACCACGCACGGCGGCGTGCAGTTGGGCGACACCATCACCGACGGCGCCTCGCTGCAGTTCACCGGCCTGCCCTTCTTCGCGCCCGAACTGTTCATGACGGTGATCCTGAAGAACCCCTTGCGCACCAAGCAATTGCAGCAGGGCCTCGCGCAGCTTGGCGAGGAAGGCGCGATCCAGGTGTTCCGTCCCGAGGTCGGCGGACCGATGCTCCTCGGCGCGGTCGGCCAACTGCAGTTCGAAGTCGTGCAGCATCGCCTGAAGACCGAGTACGACGCCGACGTGCGCCTCGAAGGCTGCCAGTACACCGGCGCACGCTGGATCACCGCCGACACCCCGGCCGAGTTGCGCACTTTCGTCGACGCCTATCCGGCCCGCATGGCGCGCGACGCGGCCGACACGCTGGCCTACCTGTGCACCTCGCCCTACGACGTGCGGCTCGCGCAGGAGCGCTTCCCGAAGATCCATTTCCATCCGCTGCGCGAGCATGCGGGCCTGGCGCTTCAGACGGCCGGCTGATGCAGGCCCTGACGCAGTGGCCGATCGAAGCGCGCCGTGAACTGGTCGGCGTGTTCACCGATATCGACGACACACTGACCACCGAGGGCGCCATCACCCCCGATGCATTGAAGGCCCTGGCGGAGATCAAGGCAGCAGGACTGCACAGCATCGCGATCACTGGCCGTCCCGTGGGATGGAGCGAGCCTTTCGCGAGCGCGTGGCCGCTCGATGCGATCGTCGCCGAGAACGGCGCGGTCGCACTCGTGCCCTCGCCCGAGGGCCGGCTCGAAAAGCGCTACCAGCAGGACGCCCCAACGCGCGCGCGCAACTTCGCTCGCATGCAGGACGTGCTCGACCGCATCGAGCGTGAAATTCCCGGCGCACGACGCGCCACCGACTCTGGAGGCCGGGAGTGCGACATCGCCATCGACCACAGTGAATTCACGCACCTCGACGACACGAAGATCGCGGCGGTCGTCGCGCTGATGAAGAGCGAGGGCATGCACGCCACCGTCAGCAGCATCCACGTCAACGGCTGGTTCGGCGGGCACAACAAGCTGGCCGGTGCCCGCTGGATCGTGGGTGAACTCTGGGGCCGGCGGCTCGACGAAGAGATGTCGCACTGGGCCTACGTGGGCGACTCGACCAACGACGCCCTGATGTTCGAGCACTTCGAGCACAGCATCGGTGTCGCGAACGTCCGCCGCTTCGAGTCGGCACTGTCACATCTGCCGCGTTACGTCGCGCGGGCCGAACGCGGCGCCGGCTTCGCGGAAGTGGCGGCGGCGGTGCTCGACGCCCGCGCCGGCGTCAGCGCACGCTGAAGGCGATCGGCTTGGCCCGCGCGGTGATGGCGCCGGGCGACGTATTGCTCACCAGGTCAAGGCGCGCACTGTAGTCGCCCTTCGGCGGGTTGATCCACAGTTCCGTCTGGCCGCCGTCCAGTTCGATGATTTCGGGCTTCTGACCCGCACGTTCCAGGATGAGCCGGAAGTGACCAGTGTCCGGCACCTTGGGCGCTGCATGCGACAGGTTGTAGCCGCTGGCGTGCAACTGCACCCGCAAAGGCAACTGCACGGCCGAGCGATCCACCGGGCTGAGAATCTCGATGCGCGGCTGACCCAGCACGCTGGCCGCGGAAACACCCTTGTTCTGCTTGCTGACCGTGAATTTCAAAGGCTTGCTGTAGACGAAGTACGGGATGTGACCCTGGTCGGCCAGCACCAGCCGCATCATGTAGGTGCCCGGCGGCAGGTCGATGACCGTCTCCATCTGCCCCTTGCCGAAGTGGATGTAGTGCTCGGTGAAGGGCAAGGGCTTCTTGAAATCGAGCGGCAACGGCTGATCGATGAGCAGGTGATGGTGGCCCGCCGTGCCCGCCGACTTCCCGGCCGGAACAATCCCGCGCAATGAGAGCCCGAAGCGGGCGACGAACGGAGACTCCACCGTCGCGCCGTCCTTCAGGTTGGTGAAGTACGCGTCCGGCGACCAACTGGGAGGCGGCACCACCCACGGGTGAACAGCCAACTCGCCACCTTCCGCGCCCATGGGCGCCTGCGCGAGGGCCCCATGGGACAGCAAAGCGAGCGATACCGCAGCCAAGCTCTTTCCCGCCCACGAACCGAGACGTGCACCAACGACCATGCCTACTCCTCCAGATTTCGCAGAATTGTGGCATCAGACCTTAGTGTTACATCACAATTTTTAACAAGTGCCGGATCAGTAGTGCGGCGGCAACTCGTCGCGCAAGTTGCGCGGACTCCCTGCCCCGTCCTCGGGCCTTTGCTGCCGCAGTTGCGCGACCTGAAGCACGAGGCTGTCGATCTGCTGCTGTTGCCTGTAGATCGTCATGTTCAACTGGTCCAGCAGGTCTTCGGTGAAGCTGGCCTTTATTTCCAGTTCGTTCAGACGGCGTTCGGCATCGTGCGAGGTTTCCATCCCGTTATTGGACAGGAATCCGGCGCGCGGAGTCAGAATCCGCGCATGGACTACACAATCCGTGCCCTGCGCCGAGACGAGATGCCCTGGGTCATCGACATGGCGGCACATGAAGGTTGGAACCCCGGCCTGCACGATGCCGAGTGCTTCCATGCGGCCGACCCCGCCGGCTTTCTGGTCGCAGAGCACGAAGGCGAGCCGATGGGCTGCATCGGCGCCGTTTCCTATGGTGGTCGATTCGGCTTCATCGGCCTCTACATCGTCGAGCCGGCGTGGCGCGGAGAAGGTATCGGCATCGCCCTCTGGCACAAGGGCATCGCCCGGCTGGCCGGCCATGTGATCGGACTCGACGGCGTACCGGCGCAACAGGACAACTACCGCCGAAGCGGCTTCGAACTGGCCTGGAACAATGTCCGCTACGCCGGCGTTGCAAGTGGAGCGGGCCGGCCCATGCCCCACGAGATCTTCCCCCTCTCAGCCATCGACTTCACCTCGCTGTGCGCCGACGACCTCCGCGTTTTTCCCGCACCGCGCGACGCATTCCTCCGCAACTGGATCGCCATGCCCGACGCGACCGGCCTCGCGTGGCTGCACCAGGGCCGCCTAGAGGGATGGGGACTGATCCGCCGCTGCCGCACCGGCCACAAGATCGGCCCCCTCGTGGCCGAGGACCTCCCGGTCGCCAAGTCCCTCTTCACGGCACTGAGCGCCAGCGTGCCCGCAGGCGACCCCATCTACCTCGACGTACCGCTCCCCAACGCCAACGCCGTGACCTTCGCAAAGACACAGGGCATGCAAAGCATCTTCGAAACCGCCCGCATGTACCTCGGCCCACCGCCCTCGTGCGAGTTGGACCGCCTCTACGGCATCACCACCTTCGAGCTAGGCTGACAGCGCCAAAAACAGAAAAGCCCCGCAAGCGGGGCTTTTCAATTCCAGGGGTGCCACAGATCCGGCTCCGCCGGTCTGCCGGCACCGCCCCCGGCAGGGGGTAGGCGAAGCGACACGAAGTGCGCGCAGCCTGGGGGCGAGCTTGGCTAGTGCGCCAGGATCTTGTTCAGGAAATCCTTCGTGCGCGCCTGCCGGTTCTCCGGATGAGTGAAGAACTCCTCCTTCGAGCAATCCTCAAGGATGCGCCCACCCACGTCGATGAAGATCACGCGGCTCGCCACCTTGCGCGCGAATCCCATTTCGTGCGTGACCACCATCATCGTCATGCCTTCCTTGGCAAGCGCCACCATCACGTCGAGCACCTCGCCCACCATCTCGGGGTCCAGCGCGGAAGTGGGTTCGTCGAAGAGCATCACGATCGGGTCCATGCTCAGCGCGCGGGCGATCGCCACGCGCTGCTGCTGGCCGCCGGAAAGCTGGCCCGGGAACTTGTCCTTGTGCGCCATCAGGCCCACGCGGTCGAGCATCTTCAGCCCGCGCGTCTTGGCTTCGTCCGCGCTGCGCCCCAGCACCTTGATCTGCGCGATCGTCAGGTTCTCGGTCACCGACAGGTGCGGGAAGAGTTCGAAGTGCTGGAACACCATGCCGACCTTCGAGCGGAGCTGCGGCAGGTTGGTCTTGGGGTCATGCAGCGGAATGCCGTTGACCGAGATCTCGCCCTTCTGGAAGGGCTCCAGCGCATTCACCGTCTTGATCAGCGTGGACTTGCCCGAGCCCGAAGGCCCGCACACCACGACCACGTCGCCCTTGGCGATGCTGACGGAGCACTCGTTGAGCACCTGGACCGGTCCGTACCACTTGGATACGTTCTTGATTTCAATCATTTTGTCGGACATCTTTTTGCTCCTTCAGCGGATGATGGCGATCTTTCTGTGCAGGCGCTTCACGAGATACGAAAGCGAATAGCACAGCACGAAGTAGACGACGGCGGCCAGCAGGTAGGCCTCTTCGGGACGACCGAAGTTCTTGCCCGCCGTGTCGAAGCCCTTGAACAGGTCGTAGGCGCCGATGGCGTAGACCAGCGAGGTGTCCTGGAACAGGATGATGGTCTGCGTCAGCAGCACCGGCAGCATGTTGCGGAACGCCTGCGGCAGGATCACGAGCTTCATGTTCTGGCTGTAGGTCATCCCCACGGCCATGCCCGCGGAGACCTGGCCGCGCGGGATCGACTGGATGCCCGCACGCATGATCTCGCTGAAGTAGGCCGCCTCGAACGCGATGAAGGTGATGATGGCCGAGTACTCGGGCCCGATCGGCCGGCCGATGATGTTGGGGACCAGCAGGAAGAACCACAGGATCATCATCACCAGCGGAATGCTGCGCATGCCGTTGACGTAGATGGCCGCAGGCATGTCGAGCCACTTGTTGCCCGACAGCCGCATCAGCGCCAGCAGCGTACCGAAGAAGATGCCACCCAGTGTGGCCACCACCGTCAGGAACACGCTGAAGTAGAGGCCTTTGAGCAGGAAGCTGCTGACGACTTGCCAGCTGAAGAAGGTGAGGTCGAGATTCATGTCAGTGGCCTCCCGTTCCGCCGGCAACCACGAAGCCCGGCACGCGGACCCTCTTCTCGACCCAGGTCATGAGGCGATTGATGATCATTGCGGAGATCACGTAGAGCACGGTCACGGCCATGTACATCTCGGTCACGCGGGAAGTCTCTTCGCCGGCCTGCATCGCGAACTGGATCATTTCCGGAATCGACACCGCGAACGCGACCGACGAGTTCTTGAAGATGTTCATCGACTCGCTGGTGAGCGGCGGGATGATGATCCGGTAGGCCATCGGCAGGATCACGTAGCGGTAGTACTGGAAGGTGGTGAAGCCCACCGCCATGCCCGCGTAGCGCTGGCCCTTTGGCAAGGCCTGGATGCCGGAGCGAAGCTGCTCGGCGATCCGCGCCGAGGTGAAGAAGCCCAGCGCGAACACCACCAGGATGAAGGGCGGCAGGCCCGCCATGACGGGGAACACTTTCGGCACCACGTGATACCAGAGAAAGATCTGAACCAGGAGCGGGATGTTGCGGAACAGCTCGACCCAGGCATTGCCGAAGCGCACCAGCCAGGGGCTGTCGGGCAAAGTGCGGATCACGCCGACCAGGGAGCCGAGCACCAGCGCCACGACCAGCGAGCACAAGGACACCGACACCGTCCAGCCCCAGGCAGAGACCAGCCACTGCCAGTAGGTCGGTATCTTCCCGCCCGGGTCCTGCAGGAAGACCTGCCAATCCCAATTTCCCATTTCAACTCCTCGATGATTGTTGGAGGCCTCTCACAAAACAAACGCCCGCCGAAAGAGGCGGGCGTTCGTCACGCGTCAGCCCACGTGATTTACTTCTTGGCGTAGTCTTCCATCGGCTTGTCGTTGGGGCTGGCCCACGCGGCCTTGGTGGCTTCCGACAGTGGCAGGCCGACCTTGGTGTTGGTCGGCGGGATCGGCTGCATGAACCACTTGTCGTACAGCTTGGCCAGCGAACCGTCCTTGATCTGGTTCTTGATGCTGTCGTCCACGGCCTTCTTGAAGGCCGGGTCGTCCTTGCGCATCATGCAGGCGATAGGCTCGACCGACAGGGCCTCGCCAACGATCTTGAAGTCGGCGGGCGCCTTCGACTTGGCGATGTTGCCGGCCAGAATCTGGCCATCCATCACGAAAGCGTCGGCACGGCCCGATTCGAGCAGCAGGAAGCTGTCGGCGTGGTCCTTGCCCATGACTTCCTTGAAGTCGATGCCCTGGGCGCGCTCGTTCTTGCGCAGGGTCTGCACCGAGGTCGTGCCCGTGGTGGTGGCCACGCTCTTGCCGTTCAGGTCCTTGATGGAGTTGATGCCCGAATTGGCCTTGACCGCGATGCGAACTTCTTCGACA
Organism: Variovorax sp. P5_A3; assembly: GCF_056400665.1. NCBI lineage: Bacteria > Pseudomonadati > Pseudomonadota > Betaproteobacteria > Burkholderiales > Comamonadaceae > Variovorax > Variovorax sp. P5_A3. The sequence continues at coordinate 119,284 of NZ_JBFUKW010000005.1, read as the reverse complement.
TAGGTGGTCACGGCGAAGGCGACGTCCTTCTGGCGGGTGGCGTTGTTGGTGGTCGAGCCGCATTCGAGGTCGACGGTGCCGTTCTGCACCAGCGGAACGCGGTTCTGCGAGGTCACGAGTTGGCGCTTGATGTCCAGCTTGGGCAGGCCGAGCTGCTTCTGGATGTCAGCCAGGATGCGCTCGGACATTTCCGTGTGGAAGCCGACGTACTTGCCGTCGCCGATGGTGTAGGCCAGTGCGCCGGAAGAATCGCGCACACCCATCGTGACGCTGCCGCTGGACTTGATCTTGGCCAGCGTGTCATTGGCCTGCGCGAAAGCGGCCCCCGCGGCGAGCGCCATCACGGCCAGTGCCAATACTTGCTTCTTCATTTGGAAAACTCCTGTGACTGAGAGATACACGAAATTCTAGACGCCCGCATTCTGCGCCATACCCGGGCCAACCCGGTGCGAGATGCACCAGCCGATGGCGCGTCGTCCAATCGGGGCGGTGCATCGGTGCGTCCCTCTTGCAAGGGCTGCGACCGTCCTTCTTTAAAGCAGCCTTTGTGCCCGAATGAAACAGGCGCGCTTGCTGCCGGCGCATTTCCTTCAGCGAGAAGGGGCGATGCCGCGAGCCCGCGATGTCACACGACAGGGGGCTGCGTGCCGACCAGATAGGCCCACAGCGCTTCGACCGAGCTCTTGGCTCGCGGCGCCGGCGCATCCGTCTTGCCCGGCCGCGTGCCTGCCTTGACCGGAGCGGACGGGCGCTCGCGGTAGGCACGGATTTCCATCGTGGCCTCGAGCCGGTCGATTTCTGGGGGCAGCGCGCTCACCAGCGTCCGCGCACGGACCTCCTTGCGCACTGCGCTTTGCGGCAGGAAGGCGATGCCATGGCCTTCGAGCGCCATCACCTTGAGGCCCTCGGCCATGTCGGTCTCATAGACGCGGTCGAGGTGGATAGCGGTGCCCGATTCCTTGAGCAGCTGGTCGACCACGCGCCCGAGATAGGCGCCGGGCGCATAGCCTAGATAGGGCAGCGGCTGGCCGGCCCGCCCCGGCAGCCGGAAGCGCGGCTCGCCGTCCGCGTCCGGCTTGACCCAGGGCGCCACCACCTCCTGGCCAAGGCTCACCATCTCATAGCGGTTGGCGTCCAATGGCAGCGGCTGGGAAGGATGGTGATAGGCGATCAGCAGGTCGCAGCTTCCCTCCACCAGACGCAGCACGGCGTCATGGACGTTGAGTGCGATGAGCCGGCTCTTCAGCGGCCCGAACTGTTCGCGCAGGCCCGTGACCCAGGCAGGGAAGAAGGTAAAGGCCAGCGTGTGCGGGATGGCAACCTCGATCACATCCTGCGCTGCCGTCGAATGGCCGCGCAGCATCGCGCGCGTGCTCTGCAATGCCTGCAGCATCTCGATGGCCTGGCCGTACAGCGTCTGCCCTGCAGGCGTGAGCCGCGTCGGGTAGGAGCTGCGGTCGACAAGATCGGTACCGGCCCACCCTTCGAGCGCCTGGATGCGACGCGAGAACGCGGGCTGCGTCACATGCCGCAACTGGGCCGAACGGCTGAAGCTGCGCGTCTCGGCGAGGCTGACGAAGTCTTCGAGCCACTTGGTTTCCATGAACTGATTATGGAGGGCTGCGACATACTTAAGAGCCACACGGAGACCCGCCTTCAACATGCACGCAGCCGATCTTCTCGCTCTCGACGCCACCACGCTGTCCCGCCACATCGCCGCACGTTCGGTGTCCTGCCGCGAACTCATGCTCGCCACGCTCGCACGAATCGACGCACTCAATCCGCGCTTCAACGCGATCGTGTCCCTGCGGGATCCGCGGCAGTTGCTGGACGAAGCGGACGAACGCGACGCGCAACTTGCGCGCGGCGAGCGGCTTGGATGGATGCACGGCTTCCCGCTCGCGGTGAAGGACCTGAGCCACGCGACCGGCCTCCCGACCTCCATGGGTTCGCCGATCGCGCCCCGCTCGCCGGCGCGCGGCGACAGCCTGCACGTCTCGCGCATGCGGCAAGCCGGCGCGATCGTCATCGGCAAGACCAACACCCCCGAATTCGGGCTCGGCTCGCACACCTACAACACGGTGTTCGGCACCACGCTGAATGCCTACCAGCCCGCGCTGAGCGCAGGCGGCAGCAGCGGTGGTGCCGCGGTTGCGCTTGCCCTGGGCATGCTGCCGGTGGCAGACGGCAGCGACATGGGCGGATCGCTGCGCAACCCCGCAGCGTTCAACAACGTCATCGGCTTCCGCCCCTCGCGTGGCCGGGTGCCCGGTTCGCCAGACGAGGAACTCTTCTTGCAGCAACTCGGCTGCGAAGGCCCGATGGCCCGCACGGTCGAGGACGCCGCGCGGCTGCTCGCCGTTCAGGCGGGCTTCGACCCACGCGTACCCCTGTCGCTGACCGACGCGCTGCCCTCGCCCGACACCATGCAGCTCGACGGCGACGTCAAGGGCCTGCGCGTCGGCTGGCTCGGCAGTGTGTGGCCGGATCTGCCGCTCGCACCGGGCGTGCGCGAACTCTGCGAGGGCGCACTGCAGACCTTCCGCGATCTCGGCTGCCACGTCGAGCCGCATCAACTCGATGTGCCCCGCGAACAGAACTGGACCGCCTGGCTGCGACTGCGTCAGTTGCTGGTGGGTGGCAAGCTCGGCGCCGCGTTCGCCAACCCTTCGGTGCGCGAACAGCTCAAGCCCGAGGCACGCTGGGAAATCGAGCAGAGCCACAAGCTGGACGCTGCTGCGCTCTACCAGGCCTCGGTCTATCGCTCGAATGTGTTCCGCGCCTTCGTGCGGGCCTTCGAGTCCTTCGATGTCGTCGTCGCGCCGACAGCGCAGGTGTTTCCTTTCGATGCAAAGCTCGACTGGCCCTCGGCGGTCGGCGCCGTGCCGAGCGACACCTACCACCGCTGGATGGAAATCGTCACGCCCTTCACGCTGGCCGGACTTCCCACGCTCAATGTGCGTGCGGGCTTCGAAGGCGGCCTGCCGATGGGCCTGCAGATCGCCGGCCCGATCCAGCGCGACCTCGCGGTGCTGCGCCTGGGCCACGCCTACGACCGTGCCTGCGGATGGGGCCTCGTGCAGCCGTCGGCGCTTGCGGACTTGGCGGCCTAGATCGGGGACACGACGCCGCGACCGGCGAAGTGCCCTTCGGCGTTGGCCATGAAGCGGTTCACCGACGCCTGCGTGGCCTCGGGCGACCAGCCCGCCATGTGCGGCGTGAGCAGAACGTTGTCCAGGCCTATCAGAGGCTCGGGCCGCCTGGGTTCGCTTTCGTAGACATCGAGCCCCGCGCCCGCGATCCGGTTCGCTCGCAGTGCGGCGGCCAGCGCCTCGGTGTCGACCACGCTGCCGCGCGAGATGTTGACCAGATAGCCCCGGGGGCCGATCGCGTCGAGGATCTCTGCGTTGATCAGGTGCCGCGTCGCGGCGCCGCCCGGCGTGGCGACCACCAGCACATCCGCCCATTCCGCCAGCGCCTTCAGACTGTCGAAATAGCGGTGCAGCGAGCCGTCCTTCGGCTTGCGGTTGTGATAGCCGACCTCCATGTCGAAGCCGATCGCACGCTTGGCAATCTTCTGGCCGATGGTGCCCAGTCCCAGGATACCGAGCTTCTTGCCCGAGACATTGGGCGGCTGCGGGATCTCCTCGCGCCATACGCCTTCGCGGCACTGCCGGTCGAGCGTGCGGATCCCACGCACGATGCCGATCAGCAGGCCGAAGGCGTGGTCGGCCACGCAGTCGTCGTTGGTACCGGCGCCGTTGGCGACCGCGATACCGCGTGCGCGCAAGGCGTCCATCGCGAGGCCTTCGTAGCCCGCGCCCATCGCGCACACGAGTTCGACCCGGGGCAGGGCGGCAATCTCGTCCGCCGTGATGCCGATCACGCCGATGGTCAGCACTGCGCGGAACTTCGCGCCGTTGGCGGCGATGGCCGCCGTACGCTCGGCCAGCGTTGGCGCATAGGTCAGGTCATAGACCGCGGCGATCTGCGCCCGATGGGCGGGCGAAAGGCTGTTGAGCACCAATAGGGGAATCTTCTCGGACATTCAAATGGCTCCTGGACTGCTGAGGCCCGGATCGCGCGGCCCGACTGCCGCGCGCCGGGGGAAGGGGTTGGGTCAGAGCACCGGCGCGGCCTCGAGCTGCTGCAATCTCCACATCTGCGCGTACTTGCCCTGCCGGGCCAGCAGGTCCGCATGCGTGCCGCGCTCGACGATCACGCCGCTTTCGAGCACGAGGATCTCGTGCGCATCGACCACCGTCGAGAGGCGGTGCGCGATCACGAGCGTGGTCTTGTTTCGCGCGGCGCTCTTGAGTTCGGACTGGATCGCCCGCTCGTTCGCCGAGTCGAGCGCCGAAGTCGCCTCGTCGAAGATCACGATCGGCGGGTTCTTGAGCAGGGTGCGAGCGATGGCCACGCGCTGCTTTTCCCCGCCCGACAGCTTGAGTCCTCGCTCGCCGACCATGGTCCCGTAGCCCTTCGGCGTGTGCGCGATGAAGTCGTGAATTCGCGCTGCCCGGGCCGCGCCCTCGACCTCCTCCCGGCTTGCGCCGGGCCGGCCGTAGGCAATGTTGTATTCGACGGTATCGTTGAAGAGCACGGTGTCCTGCGGCACGATGCCGATCGACTGGCGCACGCTGGACTGGGTCACCTGGCGGATGTCCTGGCCGCCGATGGTGATGCGTCCGTGCTGCACATCGTAGAAGCGGTACAGAAGCCGTGCCATCGTCGATTTGCCCGAGCCCGAGGGCCCGACCACCGCGACCGTTTGACCGGCCGGGATCTCGAAACTCACGTTCTTCAGGATCGGCCGTGCGGACTCGTAGGCGAAGCTCACGTTCTCGAAACGCACCGTGGAGTCGGTTCCGGCGAGAGGCTTTGCATCCGGCGCATCGCGCACCTCGCGCTCTTTTTCGAGCAGCACGAACATCTTGTCGAGGTCCGTGAGGCTCTGCTTGATCTCGCGGTAGATCACGCCCAGGAAGTTGAGCGGGATGTAGAGCTGGATCATGAAGGCATTGACCATCACCAGGTCGCCCAGCGTCATGCGCCCGTCCACCACGCCCTGCGTCGCCCGGTAGAGCATCGCGACCAGGCTTACAGCGATCAGGCATTGCTGGCCGGCGTTGAGCATGCTCAGCGTGGTCTGGCTCTTGACCGCCGCCTTGCGGTAGCGCTCCAGGCTGGCGTCGTAGCGGCCGGCCTCGAAGTTCTCGTTGTTGAAATACTTGACCGTCTCGTAGTTCAGCAGCGAATCGACTGCGTGGCTCTGCGCCACGGAATCGAGCTCGTTCATGGTCTTGCGGAACTGCGTGCGCCATTCGGTCACGGTGACGGTGAACGCGATGTAGACCACCAGCGCTGCCAGCGTGATCCAGACGAAGCCCGAATCGAACTTCACGCCCAGCACCGTCAGCACCAGCGTGAGTTCGATGATCGTCGGCACGATGCTGTAGAGCGACATCGAGATCAGCGAATGCACGCCGCGCGTGCCGCGCTCGATGTCGCGCGTCATGCCGCCGGTCTGGCGCTCCAGGTGAAAGCGAAGGCTCAGCGCATGCAGGTGCCTGAACACTTCCAGCGAAATGCTGCGCGCCGCCCCCTCGGTCGCCTTGGCGAAGACGAGTTCGCGCAATTCATTGAAGACCGCGGTCGAAAGCCTGAGCAGGCCGTAGGCGACCAGCAGGCCGATCGGCACGACCAGCAACGAAGCTGCGCTGCCAGGCTTGATCGACATCGCGTCGACCAGGTTCTTGAGCAGCACGGGCACGCCGACGTTGGCGACCTTGGCGCCGATCATGAAGGCGAGCGCCGCCATCACGCGCCACTTGTAGTGCCACAGGTAGGGGAACAACCGGCGCAGCGTGGCCCAGTCGGAACGGTCGCTGCGGGCAGGCTGGCTGCCCGAGGCGTGGTGGGGAGAGGAAAGTGCTTCGCCGCTGCGGCGCATGGGGGACAATCAAGGCTTGTTGCTCACCCCCAGGCTTCGCGCACTGCGTGTCGCTTCGCCCACCCCCTTCGAGGGGGCGATACCTGCAGCCTGGCGGAGCCAGATCTACGGTATCCCTGGGGTTGGCACGCGGCGTGCATCGCGGGGGTGAGCCGTTTTCGGGATTTTCGTTTTCTACAGATTGTGCCTATGTCCGCCACTTCCAGTGCCAACCTCACCGCCAAGCTCAAGAGCCTCCCGGCCGACATGGAACTGGTGCTCAAGGTGATTCCGATGCCCGCCGACTGCAACGCGAACGGTGACATCTTCGGTGGGTGGGTGATGGCGCAATGCGATCTGGCCGGATCGGTGATCCCGGCGCGCCACGCCAAGGGACGGATGGCGACGGTCGCCGTCAACGAATTCGTGTTCAAGCAGCCGGTGCGGCTGGGCGACATCCTGTCGTTCTATTCGAAGCTGGACCGCATCGGCCGCACTTCGGTCACGGTGACCGTGGAAGTCTTCGCCGAGCGCTTCAAGGCGCAGGGCGAGTACATCAAGGTGACGGAGGCCACGTTCACTTACGTCGCGATCGATGACAACGGGCGCCCGCGAGCGATAGCCCAGGACTGAACGGACTCACGCACCCGTGCGAGTGTCTTGCGTGAAACACCGCGGAACCGGCTTTGCCGGGCCGCCGGTGTTGCCCCCGGTGAGGGGGTAGGCGAAGCGACACGAAGTGCGCGCAGCCTGGGGGAGATCAAAGCGCCGAGAAGTCGGGGCGGCGCTTTTCCATGAAGGCGGTGAAAGCTTCGCGCGCGGCGGGCTCGCGCAGCATGCGGCCGAAGCTCTGGCCTTCCTCGCCCATGCGCTCCAGCAGTGCGGCTTGTTGCGACTTCTTCATCAGGCGCTTGGTCTCGATCAGCGCACTCAGCGGCTTGGCTGCCAGCTTGCGCGCCTGCGCCTGGGCGATGGCGTTGGCTTCGGTCGGCGGCACCACGCGATTGACCAGCCCGACTTCCAGCGCCGCTTCGGCCATGAAAGGCTCGCCGAGCAGCAGTGCCTCGGCCGCACGGTGGTAGCCGAACATCTGCGGGACGAGGATGCTCGATGCGGCTTCGGGGCAAAGGCCCAGGTTCACGAAAGGCATCGAGAAGGCTGCGTTGTCGCCGGCGTAGACCAGGTCGCAATGGAAGAGCATCGTCGTGCCGACGCCCACGGCCGGGCCGCAGACCGCAGCCACGATGGGCTTCGGGAAGGTCGCGATGCCGCGCAGGAAGCGGAACACCGGCGATTCCTGCGTTGACGGCGGGGCGTTGAGGAAGTCGCCGATGTCATTGCCGGCGCTGAAGATCGTCGCGTCGCCCTGGATCAGCACCGCGCGCACGGCGCCGTCCTGCTCGGCCTTGCCCAGTGCATCGGCCAGTTCGCCGTACATCGCGCTGGTGATCGAGTTCTTCTTGTCGAGGCGGTTGAAAGTGATGGTCATCACACCGGCTTCGGTGTGGACGAGGATGTCGCTCATGGTGTGTCCTTGCAAAGAAAAAAGGTTTCAGGCGCCGAGCGCCTCGCGAACGAAATCGAGCCGGTCCTGCCCCCAGAACATCTGGTCGCCGACGAACATGGTCGGCGCGCCGAAAACGCCGCGCTGCACGGCTTCCTGGGTCGCGGCCTTGAGCTGGTCCTTGACGTCCTGCGCGTTGGCCAGCGCCAGCAGCTTGCCGGCATCGAAGCCCGCCTCCTGCAGCACGGCGCCGACCGTCGCAGGATCGTTCAGGTTGCGCGGCTCGACCCACATCGCGTGGAACACGGCGTCGACATAGGCACGAAAGCGCTCGGGCTGATGCATCTGCATGCCGGTGGCCCCGCGCATCAGCAGCAGCGTGTTGATCGGAAAGTCCGGATTCTCCCGGAGCGTCACGCCGTAGCGCCGCGCAAAACGTGCCAGGTCGGTGAACACATACGGCCCCTTCGCGGGGATGGTGGCCGGCGAATGGTTGCCGGTGGACTGGAACACGCCTCCGAGCAGCATCGGCTTCCACACCAGCTCCGCGCCGACGTCGGCACACAGGTGCGGCAGTTGCGTTGCGGCCAGGTAGGAAGCAGGGCTGCCGAAGTCGAAATAGAACTCGACGGATCGCGTCGTCATGAACCTTGTCTCCTCAGAACTTTTCGGACCACGGCCGCAGGTCGAGCTCGTGGGTCCAGGCGTCTCGCGGCTGCGAATGCAGCATCCAGTAGGCATCCGCGATGTGCTCGGGATTGAGGATGCCATCCTGCGCCTTCAGCGCATAGCGGTCGGGAAAGTTGCTGCGGATGAATTCGGTGTCGATCGCGCCATCGATGATCGAATGCGCGACGTGGATACCGCGCGGCCCGAGTTCGCGCGCCATGCTCTGGGCCAGTGCGCGCAAGGCCATCTTCGCGCCCGAGAAGGCGCCGAAGTTGGCCGCGCCCCGCATCGACGCCGTGGCGCCCGTGAAGATGATGGTGCCGCGGTGCGCGCCTTCCGGCAGCTCGCGCGCCACCATGCGCTTTGCCACTTCGCGGCCGTTCAGGAAGCCGGAGAAGCAGGCCATCTCCCAGACCTTGAAGTACTTGCGCGCCGTCTCGGTCAGGATGCTTTCGGGTACGTTGGCGCCGATGTTGAAGACCAGCACCTCGATCGGACCCACGGTAGATTCGATCTGCTCGATCAGCGCGACGACCTCTTCCTCCTTGCGAGCATCGCTGGCGAAGGCATGTGCCTTGCCGCCCTCGGCCTCGATCTGCGCGACCAGCGGCTGCAGCTTGTCGAGGCTGCGCCGCGTGACGCATGTTGCATAGCCTCCGCGTGCGAACCTGCGCGCGATGGCGCCACCGGTCGCATCGCCCGCGCCGACGATCAGCGCTGCCTTGTTGCCTGCCATGGGGTCACTCCTTGAAGTAGACGATCTGGTTGCTGGTTGCCAGGAGCGCGCCCGATTCGCTCCAGAGCTGCGCCGCCTGGTCGAAGTAACCGTTGCGGAACTGCTGTCCGGTCGCGCGACCCAGCAGGTAGCCGGTGCCGATCTCGGCCAGCAGTTTGGCATCGGTGTGGAAATAGGTCGTGATCGACACGGTGCCGATCGGCACTGGCGTCGCCCGGCGCAGCCACACGCGCGGATAGAAAGTGTCGCTCAACGCCGCGAGCGCGGGGAAATCCAGCGGCCTCGGCTCCCAGTCGCGCAGCCACATGCGCGTCTCGCTGTGATCCCCCTTGCCGTCCCAGCGCGTCGGGATCGACCCGATGATGGGGCGCATCTCGTAGCGCTCGAGCCACGCGACCTTGGCCGGGCCGATGCTGAGGCGCTCGACCCGCTCGGGCGACGGCACTTCGGGCATCGGAAGGTCGTTGACGCCCCAGGTCTCGCGCCGCACCGCCGTGACCACCGTGGCTGTGGTCGTGACGTGCGGTTTGCCTTCGGAGCCGGACTGGATCATCTGCACCGTCCAGTGCTGCGTCGAACGATTGGTTCGCACCGGCACAGCCTGCACTTCGAAGGCGCCCGCTTCCAGTGCCGCGGCGTAGTTGCCCGTCAGCGCAATGGGTTCGCCGAGCAGGTCCGGGTGCCGCAGTACCGCCTGCAGCATCACCGCCGCCGTGGTGCCGCCGAAGGGCCCCACCATGTTCCAGTAGTCCGGACTCGTGGCGCCGGTGAAGAGCCCCGCCTGGATGTCGCTGTGTTCCAGCGCGAGGGCCTTGTCGAGGGGATGTGATTTCATGGTCGCAGTGTGCCTCCGTGTCCGTTGCCCATGCAGTCGTGTCGGTGACGCCTGCGCCTGCTCACAAACCCTGAGCCGTTACACGCGCTCGAAGATGCCTGCCGCGCCCTGGCCCATGCCCACGCACATCGTGACCATGCCGTACTTCAGCTTCTTGCGCTGCAGTGCATGGATCACGGTCGCGGACCGGATCGCACCCGTCGCGCCCAGCGGATGGCCCAGTGCGATCGCGCCGCCCATCGGATTGACCTTGGCCGGGTCGAGGCCCAACGTGTTCATCACCGCGATCGACTGCGCCGCGAAGGCTTCGTTGAGCTCGATCCAGTCGATGGCGTCCTGCGTCAGGCCCGCATAGCGCAGTGCGGCGGGGATCGCCTCGATCGGGCCAATGCCCATGATGTGCGGCGGCACGCCCTTGCTGGCGAAGCTCACGAAGCGCGCGAGCGGCTTCAGGTCGTACTGCTTGCAGGCCTTTTCACTTGCGAGGATCAGCGCGCCGGCGCCGTCGGAGGTCTGCGAGCTGTTGCCAGCCGTGACCGAGCCCCGCGCCGCGAACACGGTGCGCAGCTTGGCCAGGCCTTCGATCGACGTGTCGGGGCGCGCGCCTTCGTCCAGGCTCACGGTGCGGGTCTTGACGATCGGCTCGCCGGTCGCGAGATCGGGTGTGCGGTCCGTGACTTCGATCGGCGTGATCTCGTCGGCAAACTCGCCTGCCTGCTGGGCGGCGAGCGCGCGCTGATGCGACTGCAGCGCGAAGGCGTCCTGCGCTTCGCGGCTGACCTTCCACTGCTGCGCGACCTTCTCGGCCGTCAGGCCCATGCCATAGGCAATGCCCACGTCGCCTTCGCGCTCGAAGATCGAGGGCGACAGCGAGGGCGAGTTGCCCATCATCGGCACCATGCTCATGCTCTCGACGCCGGCCGCGATCATCACGTCGGCCTCGCCGACGCGGATGCGGTCCGCCGCCATCTGCACTGCGGAAAGGCCCGAAGCGCAGAAGCGATTGACCGTGATGCCGCCGATGCTGTTGGGCAGGCCCGCGAGCACCGCGCCGATGCGCGCGACATTGAGGCCCTGTTGTGCTTCGGGGATGGCGCAGCCGCAGATGATGTCCTCGATCGACTTCGGGTCCAGCCCCGGCACCGCCGCAAGCGCCGCTTTCAGCGTGGTCGCGAGCAGATCGTCGGGCCGGTAGTTGCGGAAGTAACCGCGGTGCGACTTGCCGATCGGCGTGCGGGTGGCGGAGACGATGTAGGCGTCCTGGATTTGCTTGCTCATGATGTCTGTCCTTAGTTGCGCACTGGCTTGCCGGTCGAGAGCATTCCCATGATTCGCTCTTGCGTCTTGGGATGCACGATGAGCGAGCAGAAGGCCTTGCGCTCGAGCGTCATCAGGTATTCCTCGGTCACGAGCGAACCCGCATCGACGTCGCCGCCGGTGACAACGCCCGCGATCAGGCTCGCGATGTGGAAATCGTGCGCGCTGATGAAGCCGCCGTCACGCATGTTGACCAGTTGACCCTTGATCGTCGCGGCGCCGCTGCGACCTGCGACCTTGAAGGAGCGGCGAAGCGGCGGGCGCCATCCAGCGTCAGCCATCGCCTTGGCCTGCTGCAGCGCGACGTAGAGCAATTCGTCCTTGTTCGGAACGATCACGTCGCTGTCGAGCAGGTAGCCCAGCTTCTTCGACTCCAGCGCACTGGTGCCGACCTTGGCCATCGCCGCGGCGGTGAAGCCCTCGGTCAGGAACGGCAGGAGGTCGGTGCCCGTCGATGCGGCCGCGTTCTCCGCGGCGCGGCGTGCGATGTAGGTCAGCCCGCCCGCACCCGGAATGAGGCCGACGCCGACTTCCACCAGGCCGATGTAGCTTTCCATCGCTGCGACTCGCTTAGCCGAGTGGACCGCGAGCTCGCAGCCACCACCCAGCGCCATGCCGCGCACGGCCGAGACGACCGGCACGCTGGCATAGCGGATCTTGAGCATGACCTTCTGCAGCTCCTCCTCCGCCGCTTCGACCGCACCGATGCCGGCGACCACGAAGGCCGGCAGCATCGCCTGCAGGTCGGCACCGACCGAGAACATCTCGTCGGGCGACCAGATCACCATCGCCTTGTAGTCCTTCTCGGCCAGTTCGACACCGACGGCGAGCGCCTCGGCAACGTCGGGGCTGATGGCGTGCATCTTCGAATGGATGCTCGCGATGAGGACTTCGCCGTCCAGCGTCCAGAGGCGCACGTCGCCCTCGTCCTGGATCGTCGTGCCCGCCTTGTTCGCGTCTGGCGCGTTGGCACCCAGCACGCTCTCGGGGAAGAGCTGGCGCTCGTGCACCGGCAGGCGGCGCGGCGCGACGAAGGTGCTCTTCGACGCACTCCAGGAGCCTTCCGGCGTGTGCACGCCACCGGCTTCGGCCACGGGGCCTTCGAAGACCCACTTCGGCAGTGGCGCGGTCGAGAGCGCCTTGCCGGCATCGATGTCTTCCTGGATCCATTTCGCGACCTGCGTCCAGCCGGCTTCCTGCCACAGCTCGAACGGGCCCTGCTTCATGCCGAAGCCCCAGCGCATCGCGAAGTCGATGTCGCGGGCGCTCTCGGCGATGGTCGCGAGGTGCACGGCGGCGTAGTGGAAGCTGTCGCGCAGGATGGCCCACAGGAACTGGCCCTGCGCGCCTTCGCTCTCGCGCAGCAGCTTCAGGCGTTCGGCTGCGGGCTTCTTGAGCATGCGGCCGTAGACCTCGTCCGCCTTGTCGCCCGAGGGCACGTACTCGCCCTTGACCAGGTCGAAGCGCAGGATGTCGCGCCCGGCCTTCTTGAAGAACCCGGCCTTGGTCTTCTGGCCCAGGTTGCCGAGTTCGAGCAGCTTGGCGAGCACCGCCGGCGTCGCGAAGTTGGGGTAGAACGGATCGCTCTTCTCGTCGAGGTTGTCCTGCAGCGTCTTCACGACATGGGTCAGCGTGTCGAGACCCACCACGTCGGCAGTGCGGAAGGTGCCGGAGCTGGCGCGGCCGAGCTTCTTGCCGGTGAGGTCATCCACCACGTCGGGCGTCAGGCCGAACTTCTCGACTTCCTTCAGCGTGGCCAGCATGCCGGCGATGCCGACCCGGTTGGCGATGAAGTTGGGCGTGTCGAAGGCGCGCACCACGCCCTTGCCGAGCGTGCTGGTGACGAAAGCTTCGAGCTGATCGAGCACTTCGGGCTTCGTGGTCGGCGTGTTGATCAGCTCGACCAGGAACATGTAGCGCGGCGGATTGAAGAAGTGGATGCCGCAGAAGCTCGGCTTGAGCGCCTCGGGCAGTGCCTCGCTGAGCTTGGTGATCGACAGGCCCGAGGTGTTCGAGGCCAGGATCGCGTGCTTCGCGACATGGGGCGCGATCTTCCTGTAGAGATCGAGCTTCCAGTCCATGCGCTCGGCGATCGCCTCGATCACCAGGTCGCATTCGCCGAGCTTCGCGAGGTCGTCCTCGTAGTTGGCCTGCTCGATGAGGCCTGCATCGGCCACGTCGCCCAGCGGCGCGGGCTTGAGCTTCTTGAGGTTGTCGATGGCGCGGCTGACGATGCCGTTCTTCGGGCCTTCCTTCGCAGGCAGGTCGAACAGCACGACCGGCACGCGCACGTTGACGAGATGCGCGGCGATCTGCGCGCCCATCACACCGGCACCGAGCACGGCAACTTTCTTCACTTGAAATCTGGACATAACGGGCCCTAAAAAAGCTCTGACTGACTGATTCAAAAAACACCGTGGAACCGGCTTCGCCGGGCCACCGGTGTTGCCCCCTCGAGGGGGGAGGCGGCTACACGAAGTGAGCAAGCAACGGGGGTGGACTCACGGCACGCGATTCCAGGTCTGCGTGCGCCAGAACGGACCGAGGTAGCCGCGCACTTCGAGTTTCTTGCCGCCGTCGACGGGCGTGAGGCTCGCGCGGTATTCCTTGCCGTTCTCGGGGTCGAGGATCTTTCCGCCTTCCCAGACGTCCTTGCCCTCGGCCTTCTTGCCGCCGCGGATGATCTCCAGGCCGGCAATGGGCTTGCCCTTGCGGTCGTCGGTGCATTCCTCGCACACGGCGTCGGGCTTCGCGTCTTTCCTCAGCGTCTTCTCGATGCGGCCTTGCAGCGCACCACCCGATTCGCTGATCCGGATCTCGGCCTTCGACTCACCGGTCTTGTCGTCGACGCTGCGCCAGAGGCCCACGGGGCTCATCTGCGCCAGCGCCGAGGTGGCGCCGGCTGCCAGCACGATGGCTGCGAGGAGCGCTTTCATGGCATTCAGGCCAGTGCGGCGTCGGTGTTCATCAGCGGCGCCGCGCCGGCACGCGCGGTGCGCATCAGCGTCGCGGTCTCGGGGAACAGCTTGGCGAAGTAGAAGCGCGCGGTCTGCAGCTTGGCCTGGTAGAACGGATCGGCGTTGCCGGCCGCGATCTCGCGCAGCGCGGCCCGCGCCATCAGCGCGAACATGTAGCCGAACACGAAGTGGCCCGCGACGCGCAGGTAGTCCACCGCGGCGGCACCGACTTCATCGGAGTTCTGGAAGCCCTTGAAGCCGATCTCGGTCGTGAACTTCGTGAGTTGGTCGCCCAGGATCGCCACCGGCGTAATGAACTCGCTCATCTTCTCGTTGACGCCTTCTTCCTCCACCAGCTTGCCGACCAGCTTGCCGAACTTCTTCAGCGTCGCGCCGTTGTTGCCCAGCACCTTGCGGCCCAGCAGGTCCAGCGACTGGATCGTGTTGGTGCCTTCGTAGATCATGTTGATGCGGTTGTCGCGCACGAACTGCTCCATGCCCCATTCCTTGATGAAGCCGTGGCCGCCGAAGACCTGCATGCAGGCGTTGGTCGCGATGTGGCCGTTGTCGGTGATGAAGGCCTTCACGATCGGCGTCAGCAGGGCGACGATCTCGCCGGAGTCCTTGCGGACCTTCTCGTCGGGATGGTGGTGCTCCTTGTCGAGCAGCAGCGTGCAGTAGATGGCCAACGCGCGACCGCCTTCGGCGTAGGCCTTGGCGGTCATCAGCATCTTGCGGACGTCGGGGTGCACGATGATCGGATCGGCATCCTTGTCCTTGGCCTTCACGCCGGAGAGCGAGCGCATCTGGATGCGGTCCTTGGCATAGGCCAACGCGTTCTGGAAGGCCACTTCGGTCAGGCCGAGCGACTGGTTGCCGACGCCCAGGCGGGCGGCGTTCATCATCACGAACATGGCCGCAAGACCCTTGTTGGGCTGGCCGACCAGCGTGCCGGTGGCGCCTTCGAGCACCATCTGCGCGGTGGCGTTGCCGTGGATGCCCATCTTGTGTTCGAGGCCTCCGCAGTAGATGCCGTTGCGGCTGCCGAGCGCGCCGTCGGCCTTGACGTTGAACTTCGGCACGACGAACAGGCTGATGCCCTTGCTGCCCTTGGGCGCGTCCGGCAGGCGGGCCAGCACCAGGTGGATGATGTTGGCGGCCATGTCGTGTTCGCCGGCAGAGATGAAGATCTTGTTGCCGGTGAGCTTGTAGGTGCCGTCGGCCTGCGGTTCGGCCTTGGTGCGCAGCAGGCCGAGATCGGTGCCGCAATGGGGTTCGGTCAGGCACATCGTGCCGGTCCATTCGCCGCTCGTGAGCTTCGGCAGGTAGGTCTTCTTCTGTTCTTCGGTGCCGTGGGCCGAGAGGGCCTCGTACGCGCCGTGCGAGAGGCCGGGGTACATCGTCCACGCCTGGTTGGCCGAGTTGAGCATCTCATAGAAGCACTGGTTCACCACGAAGGGCAGGCCCTGCCCGCCGTAGGCCGGGTCGCAGGACAGCGCCGGCCAGCCGCCTTCGACGAACTGTGCATAGGCGTCCTTGAAGCCCTTGGGCGTCTTCACCTCGTGCGTGGTCTTGTCGAGCACGCAGCCTTCTTCGTCACCGTTGATGTTGAGCGGAAAGGTCACTTCGGAAGCGAACTTGCCGCCCTCTTCCAGCACCGCATTGATGGTTTCGGCATCGACTTCCGCATGCTTGGGAAGGGCCCTGAGCTCTTCGGTGACATTCAGCACCTCGTGCATCACAAACTGCATGTCGCGAAGAGGCGGGGTATAGGCGGGCATGTGGAAATCTCCGGGGAAAGAAAAAGGAAGAGAAAAACAGAAAGAGGGTGGCCAGGCAGCGCGATCAGCGCACGGGCTTCAGACGGCGGGACGCCGGAGCGGCGGTCGCGGCGGCAGAGGGCGCGTCCGGCACGGCGCTGCGCGCGAGGATGTTGTCGAACCCGGCGTTGGCGCGAGCCAGCGAGTCGGGCGAGCGCAGGAATCGCGCTTCGTAATGCAGCGCCAGGATGAGAGCGTGGATCTCGAAGGCGATCTGCTTCTCGTCCGCGTCCTCGCGCAGGTGGCCCTCGGCCTTGGCCTGCACGACGGCGCGGTACACGGCGGCGAGCCAGGTGTTGACGGAATCGGCCAGCGCATCGCGCACGGGGCCGGGCCGGTCGTCGAATTCGACCGCGCCGCTGATGTAGATGCAGCCGGAATCGATTTCGGCCGAGGTGCGCTTCATCCAGTTGGCGAACAGGGCGCGCACGCGCGGCAGGCCGCGCTCGGCCTCGAGCGCGGGATAGAAGACTTCCTGCTCGAAGCGCGAGTGATACTCGCGGATCACCGAAATCTGGAGTTCCTCACGCGAGCCGAAATGGGCGAACACGCCCGACTTGCTCATCTGCGTCACTTCGGCGAGCGCGCCGATCGACAGGCCCTCCAGCCCGATCTGGGCTGCGAGGTTCAGCGCCGCATCGATGATGACGGCCTTGGTCTGCTGGCCCTTCTGGGGCGCGCGGGCCGACTTGGCGGAGGCGACGATATCGGGCATCGGGGGACTGTCAGAATAAAAACGAACGATCGTTCTATTTTGCAGGAGTTTCGTGGCTTCCGAAAGACGAAAGACCTGCAGGATTTGCAGGTCTTTCGATGGATCGCCCCGTGGGTGCCTAGTGCAACGCTCCCCATCGCGACACGGCCGGCTCGGCTGTCGCCCACTTCCATCCGTTCTCGCCCCGGCAGGCCGTCATGACGAAGCGGGGCCGTGGCGCGCCAGTCGGCTTGGCATCGATCTCTTCCACGGAAAATGCGGCCTCCTTGCAGGCGGCCAACGGTGTCGAGAACGCACGAACGACCGTGACTTCGCCCTGCTCGTTGCCGTACGGCACCGGATGGCGCACCTCCCACGGCCGACGCTCGCCGACTGCCATTTCGCCCACCAGCACGGCGATGCTGTCCTGCCCTTCGCGACTCCAGTAGCGCAACGCGGTGCTGATCGACGCGTCGACGCCAGCCTGCACACCGATCCCGACAGCGACGCCCACGGCAGGACTGGTGGTCGCAGCGCCCGATGCTGCGCCGGCCACCGCACCGGTGATGCTGCCGACCGCGCCGCAAGCCGACAGCAAGGCCACGGCGACGAGCGCCAGGGCCGGCCTCATTGCAGAGAGCCCCATCGTTCGGTCGCCGGTTCGGCCGACGCCCAGGCCCACTGGCTCCCGCTGCGACAGATGGCCGCCACATAGAACTGGCCGGGCGTCAGCGCGTCGCCACCGCTGCGCTCCACCGAGATGACGATCTCCTTGCAGTGGAGTTCGCCGGAACTGATGACGCGGCTGACCGTCACCCGGCCGGATTCGTCGGGCTCCAGCGGAAGCGACAGCGCGGTCTTCCAAGGCTTGACCTGGCCGACCTTGAGCGGGCCGGCGACCTGCGCGATCTGCGCCTGTGCCTCCGCGTGGACCTTTCGCTCGTGGTACTGCACGCCGGCACGGGCAATGGCCTGGACGCCGATACCGATGCCGGTGGCGATCCCGGCGTTGTCGGTGATGGCACCGGCGATCGCGCCACCCGCGATGCCGGCGCCGGCCGAGGCGCTTTCGGCGAGCAGTGAGCCGCAGCCGCTCAATGCCAGCGTGGAGGCGGCCAGCAAGCAGCCCCCCAACCAATTCTTCATGTGGCGGCCGACCCGAAACCGAAGGCGAGCAGCCCCACCGCGACGAGGCGTTTGAAGTTGGACATTGGCGTGACCCCCTGAAATGCAAGAACTGAATTCCGCCCCGCGCCAATGACAACTGCCAGGCGCAGGGCTATCCAAGTCTCGGCGAGCGAGAGGGGCAACTTGTCTGGATATGGGACGGATTTGTCTTGTCTTGTGCAAGCAAACGCCCATAGGGCGAGGCACGCGGCGCCTGGCCGCGTGCCCGGATCAGAGCTTGAAGGGAACGACTTCCTGCCGCTGTTCGCCCAGCCCTTCGATGCCGAGCGTCATCACGTCGCCCTTCTTCAGGAAGACAGGCGGCTTCATGCCCATGCCCACGCCGGGCGGCGTGCCGGTGGTGATGATGTCGCCGGGCTCCAGCGTGTTGAGCTGACTCACGTAGCTCACCAGCTTGGCGACGTTGAAGATCATGGTCCTGGTGTTGCCGGTCTGCACGCGCTTGCCGTTGAGGTCCAGCCACATCGCGAGCTTCTGGGGATTGGGCACCTCGTCGCGCGTGACCAGCCACGGGCCGATCGGGCCGAAGGTGTCGAAGCCCTTGCCCTTGTCCCAGGTGAGGCCGCGTTCGAGCTGCCACTCGCGCTCGCTCACGTCGTTGATGGTGCAGTAGCCCGCCACGTAGTTGAGCGCATCCTTTTGCGAAACGTAGCGTGCGCGGGTGCCGATCACCACGCCCAGTTCGACTTCCCAGTCGCCCTTGACCGAGCCCTTGGGCAGCATCACGGAGTCGTTCGGTCCCTGGATACAGCTGATCGCCTTGGTGAAGACCACCGGCTCTTTCGGAATTGGCATGCCGGATTCGGCCGCATGGTCCGCGTAGTTGAGACCGATAGCGATGAATTTGCCGACGCTCGCCACCGGGCAGCCATAGCGCGGCTTTCCGCGGACCAGCGGCAACTTGTCGACCTTGAGCTTGCGCAGCTTGGCGAGCGCGGCGTCGCCCAGTTGATCCGGGCCGATGTCCTTGACCACCGCGCTCAGGTCGCGGAGCTGGCCGTTGTCGTCGACGAGGCCCGGCTTCTCCTTGCCGGGGTTGCCATAGCGAACGAGTTTCATGTTGTCCTTTCTTGTGTGATCAATAGGTCGAGCGGCCGCCGGAGAGATCGAACACGGCGCCGGTGGAGAACGAGCAATCCTCGGTGCAAAGCCAGGCGACCATCGCAGCGATCTCCTCCACCTTGCCGAAGCGGCCCATCGGGATCTTCGAGAGCATGAACGCAATGTGGTCCGGTGTCATCTGGTCGAAGATCGCGGTCTTCACTGCTGCAGGCGTCACGCAGTTGACGCGGATGCCGGTGTCGGCCAGTTCCTTGCCGAGCGACTTGGTGAGCGCGATGAGGCCGGCCTTGCTCGCGCTGTAGGCGCTGGCATTGGGATTGCCGTCCTTGCCCGCGACCGAGGCGATGTTGACGATGCGGCCGTAGCCCTGCGTGCGCATCTGCGCCACGACTTCCCGGCAGCAGATGAAAGGGCCGGTGAGATTGACGTCAATGACCTGCCGCCATGCGTCCACTGGATAGTCCCAGAGCTTGGTGTTGGGTCCGGTGATGCCGGCGCTGTTGATCAGCGCATCGATCCTTCCCGCCTGCGCGAGCGTGGCGGCTACAGCCTTTGCGACCGAAGGCTGCTGCGTCACGTCGACATTGAGCGAAAACGCCTTCGCGCCGAGCGACCACGCGGCCTTGGTGGCGGCTTCGCCGTCGCGGTCCCAGATCGTCACGCTGCCGCCGGAGGCCAGCAATCGCTGCGCGATGCCGTAGCCGAGTCCCGTCGCGCCGCCGGTCACGATGGCATGCCGGCCCGCGAAATCGAGCTGGTTCATATCGTGATGCCGCCGTCGACCGTGAAAGCCTGCCCCGTGGCGAACACCGATTCGTCGCTCGCCAGGAACACGACCACCGGCGCAATCTCCTCGGCCTTGGCGAGACGGCCCATCGGCTGGCGCGCGATGAAGGCCTTGCGCGCTTCTTCCGGATCCGCATTGGCATTGATGCGATCACCGAGCGACGGCGTATCGACCGTACCGGGGCACACCGCGTTGCAGCGAATGCCCTTGGTCACGTAGTCGGCGGCCACGCTCTTCGTGAGACCGAGCACCGCCGCCTTGGTCGTGCCGTACACGAAGCGATTCGGCAGCCCCTTCATGCTGGAGCACACGCTCGCCATGTTGATGATGCTGCCGCGTCCGGCGGCGAGCATGCCCGGCAGGACAGCCTGGATGGTCCAGAACTGCGCCCGCACGTTGAGGTGGAAAGCAAATTCGAGATCGGCATCGGTGGCATCCAGCGCCGTGCCGTTGTGCACCACGCCCGCGCAGTTGAACAGCACGTCGAGCGCGGGCAGTGTCTTTACGAATGCGTCGATGGCGGCCTTGTCCAGTACATCGAGCCTGGCCGTCTTGATGTTGGCCACGCCCGCATAGCGCTCCAGCAGTTTCTCGTTGACGTCGGTGGCCCACACCTGTGCGCCCTCCGCAGCGAGTGCGAGCGCGCTCGCATGGCCTATGCCTTGCCCGGCCGCGGTCACGAGCGCGGTCTTGCCCTGGAGTCTCATGGGGATGTCCTCGTTGAAGCCTTGTCGGATGGTCGCGCCGGCGTGGTCCGCAGCGTTCAGGGTTTCGCCGGATGGCTGCCGCACAGTGCCGATCGTATTCTGAATTGGCCTGACCACTTGTCCAATTCAGGACAACCCTTAAGACCCATTCACGCCGCGTCTCCCACGTGCCGCTACAGACCGTCGAGCCCCGTCGCCTCTATCGCCAGATCGCCGATCAGCTTCGCGCGCTGATCGCGGGTGGGGAGTTCGCAGTCGGCGCGCGGCTGCCGGCCGAGCGCGATCTGTCGAAGCAGCTTGGCGTGAGCCGGCCATCCGTGCGCGAAGCACTGATTGCGCTGGAGGTCGAGGGCTGGGTCGAAGTTCGGACGGGATCCGGCGTGTATGTGATCGATCGGTCTCACCGCGTGGCGGAGCCTGTCGAAGGGTCCGAGTGGGGACCGCTCGAACTGATCCGTGCGCGCCGCGTGGTCGAAGGCGAAACCGCGGCACTGGCCGCGACGATGGGCAAGCGCAAGGACGTCGACGCCATGAGCCGCGCGATCGAGACCATGCGCGAAATGGCCGACCGCAACGTGATGCCGCTCGAAGGCGACAGGGCCTTCCACCTGGCGATCGTCGACGCCTGCGGCAACGTCGTGCTGTCCGAGACCGTGCAGGGCTTCTGGGATTCGCGCAAGGGTCCGATCTTCACGCGGCTCGGCGGCTATTTCGAGACAGTGAAGTCGTGGCGATCGGCCATCGCCGAGCACGAGGCGATCCGGGACGCCATCGCCGCACGCGATGCGGACGGCGCGCGCAAGGCGATGCACGAGCACATGGACAAGTCGCACCAGAGATTCAGCGCGAGCTGGCGCCGCGCGAAGGTTTCCTGATCCGCCAGCAGTGTTCTCTTTCCAACCCACAACGGAGACAACCGATGACCAGCAAACGTTTCGCCATCAAGACCATCGCAGCGTGCGCCATCGCGGCCAGCACGCTCGGCGCCTTCGGCATCGCGCAGGCCCAGACGAAACTCAAGTGGGCGCACGTCTACGAGACCTCCGAGCCCTTTCACAAGTACTCGGTGTGGGCCAGCGAAGAGATCAAGAAGCGCACCAACGGCAAGTACGAGATCCAGGTGTTCCCGGCGTCGAGCCTGGGCAAGGAATCGGACATCAACCAGGGCCTGACGCTGGGCACGGTGGACATCATCCTCACCGGCGCGAGCTTCGCGGCCAACACCTACAAGCCGCTGGCCGTCACCTACTTTCCCTTCATCTTCCGTGACTCCGAGCATCTGCTGAAGTACGCCAAGAGCGATGTCTTCGCCGAACTGGCCAAGGGCTACGACGAGAAGAGCGGCAACCACATCACCGCGCTCAACTACTACGGCGCACGCAACGTGACCTCCTCGGCGGCCAGGCCGGTCGCCAAGCCCGAAGACATGAAGGGCCTGAAGATCCGCGTGCCTGATGCGCCGGCCTACCTGGCCTTCCCGAAGTCGCTGGGCGCCAACCCGACACCGATCGCGTTCGCAGAGGTCTATCTCGCACTGCAGAACGGCACGGTCGATGCCCAGGAGAACCCGCTGCCGACCATCGAAGCGAAGAAGTTCTATGAAGTGCAGAAGAACATCTCGCTCACCGGCCACATCGTCGATTCGTTGCTCACGGTCGTCTCGGGCCAGGTGTGGCAGAAGCTCACCCCGGACGAAAAGAAGATATTCACCGAGGTGATGCAGGAGGCCGCCGAGAAGAGCGGCCGCGAAATCATCGCCTCCGAAGTGCGCCTGACCGAAGAGTTCAAGAAGAAGGGCAACAACGTGATCACGGTCGACAAGAACGCGTTCCGCGAGGCGGTGCTCAAGAACACGAAGCCGACGGATCAGGGCTACCGCCAGGAGGACTACGACCGCATCCTGGGGATCAAGTGACCACCCCCGTTTCTTGCTCACTTCGTGTAGCCGAATCCCCCCTCGAGGGGGCAACACCTGCGGCCCGGCGGAGCCGGTTCCGCGGTGTTTCCCGAATGAGCCGCGCAGTGCCTGCGGGCTGATCAAGGAGATCTGCTTGACTGAACAAAAGATCATTGACGACGAAGGGCACTTCCATGCGGAAGATGAAGCCGTCGATCTTTCCGACACCATTGCCGAAGGGTGGATGGCGCTCGCGCTTTTCTGGCTGCTTGGCTTGACCGTCTTCTACCAGTTCATCACGCGTTACGTGATGAACGACTCCGCGGCGTGGACGGAGGAAGTGGCGCGCTACATGCTCATCGGAGTGGTGTTCATCGGCGCTGCGATCGGGGTGGCGAAGAACAACCAGATCCAGGTGGATTTCTTCTATCGCCACATTCCGCCGGCGATGGGCCGCTGGATGTCGAAGGCGGTGGACGTGATCCGCATCCTCTTCTTCATTGCGGCTGTCGTCATGACGGTGCAGATGATGATGAAGATCGGCAACCAGACGCGCATGACCATCGTCGACCTGCCGATGAACATCGTCTACGGGCTGTGCCTCTTCGGCTTCGCCGCGATGACGTGGCGTTCGGTGCAGACCGCGCGCATCCACTGGCGACGCGGCTACAGCGTGTTGGAGCGCCCCGAATCCACCCTGGCCGATCACTGACGAACGGAAACCCACGCCCATGCTGAAAATCTTCTTCCTGATCTTCATGGCGGGCGGCATTCCGGTCGCCATCGCGATGGCGGGTGCGTCGCTGACGTACATCCTGCTGTCGAGCAACCTGCCGCCCTTCGTCGTGATCCACCGCATGGTGAGCGGCATCGACAGCTTTCCGCTGCTGGCGGTGCCCTTCTTCATCCTGGCCGGCAACCTGATGAACAACGCCGGCATCACGACGCGCATCTACAACTTCGCGCTCGCGCTGGTGGGCTGGATGAAGGGCGGGCTCGGCCACGTCAACGTGCTCGGCTCGGTGATCTTTGCCGGCATGAGTGGCACTGCCATCGCCGATGCCGCAGGCCTGGGCACCATCGAGATCAAGGCGATGAAGGAGCACGGCTACGAGACCGAATTCGCCGTCGGCGTCACGGCCGCATCGGCCACGCTCGGGCCGATCATTCCGCCGAGCTTGCCCTTCGTGATCTACGGGATGATGGCCAACGTGTCGGTCGGCGCCCTCTTCCTGGCGGGCATCCTGCCGGGCGCGATGATGGCCATCCTGATGATGCTCACGGTCGCCTACTACGCGCACAAGAACAAGTGGGGCGGCGACGTCAAGTTCTCGAGCACGCGGCTGTTCAAGGCGCTGAGCGAGCTGGCGGTGGTCATCGGATGGCCGCTGCTGCTGTGGGTCGCGATCGACAAGCTCGGCGCGCCGCCGCAGATGACGGTGTTCGCCGGCCTCGCGGCGCTCTTCGTGCTGGACAGAATCTTCACCTTCGAGGCGCTGCTGCCGATCATGACGCCCGTGCTGCTGATCGGCGGCATGACGACCGGGCTCTTCACGCCGACCGAAGGCGCGATCGCCGCCTGCGTGTGGGCCATGATCCTCGGCTTCGCGTGGTACCGCACGCTGTCGTGGAAGATGTTCGTGAAGGTTTGCCTGGACACGATCGAGACCACGTCCACCGTGCTCTTCATCGTCGCCGCCGCCTCGATCTTCGGATGGATGCTGACGGCCACCGGCGTCACGGCGGACATTGCCGCCTGGGTGCTCGGCTTCACGGACCAGGCCTGGGTCTTCCTGCTGCTGGCCAACCTGCTGATGCTGTTCGTCGGCTGCTTCCTGGAGCCGACCGCCGCCATCACGATCCTGGTGCCGATCCTGTTGCCGATCGCGACGCACCTGGGCATCGATCCGATCCACTTCGGATTGGTGATGGTGCTGAACCTCATGATCGGCTTGCTGCATCCGCCGATGGGCATGGTGCTGTTCGTGCTCGCACGGGTGGCGGGACTGAGCTTCGAGCGCACGACGATGGCGATCCTGCCGTGGCTGGTGCCCTTGCTGGTGAGCCTGGCCATCATTACCTACATGCCGTCACTGGTACTGTGGCTGCCGAAAATGTTCTTCTAGAACGCCCCCAGGCTGCGCGCACTGCGTGTCGCTTCGCCAACCCCCTCGCGGGGGCGCAGCTAGCGGCCCGGCGGAGCCGGTTCCGCGGCGGCCTTGAACTTGCACTGCGATTGAATGACCCCGAGAGGTATCACGATGAATCCCTTCATTCGACTTCACCCCGCCGACGACGTCGTCATCGCGCGCGGCCAACTGGTCGGCGGCACGCCGGTCGAAGGTGTCACGGCGCGCGGACTGATTCCGCCGGGCCACAAGATCGCCGTCCGCGCCATCGCGCAGGGCGAGCCGGTTCGGCGCTACAACCAGATCATCGGCTTCGCGAGCAAGCCGATCGCGGCCGGCGAGCATGTGCACACGCACAACCTCGACATGGGCCCGGACAAAGGGCACTTCGAGCGCGACTACGCCTTCGGTGCCGATGTGAAGGCACCGCCCGCACGGCGCGAGGCGACCTTCATGGGCATCCGCCGTCCCGACGGTCGCGTGGCGACGCGCAACTACATCGGCGTGCTGACCAGCGTGAACTGCTCGGCAACGGCTGCGCGGGCCATCGCGGACCACTTCTCGCGCAAGACCAATCCCGCGGCGCTCGCGGACTACCCCAACGTCGACGGCATCGTTGCGCTGACCCACGGCACAGGCTGCGGCATGGACACGGGCGGCATGGGCATGCAGATCCTCGAACGCACGCTGACGGGCTATGCGACACACGCGAACTTCGCGGCGGTGCTGGTGGTCGGCCTGGGCTGCGAAGCGAACCAGATCAATGCATGGCTCGCGACCGGCAATCTCAGCGAGGGCGAGAACTTCCGCGTCTTCAACATCCAGGACACCGGCGGCACGCGCAAGACCGTCGAGAAAGGCGTGGCGCTCATCAACGAGATGCTCCCGCGCGCGAACGCCGTGAAGCGTGAACCCTGCAGCGCGGCGCACATCACGATCGGACTTCAGTGCGGCGGCTCGGACGGCTATTCGGGCATCAGCGCCAATCCGGCGTTGGGTGCGGCGGTCGACCTGCTGGTGGCCCATGGGGGGACAGCGATCCTGTCGGAGACACCCGAGGTGTACGGCGCCGAGCACCTGCTCACGCGGCGCGCGGTCAAGCGCGAGGTCGGTGAGAAGCTGGTCGAGCGCATCCGGTGGTGGGAACACTACACCGAGATCAACGAGGGCGAGATGAACAACAACCCTTCGCCGGGCAACAAGGCCGGTGGGCTGACGACCATCCTCGAGAAGTCGCTTGGCGCGGTTGCGAAGGGCGGCACGAGCAATCTCGAGGCGGTCTACGAATACGCCGAGCCGGTGACCGCGCACGGCTTCGTCTACATGGACACGCCGGGCTACGACCCGGTGAGCGCCACCGGGCAGGTGGCAGGCGGCGCGAACATGATCTGCTTCACCACCGGGCGCG
Organism: Variovorax sp. P5_A3; assembly: GCF_056400665.1. Lineage (NCBI taxonomy): Bacteria > Pseudomonadati > Pseudomonadota > Betaproteobacteria > Burkholderiales > Comamonadaceae > Variovorax > Variovorax sp. P5_A3. The sequence goes on along the minus strand of NZ_JBFUKW010000005.1, from coordinate 93,642 downwards.
GGTCGGCCTACGGTTGTGCACCCTCGCCTTCGCTGAAGCTCGCGACCAACTCCGCGCTGTGGCAGCGACAGGAGGAGGACATGGACATCAACTGCGGCGAGATCGTCGAAGGGACGGTGTCGATCCAGGAGATGGGCCAGCGCATCTTCGAACTGGTGCTGGCAACGGCTTCGGGCGAGCACTCCAAGAGCGAACAACACGGCTACGGCCAGAATGAATTCGTGCCGTGGCAAGTCGGCGCAGTCATGTAATGCGGGCCCCCCGGCTTTTCACTGCGCTTCGCTGCGTGTAATTCGCCACCCCCCGAGGGGGAGGCTCGGCCGCCTTGGGGCGGCCCGGCGCCGGCCGAAACCGGACTGAAAAGGTAGTCAATGTCCCAAACTCTCCAAGCACCGGCTCTGCGCAAGCAAGTCGCCTCAGTCATCGCCGCGGCCGGCAGCACACCCGCCGAGGCAGAGCAGGTCGCGGCCAACCTCGTGCTCGCCAACCTCAGTGGCCACGATTCGCATGGCGTGGGCATGGTGCCGCGCTACGTCGATGCGGTGGTCGAAGGCGGGCTCAAGCCCAACGCCTCGATCAAGGTCAATCTGGACGCGGGCGCGATGCTGGCGCTCGATGGCCAGCGCGGCTACGGGCAGATCGTCGGCGTGCAGGCGATGGAACTCGCCATCGCACGCGCGAAGGCGCAAGGCAGCTGCATCGCGTCGCTCGCGAACGCGCATCACCTCGGCCGCATCGGGCATTTCGCGGAGATAGCGACGGCACACGGACTTGTCGCCATGCACTTCGTCAACGTGCTGTCGCGGCCCGTCGTCGCCCCATGGGGCGGCGGCGACGGGCGCTTCGGGACCAACCCCTGCTGCATCGGCGTGCCGCTCGCAGGTGCCGAGCCTTTCATTCTCGACTTCGCGACCAGCCGGGTCGCGCAGGGCAAGATGCGGGTGGCCCACAACAAGGGCGAACGCGTGGCGCCGGGCCACCTCATCGACGAGCACGGCGCGCCGACCGATGACCCGGGCGTCGTCGTCGTTCCGCAGAGCAATGGCCTGTTCGGCGCGCTCATGACTTTCGGCGAACACAAGGGCTACGGCATGGCCGTGGCCTGCGAACTGCTCGGCGGTGCATTGACCGGCGGCGGCACCTGGCATCGGCCTGCCGACACGGCGCGCACCGTGCTCAACGGCATGCTGGTGGTGTTGATCGACCCCGTGAAGCTGGGCACGCAAGCCAGCTTCGAGCAGGAGGCACGGGCCTTCATCGAATGGCTTCGCCAGAGCCCGCCGGGCGCGGGTTTCGAGGCCGTGCAGATCGCCGGCGAGCCCGAGCGCAAGGCGCGTGCCACGCGCGAACGCGAAGGGATCTGGCTGGACGATGCAACCTGGAGCGAGATCGTCGAGGCCGGCCGCAAGGTGGGTGTGACGATCGATTGATTGTTTCCAAAAAGGCGACGCGGTTCTTCCAAACGCGAGGGTTTTGAGTTCGCGATTGGTCTCAAACTTCTTCTCACGGACCAGTCAAAAAAGCTGATCTGCGTGAACAGGGCACAGAGCGATGTGGCCACCCCCATAAGGGATTGGCGACTTGCCCCGAGACCGGTTCGACATCGTCCCAACGCATTTGAAGGAACTTGAAAATGAACAGCTCGAAACTCATCGCCGCGGCCGCGTTCTCCATCCTGGCCGCCACCGGTGTCGCGCATGCAGAGACCTATGAAGGCGTGCATCCGCTGACCACAGCCAACAGTCGTGCCGACATGAACGCGGAAGCCCAGGTCGCTGCGCGCAGCGGCAACACCTATGGCGACGGCTCGGCCGCCGGCGTGACGAAGATGGCATCGACCGCCGACCGCTCGGCCATGCGCGCACAGGCCGTGGCCACCGCGCACAACCCGCTGCAAAGCCTCGACCGCCGCGCGTTCTACCGTGACACGGTGCCGGCCGAGTATTCCAAGCCGAAGGTTTCGCTGACGCGCCAGGCCGGCTTGTAATCCGCTGACAGGCTGCCGAAGGCCGGGTCCGCAGTGCGCGGGCCCGGCCTTTTTGCATTCTTCACCGCGTTTTCAGGTGTGTCCCTGCGCATCGGTGCGCTCGGTCTGCCTGTTCAGTTGTGCGCGCACGAAGTCGACGTGCTGGCGCAGGGTGTAGACCCTGTCGGAGAAATCCAGTGGAAATTTGGTGTGGAGGATTTCCGCCTCGATCCGGTCGAGTTGCTCCAACGCTTCCTCCCGCTCGGCGGCATCGAGCTTGCGCGATGCGAGGTCCTGCTCGAGGAACTTCAGCTCCCCGTAGCGTCGATAGAGGCGCCCCTGGCGTCGCCAGGAGACGAACGCAGGGAGCAGTCGCGAGAGAGGAACCAGGATGGCGGCCAGTGGAACCAGCAGCAACAAGATCCGTTGCGAGTAGTTCGCCGCCCAGAACGGCAGGTAGTTCTGCAGGAAGGGACGGCCGTTCTTGAAATAGCGCTCCGTCTCCTGCGATACCGGGAAATCGGTCCCCCTCGGGCTGGGGAACTCGTCGGGCCGCGTAATCAGGCTCGCCTGGCTGTGCACCTTGCGCGCCGCTTCGAGCAGCAGGTAGGCCAGCGCAGGGTGCAGTTCATCGCGGACCACCAGGTTGGCCGTGGTGGCCAGCAACTGGATGTCGTGTGGTGGCAGGTCGCGTCCCGGATCGACCGAGCCGCGTTTCAGCGTCACCGGCTGGAAATACGGATAGCGCCTCGACAGGCCTTCGACATGGTCCAGGGAGGCGAGGCGAAGCGAGGTGTCCGAAAGCAGCTTCTGCACTGCCGGAGCCTGGGACGCCGAGATGATGATGGCCGCATCGATCTGATGCTCATCGAGCATCTTCACCACGGCCATGCCACCCTCGCTCACGAAAGTGGTGCCGTCCGGCGCGCTCTGCTGGCCGTCCGGAACGACGACGCCGTAGATGGACAGCAGTTGGACGGCGACCTTGTAGTTGCCGCTGCCGGGAACGCCCACGGCGATCCGCTGGCCGGCGAGTGCCTGCAGACCCTTGGAGAGATCCAGCGAGTGCGTGAAGATCCACACGGGCTCGAAGGCCACGGTCGCCAGCGAGCGCAATGGCGTCGAATCGGGCGACGCATCGGGATCCAGCGCGAATACCCCCGTGCCACCCTGGACAAACGCGACGGAAACCGAGCCGTCGTTGAGCCGCTGCAGGTTCTCGACACCGCCGCTCGAAGGGCGCAACTCGAGCGCGACACCGTTGGCCTTGAGGATTTCCTGATAGCGCTGGCCGAAGCGGTGGTAGGCACCGTCAGGGACGCCCGTGCTCATCACGAGCGTGCGCGGCGGCAGCGGACTGACGAAGCGCACGACGAACCAGCTTGCCGCCGTCACGGCAGCGATCAGCGCCAGCCAGAACAGCAGGCGTCGACCGTGGGGCAGGGTTGGCAGGCTCGGAGCCTTCATTCATGAACCTGAAGCATTGGGATGGTGCATTCTGCCCTCGACATTGCGGACAACTGGGAGGGCCACTAGCATCGTTCTCATGCATCCGACACTCGAAGGAAAAGTGGCGCTGGTGGCCGGCGCGACCCGCGGCGCAGGGCGCGGCATCGCCGTGCAACTGGGTGCGGCGGGCGCCACCGTTTATGTCACGGGGCGCAGCACGCGCGCCGGCCGATCGGAAATGGACCGCCCCGAGACGATCGAGGAGACCGCCGAGTTGGTCGACGCGGCCGGTGGACGCGGCATTGCAGTGCAGGTCGACCATCTCGTGCCCGACGAAGTGCGTGCACTGGTGGACCGCATCCGGGCCGAGCAAGGCAGGCTGCACATCCTGGTGAACGACATCTGGGGCGCCACCACGATGGAGTGGAACAAGACAGTCTGGGAGTCTTCGCTGGACATCGGACTGCGCACATTGCGCCTGAGCGTGGAGACCCATGCCATCACCAGCCACTTCGCGATTCCCCTGCTCATCGAGACACCGGGCGGGCTCGTCGTCGAGGTCACCGACGGCACCGACGACTACAACGCGAGCAACTACCGGGTGTCCTTCTTCTACGACCTCGCCAAGGCTGCGGTGAACCGCATGGCGTTCGCGCTGGCGCACGAGTTGCAGCCGCACGGCGCGACAGCCGTGTCGCTCACGCCCGGATGGCTGCGTTCCGAGGCCATGCTGGAGATCTACCGCGTCACCGAATCGAACTGGCGCGATGCGACATCCTGGCAGCCTCATTTCGCGATTTCCGAAAGCCCGGCATTTGTCGGGAGAGCGGTCGCGGCACTGGCGCGGGATCCGGACGTGGCGCGCTGGAACGGAAGCTCCCTGTCGAGCGGGCAGTTGGCAAGGGTCTACGGCTTCACCGACATCGACGGAAGCCAGCCCGACGCCTGGAGGTACGTTCCGGAAGTCCAGGACGCAGGCAAGCCGGCCGACACGACCGGCTATCGCTGACGCCCGTGACAGTCAGCACTAACTGTTTCAGATGCTGTCGGACCGGGGGCTTAAGCTACCGTCATCACAAATCCAAATCTTCAAGGAGTTGACCATGACCATTTCCCGCACCCGTTTCGCCCGCCTCGGCGCCGTTCTCGTCTTGTTGGCCGCAGGCGCGGCCCAGGCCCAGGGCCTGGACATGCTGAAGGGTCTTGCTGGCGGAGGTGGCTCGTCGTCGGCGCTGGGCTCGATGGCATCGGGCAGCCTCGGCAATGCAGCCGGCGTCATCGAGTACTGCCTGAAGAACAACTACCTGAGCGGTGACGCCGCCTCCTCGGTCAAGGACCAACTCATGAGCAAGATCCCGGGTGGCAAGCCTGCTACCGACACGGGCTATGTCGATGGCTCGCAGGGCATCCTGACCAGCAGCGATGGCAAGAAGATGGATTTGACCGGGGGTGGCCTCAAGCAGGAACTCACCAAGCGCGCCTGCGACTTCGTCCTCAAGCAAGGCAAATCGATGATCTGAAAGGGCTGGGGCGGCCTCGCGTCCTCCCCCTGGCGGAAGTTTCCGCGTGCTCGCTAATGGAGGGCTAAATCTTCGCGTGCAAACTGGGCGCCCTTCATCAAGGCGTCCAGACATGGCCGCCCAAAAATAATATGAACGTTATCTTCATTTGCATTCAGTCAGCATCAAGTTACTCACGAATGCAGTCATGAAGAGACAAGAAGAGGATTCGCTCCAAAGGAGCGAGGCGGTCGTCATGTGGTTGACGGGCCTTTCGTCCGCAGGCAAGTCCACGATCGCGCAGAACTTGCAGGCCCGGATGCTGAAGCGCGGTGTTGCTGTCGCGGTCCTGGATGGAGACGAAATTCGCCGCGGATTGAGTCGGGGCCTCGGGTTCAGTGATGAGGACCGGTTGGAGAACATCCGGCGAATTGCCGAAGTGGCGCGCCTGCTCAGCGATCAGGGCATTCCGGTGGTCGTTGCGGCCATCGCACCGCTCGGCCGGCAACGGAGCGCGGCGCGCAAGATCATCGGGGCGCCCTACCGCGAGATTTACGTGAAGGCATCGCTTTCCGACTGCGAGCGCCGCGACGTCAAGGGCCTGTATGCCCGTGCGCGACGCGGAGAGGTGGCGAAGTTCACCGGTGTCAGCGACGCCTATGAGCCCCCGCTGAATCCCGATCTGCTGATCGATACGTCCCACCATGGCGTCGACGCGGCGGTGAACATGCTGATGCCGCTGCTCGAACGCTTCGGTGCCAAGGATCCGGGGTCGAGGCAGTTGGCATGAAGAATCACCTGCTCATTGCCGGGACCGGCCGTTCCGGCACGACCTTTCTGGTGCAGTACCTCGCGGCGTGCGGATTGGAAACCCAACTCGCGCGAGAAGGACGCCACGCTTACGACGATGCCGCCAATGCGGGCCTGGAAGACATGCTGCTGGGCCAGCCCGACGCGCCCTACGTCTGCAAGTCGCCCTGGCTGTACGAGTACGTTGAGCGCGTGCTCGCCGACAAGGAGATCGTCATCGATGCAGTCGTCGTTCCGATGCGAAGTCTCGTCGAGGCCGCGACCAGCCGGGTGGTCAACGAGATGCGTGCCCGGTATGCCGCCGACGCGATGCCTGACGATTGCAAGCAATGGGCTTCCTGGGGAACAACCCCGGGCGGCGTGGTCTATTCGCTCAACCCGCTCGATCAGGCGCGCCTGCTCGCATTGGGCTTCCACGAACTCCTGCACGCACTCGTCAAGTACAAGGTTCCCGTCCTCTTCCTCGACTTTCCTCGTTTCGTCGAGGACCACGACTATCTCTACGATTCGCTGGATTCGATCCTTGGACACCGGGTCGACCGACAGTTGGCGTCGAGCGCGCATTCGCGCCTGGCCTCGCCGACAAAGGTGCGGATCGGCAAGGAGCTTGCCACGGAAGGCGATGCGAAGGTGCCGGTAGCACGAGCCGACGGCCAACCGCCGCCGGGCATCGCACTTCCTCCTCTTGCAACGCTGGACCGCATCGCCCTCACGCGCGAGCTGGAGAAGACGAAACTCGATCGCACCGCGCTTGCGCGCGAACTGGGCGAGACGAAGCTTGCGTTGGCCAGCACCCGAGGGGCACTCGATGGGGCTGCGGCGACAGCCAGGTTGCACGAAGAAGAACTACGCAGCGCCGGCATGGCGCTGGAAGCGGCGAGGAGTGAACTGGCCGGGATGACGGCGCGCGCTGAACAGGCGGAGGAACGGCGCGACGCATTGGAAGCTTCGAGTTCCTGGCGCGCCACGGCGCCGTTGCGCGCGTTGTCCGGCCGCCTGCGACGTCAGTCGGGACACTGATCCCGTACTCGGCAGTCTCCGCTCAGAGCATCAGCGCGACGGCAGCGTCCAGATGCTCTGAAGGCGCGCGCCGGAATCCCGAGCGGGCGAATCGCTGCAGCCGGCCGACCACGAAGGCTGTCAGCACGGAGGCCCTCACCTGCGCGTCGACGCTCGGCGTGGCGGAGCCGTCGGTCGTGGCCGCGTCGCGGAAGGCTTGGCGCAAGGTGGCCTCGATCTTGTCGAAGAACTGGTTCATGCGGCTCTGCAGTCGGTCGTTCTCGAAGACCAGCGCATCGCCGACCATCACGCGCGTCATGCCGGGGTTCTTCTCGGCGAACTGCACCACCATCGCGACGATGCGCGCGGCCTGCTCGCTGCCCGCCACCTCGCGTTCCACGATCTGGTTGACGAGCGTGAAGACGCTCTGCTCGATGAATTCGATCAGGCCTTCGAACATCTGCGCCTTGCTGGCGAAATGCCGGTACAGCGCGGCCTCGCTGACATCGAGCCGGGCTGCCAGGGCCGCAGTGGTCACACGCTCTGCGCCGGGCTGCTCGAGCATGGCGGCGAGGGCCTGGAGGATCTGCACGCGCCGCTCGCCCGGCTTCGGGCGTTTCCGGATCGGTACGGCCACCGGTTCTGAACTGATTGGCGCATCGGAGGCGCTTTGCTCGTCGTTCTGCATGGGCACGTGCAAAATGTAAAAAAATGATTCTCGCACACGGCAGTTAGCGTGCGCCAACCGGGCAAGCCCTTCCTGTCGCGCAGAATCGACAGTTACTTTACGGGGGATCGCGCGCCACATGACGAACCAGACCATCCTAGTGACCGGCGGGGCCGGATTCATCGGCAGCCATACCTGCGTGGCCCTGGCGGCCGCCGGCTACACCCCGCTGATCCTGGACAACCTCGGCAATAGCGACGTCCGCGTGCTGGAGCGGCTGGGACGCATCATCGGCGCCACGCCCCGCTTCATCGAAGGCGATGTCCGCGACCGGGCGTTGCTCGACAAACTGTTCGGCGCGGAGCCGATCGCCGGCGTCATCCATTTCGCGGGCCTCAAGGCGGTCGGCGATTCGGTGGCCGACCCGATCACCTACTACGAAAACAATGTGCACGGCACCTTCGTGCTGGCGCAGGCGATGCAGGCGGCGGACGTCCGTACGCTGATCTTCTCGTCCTCGGCCACCGTCTATGGCGACCCCGACCGCTCGCCGATCCCGGAAGACGCGCCCCGCAGGCCGGCCAACCCGTACGGGCGGTCGAAGCTCATGGTCGAAGAGGCCTTGTCCGACCTGCAGCGCGCGCATCCCGACTGGCGTATCGCGCTGCTGCGCTACTTCAATCCCGTCGGCGCGCACGAAAGCGGCCTGATCGGGGAGCACCCGCAAGGCAAGCCGAATAACCTGATGCCCTTCGTCTCCCAGGTGGCCGTCGGCCTGCGCGACAAGCTGGCCGTGCACGGCGGCGACTACCCGACGCCGGACGGCACCGGCGTCCGGGACTACGTGCACGTGATGGATCTGGCCGAAGGCCATGTCGCCGCACTGCGTCACGCGGAAAAGCAGCCCGGCCTGGTCACACTCAACCTCGGCACCGGCCAGGGCGCATCGGTGCTGGACGTCGTCAAGGCCTTCGAACGCGCCAGTGGCCGACGCATCGCCTACGAAATCGGCCCGCGCAGGCCCGGCGACGTGCCAGCCTACTGGGGCGACCCGACCCTGGCACAAGCCACGCTAGGCTGGCGCGCGCATCGCGACCTGGATCAGATGTGCGCCGACAGCTGGCGCTGGCAACAAGCCAATCCCAACGGCTACGAATAGCCCTCGAAGCCCTAGCGGGCTCGAATCATGGTCCCGTAGGCCTGATCGGTCAGGATTTCCAGCAGCATCGCGTGCGGCACGCGGCCATCGATGATGTGCACCGCATTCACCCCGCTCTTCGCGGCATCGAGCGCACCCTCGATCTTCGGCAGCATGCCGCCGGAGATCGTGCCGTCGGCAAACAACTCGTCGATTTCGCGTGCGCTCAGATCGGTCAGCAGCTTGCCGTCCTTGTCGAGCACGCCAGGCGTGTTGGTCAGCATCATCAGCTTCTCGGCCTTGAGCACGGTCGCCAGCTTGCCGGCGACGACGTCGGCATTGATGTTGTAGCTCTCGTTCTCCTCACCGAAGCCGATCGGGCTGACGACGGGGATGAAGGCGTCGTCCTGCAGCGCCTTGACCACGCTCGGGTCGATCGAGACGATGTCACCGACCTGCCCGACGTCGTGGTGCAGGCTGGGATCGTTGCGATCGGCCATCTTGAGCTTCTGCGCGCGGATCAACCCACCGTCGCGCCCCGTCAGGCCCACCGCCTTGCCGCCGGCCTGGTTGATGAGGCCGACGATGTCCTGTTGTACTTCGCCGGCCAGCACCCACTCGACCACCTCCATCGTCTCGGAGTCGGTCACGCGCATGCCCTGGATGAAGTTCCCCTTCTTGCCGAGGCGGTTGAGCGCCGCCTCGATCTGCGGGCCGCCCCCGTGCACCACCACCGGATTCATGCCGACCAGCTTGAGCAGCACCACGTCTTCGGCGAAGTCGGCCTGCAGTTCGGGGTCGGTCATGGCATTGCCGCCGTACTTGATGACGATCGTCTTGCCGTGGAACTTGCGGATGTAGGGCAGTGCCTGGGCCAGGATTTCCGCCTTGTCGCGCGGGGGGATGTTGAGCACGGGATCGGTCATGGTGGGCGGTGGGAAGTTCGGATTCCGGAATTGTGCCGTCGAACTCAGGGACGCAGCCAGCGGGGGACCTTGAATCGCACGATCATGAGGTAGGCAGCCACGTAGGTGGCGACGAACAGGGCGCAGAACGCCATCAACACAGGCGTGTTGTTCCAGAACAGCACCGCCGGCACCACCGTCAACGCCGCGAAGATCCACAAGTACGGCGAGGTCCGGTTGTTGCGCGCGAGCAGCTGGCGCGCTTCATCGTCCGCGAACGCGACACGGACGATGCGCCGGAAGATCAGCTGGTGGAAGTGCAGCGCGTCCGCCGTTCCCGGCGACTGGCCGCGCGCGATCTTGCGGTAGATGGAGAACACGGTCTCCCACACCGGGTAGATCAGCAGCAGCATCGGGAACCACGGCGAGACGACGCGGTGCCGCTGCACCAGCGTGACCGCGGCGACGGCGATCACCATGCCCCAGACGTAAGCGCCGCCGTCCCCGGCAAAGATCTTGCCGCGCGGGTAGTTCCAGATCAGGAAGCCGACCGTCGCGCCGACCAGGCAGATCACCATCGCGGCCAGTTGCCGGTCACCGACCTGCAGCGCAACGTGCGAGATGGCCAGGCAGACCAGCACGGCGACGGTGCCGGCCAGCCCGTTGTAGCCATCGATGATGTTGAACGCATGCGGCAGGCCGCCAATCGCGAGCGCCGCGAACAGGAGCGGCGCATAGGGCATCGCCTGCATCCAGCCGTCGACGGTGGCCACGCCGGTCCGCGCGACGCCCAGGTGAAGCACCCAACACAGCAACAGCGCCGAGCCGATGGTGAGCCCGAGCCGGTAGCGCACAGACACCCGCTGGGTCACGTCCTCGATGATGCCGCCGAGCACCGCCGGCGCGATGCACAGCAGCGTGAGCACGGAGGCCTTCAGCGGCCACGACACATTGAACGGGTCCGAAGGCATCCCCGCGACCAGCCAGGCCACCCCCATGCCCACCAGGATGCCGGCACCTCCCAACCGCGGCACGTGGCCCTTGTGGAAGCGCTGCGGCATGTCGTGGCCGTAACGCCGCGCATGCCGGCGCGCCCGGCGCATGAACACCTGCACCGCGAATGCAGAGAGAAGAAAACTGATGACGATCAGAGCAATCATGGGGTGGGAGCGGGAACTCTAGAATTCCCGGGCGAAATTAGACCATGCCGATCTCCCCACCCCACTCTCTTCCCATCACGGTCTCGATCGTCAGCCATGGCCAGCTCGAACTCGTGTTGCCGCTGATCGAGGAACTGGACCGGTACAACCGCGGGGAGGTCGCCAAGGTCGTGCTCACGATCAACATCCCCGAGCCCGACCTGCTGGCGGGCCGGAGCTGGGGCTTCGAGATCGAACGCATCGAGAACGACGCGCCCAAGGGCTTCGGCGCGAACCACAACCAGGCCTTCGCGCGCTGCGCGACGCCGTGGTTCCTGGTGTTGAATCCGGACATCCGCTTCGACAGCGACGTGCTCGCACCATTGATCGCTCACGCCGCGCCGGACAGCGGCCTGCTCGCGCCCCGGATCCTCGAGCCCGGCAAGCCGACGCCCGAACAGCACCGGGCGATCATCACGCCGCTGGAGATCGTCTCGCGCAAGCGTCCCGACTATGTGCGGCCCGTCGTGCCTGCATGGATACCGGGGCTGTTCATGCTCTTCCGCAGCGAGGCCTACCGCGAGATCGAAGGCTTCGACGAACGCTTCTTCATGTATGGCGAGGACTTCGACATCTGCGCCCGACTGCGGCTCGCGGGCTGGAAGTTGCAGATCGCCGAGGAACTGCAGGCCCGGCACGACGCGCGACGCGCCAGCCATCGAAGCAAGCGACACCTCTACTGGCACGTGACCAGCCTACTCAAGGTGTGGTCGTCCGCCGCTTTCTGGCGCTATTGGCGGCTGGAGCGGACGGGCTGACGCAGGCCGGATCAGACCGACTCGAACAGGTCGCGGACGACGCCCCGCACTCCCCGGCCGAACTTGTCGTACCGGCCCGTCATGGCCTCCCGCAGCACCGGCACGCAGCGCTCGATCCGTCGCGCCGGCAATGCGGCCCGGAATCGCTGATGCTCGATCTTCGAGCGCACCTTCTCGATCGTGACGGGCGATACCCGGTCGCCCAGCGTCAGCAGGCGCGCGAGAAGAAGCTCCGCCTTGATGGCGCGCTTGACGTGCGTGTCGCCGCGCGAAGCCAGCGCCTTGCGGATCTTGCCCATGAAGGTGTCGCGCCGTGCGCCGATCTGGTTGGATGCGTGCTGGCGGTACTCGATCAGTTCGTCTTCCAGCACGTCGACGCCACCCACGGTCGAGGCCACGATCGCGAGCCACTCGTCATGCAGCCATTCCACCGGAAAAGGTGCGGCGTCGGCCAGCAGGCTGCGGCGGAAGATCGCGGTCGCGCCGGTCACGAGATTGCGGCGAAGGAACACGTCGAAGGCATTGCCGCCGTGGATCCAGTTCATTTCGAAGGGCTTGACCTCCAGCGCGTGGAAGAGCGACTGGCCAAGATCCCTGCGATCGTCATCGACCAGGCGCGCGTCGGTGTGCAGCAGCAGCAGATCGGGGCGCCGCTCGAATTCGGCCGCCATCCGGGCAAGCCGGTCGGGCTTCCACACGTCGTCCTGGTCGCTCAATGCGATCAGGTCGCCCTCGCAGGCGCGCACGGCCTGCTCGAAATTCTTCGTGACGCGAAGCGCGGTGGTGTTCTGCAGCACGCGCAGGGCGACCGGGTGTTCGGGACGCTCGGCGGCGCACTCGGCGACCGCAGCGCGGGCGATATCGACGCAGCCATCGGTCGACGCGTCGTCGGACAGCACGATCTCCTGCGGAGGGCGTGACTGCAGACAGATGCTGCGGACCTGTTCGCGGATGAAGGCGGCCCCGTTGTAGGTGCACAGGGCGACGGAGATGGACAGGGGGGCGGTTGCCATGTTCAGGTTCTTGCGGCCTCGGAGTACCAGGGTGCGCGGGACCATCGCGCGTAGCTGAAGTCCTCGAGCTGGAGTGTCAGGTTCGGGCTGTAGGCCGGGTCGTCGAGGAGGGCCTTGCCCCATCGCTGTCGCATGTACGCAGCGTCCTCCCGAACATGCGTCGACTTCGCAGGCCAGGTCGACGCATGGTGGATCAGGTCGGCATAGGGCGTCCACACAATGCGCAGGCCCGCCTCCCGCAGACGCAGGCAGAGGTCGACGTCCGCGAACGCCCCCTTGAGGTGATCTGCGTCCATTCCTCCTACTTGCTGGTAATGGTCCTTCGTGACGACGAGACACGCAGCGGACACGGCCGACATGGACTGGATCAGGGCCGCGCGTCCGCAATACCCTTCCCGTGCAGGCGGCATGCCCCGGTGCGAATAGCCGGCCACGCCGCCGACCCCGAGGATCACGCCGGCATGCTGCAACGCCCCGGCCGGATACCACAGGCGCGCACCCACGGCGCCCACGCCGGGCTGGAGGGCGAGACTCACCATCTCGCCAAGCCATTCGGCCGACTTCACCTCGACCTGGTCCGCGAGAAGGGCCAGAACGCTGCCCTCCGCAGCCTCGGCCGCCGTGTTGAGGACGGCGGCGTCATCGGAGGCCTGCCCGATCCGGACCACGCGGACCCCGGGCTCCTTCGCAATGGATTGCAGCCAGGCCTGCATCTCGGCGCCGGTCGATGCGCGATCGACCACCACGATCTCGTAGTTCGGATAGGCCGTCTTCTCGCGCACGGAGTCCACGCACCGCCGGATGGACCTCGCGTCGTTGCGCGTCGGAATGATCAGCGACACCAGCGGCGGCGCTTCGGGAAGAGCGTAGCGAGCGCGATAGCCCACGCCGATATGCTCCGCCGCGGCGCGCACACCCGTGCGCGCGAAGTGCTCGTTGAGGGCACGCTCGCCCGCTACTGCCGCGTACGGCTTGGCATCCATAGAGCCGGCCGTGCTTTCGCTGTGCACCCGCCAGTGATAGAGGACGCGGGGCACATGCCGGATCTGCCCGGCTTCGACGCGCTCCATACAGCGCAGCACCAGGTCCCAGTCCTGCGAGCCTTCGAGGCCGAGCCGGAAGCCACCGACTTCGCGCACCAGGTCGGTCGCCAACGCGCCGAGGTGACTGAACATGTTCTGCGAGCGGAACAGGTCGACGTTCCAGTCGGACTTGAAATAGGGATCGAAGCGCCGACCGGATTCGTCGACCTTGTCTTCGTCCGAATAGATCAGCCGCACATCCGGATGCGCGGCGATGCAGTCCGCCACGCAGAACAGCGCATGCTCGGGCAGCAGATCGTCGTGGTCCATGAGTGCCAGCCAGGTCCCGGTCGCGAGCGCCAGCGCGCTGTTCGACGACGCCGAGATGTGGCCGTTCTCGGGCCGGAACACGACCTTGATCCGGGCATCCGTCTCGGCATAGGACTTCAGGATGTCCCGGACCGCTGGGGAGGTCGAGGCATCGTCCGCGATGCAGAGCTCCCAATGCGGATAGATCTGGCTGCGCACCGACTCGATGGCCTCGCGCAACCATGCGGGGTTCGGGTTGTAGGTGGGCATGAGCACCGAGATCAGCGGCGGTGCTTTCATTGCGGCGACGCGCTGCGACATCGCTTCCTGAAGTTGCGGTGTCAGCGTGTCGTTGTCGGCGATCCACCGCGCGTAGTCGAGACCGCCGCCGAAGCGCTGGCGCAAGCCCCATTGAAGGCCGCGCCAGCCTGAAGTGCGGAGCAGGCGCCAGCCACGCTGGAAACGGCCCACCGGGCGCGAAGGCCCGGAGGCTTGCGGCTCCAGCGAGACGGAAGGAAGTACAGGTTTCATTGGGGACTGTTCGGAGTCACGCGAGGCGGCCATGCCAGGCCGAAGTCTTCCGCGTCCAGGGTGAGGTTCGGGTTGTACGCCGGGTCATTCGCAATCAAGGCGCCCCATCTTTCTCTCATGTAGGCCTGCTCCAGGGCGAGACGCTCGCGTTGCGCGCCGGACATGTCCGAGCCGCGGGTCGCGGATTCGTGATGGAACAGAACGGCGTACGGCGTCCATACATTGCGATATCCCGCGTCCCGGAGTTTGAGGCAGAAATCGACGTCGTTGTAGGCCACCTTCAGGTCGGCATCGTTCAGGCCGCCGACCTGCTCGTAGAGATCCTTCCTGACCACCAGACAGGCCGCGGTCACCGCGGAGAACGACTGCATGAGCCGTGCGCGATGGCCATGGCCGCCGAGCCATGCCGGCAAGTGCTTGTGCGCGTGGCCGGCCACTTCGGCGACACCCAGCACGATGCCGGCGTGCTGCAAGGTCTGGTCCGGATAGAGGAGCTTGGCGCCGACCGCCCCCACGCCCTGCTGGCACGCCAGCGAGACCATTTCGCCGAGCCAGTCCGGCGTGATCACTTCGATGTCGTTGTTGACCAGCGCCACGAACTCGCCGCGTGCCTGCGCCACGGCGCGATTGTTGAGCGCCGCATAGTTGAATGGCCGGTCGTCGCGAAGCACCGTGATGCCCGGCTGCGCGTCGAGTTCGGCGAAATAGGCCAGGGCCGCAGGATCGTCGGACCCGTTGTCGACCAGCAGGATCTCGTAATGGGGATAGGTGGTCGCGGCCACGATGCTTTCGACGCACTGCCTCACCAGCGCCTCCGCATTGCGGGTCGGGATGACCAGCGTGACCAGCGGCGGATCGACCGGAAGGTCGTAGTGCACGCGATAGCCCTCGGGAAGGGCTTCCGCCGTGCCGGCGATACCGAGGCGTCGAAGGTGATCGTTCAAGGCGCGCGCCCCCGCGGGCGGTGCGGATGGCTCCGCGCCATGCGACAGTGCAGTGCTCTCGCCATGGGACCGACGATGGCAGAGCACGCGGGGGATGTGTCTCACCTGATCGGGGCTGAGCGCCTCGATGCAACGCAGCGCGAAGTCATGGACCTCCGCCCCTTCGAATCCCGGGCGAAAACCGCCGACCTGCCGGGCCAGCGAAGCGTCGAAAGCACCCAGCCGGGAGAACAAGTCCTGCGACCGCAATAGATCGAGATTCCAGTCGGGCTTGAAGTACGGGCTGTAGCGGCGACCGCGGGCATCGATGCGGTCTTCATCGGAATAGACCATCCGCGCACCCGGATGGCTCGCGATCTCTGCGGCGAACAGTTGGAGCGCTTGCACGGGAATCAGGTCGTCCGGATCCGTCGGCAGCACCCACGCCCCCGATGCGATCCCCAAGGCGCCATTCAGTGCCGATGCGACGCACCCCGCACCCCCGAGGGGAGGCACCACCTTGATACGCGCGTCGTCCAGATCCAGCCGGTCCAGCAACGCACTCGCTTCGGCCCCGGACGAGGCATCGACGGCAAGGCAGAGCTCCCAACCGGCGTAGCGCTGCGAACGTACCGCATCGACGGCTTCGGCAAGCCAGGGGGAGCGAAGGTCGGAAACAGGCATCAGCAGCGAGAAAAGCGGCGTCCCGGGCAATGCCGCCGCCTCGGCGTGCGGCCCGGCGTCCAGCGCAACGCCGGGCGAGTCATACCGGCGAATCCACTCGGCATAATCGTCTCGCTGGCCGATGACGGTCTCCGACGCGGGGCCCGCTGATCGCCGAAGCCATCTGTTGGCGCGTCGAAGCGGTGCAGTCAGCCGCCAGCTGATGGATCGCCTCAGTGCATCGACTTCCGCTTCCAGTGCCTCGCGACGCTCCTGGAGTTGGGCGCGACTCGGCCCAGGGTCGAGCACGGGCTGTTGCCTCTGCGATAGGGTGCCCGGCAAGGTCGGCTTACTCGGCACGAAGATCTCTTCCGCAGATGAAAACGCGAAACTTGATGCGCGATGCCGGCGCATTTCCTGAAAGGGCTGGCAAGATCGTGATTTCGCGTGTGCTTTTCGCCATGGGGACCGCTTGCGGTTCTGCTTGAATTTTCCCGACGGCCGGGTCAGTAAAATTATCCCCTCAACACACCCCCCCAAAAAAATGCGCTTGCTATCAGTCGTGCTCGCGGGAGGCGCAGGCTCCCGCCTTTGGCCCGCATCGCGCCAAGCCTTTCCCAAGCCTTTCATGAAGCTTGGTGGATCGACCTTGCTCCAGAAGGCGATCGAACGGGGGCAGGCGTGCGGTACCGGCGACCTCATGGTCGTGACGAACAAGGACCACCTGTTCCTCACCAAGGACGTGCTGCGGCAGATGCAGGATCCGCCCGATGCGACGATGCTGCTCGAGCCCAAGGGCCGCAACACCGGCCCCGCCATTGCGCTCGCGGCGCTCCAGTGCGTCAAGCAATTCAGCGGCGACACGGTGATGCTCGTCCTTTCGGCCGACCACCTGGTGTCCGATGTGGAAGCCTTCGTCGCCAGCGCGAGCCAGGCTTTCCGGATCGCGGCGCAGGGCTCCCTCGTGGTGTTCGGCATCAGTCCGACCAGCCCCGACACCAGCTTCGGCTATGTCGAGGTGGACAAGGCCTCGCGCGAGAGCCAGCCCGCCAGGCGCTTCGTCGAAAAGCCGGACCAGGAGACCGCGCAGGAATACCTCGCAACCGGGCGCTACTACTGGAACAGCGGCATGTTCTGCTTCACCGCGGATGCCATCCTCGCAGCCTTCGAGCGGCACGCGCCCGAGGTGCTGGCCGGCGCACGCCGCGCCTTCGACGCCGCGAGCGCCACGGGCAACACCGTCCAGTTCGACTCGCACAGCTTCGGCCTGCAGCCCGACATCAGCATCGACTATGCGGTGATGGAGCGCGCCGACAACGTCCACGTGGTGCCCGCCAAGTTCGGCTGGAGCGATGTCGGCTCCTGGCCGTCGGTCGCCAAGGCCCATCCGGGCGATGCCAACGGCAACACGATGCCGTCGGACGTCGTCGCGCTCGATACCACCGGCACGCACGTTCAGGTCGACAGCCACGGACCGAAAATCGTGGCCACCCTCGGCGTGCACGACCTGGTCATCGTCGACACCCCGGATGCGCTGCTCGTGGCGCACAAGAGCAAGGCGCAAGACGTCAAGCGGATCGTCGAGGCCCTGAATGTCCGCAAGCACGAGACCGTCCATCTGCCGGCGGTCGTCCATCGTCCCTGGGGGACCTACGCGTCGCTCAAGGAAGAGGACGGCTACAAGGTCAAGCGCATCACCGTGAAGCCGGGCGAGGCGCTTTCGCTCCAATACCACCACCAACGGGCAGAACACTGGGTCGTCGTGCAGGGAACCGCCATGGTCCAGGTCGGCGAAACCGAATACCGCACCTCACCCGGCGAATACCGCTACATCCCCCTCAAAGAGAAACACAGATTGACGAATATCGGTGAAGACGAGCTCGTGCTCGTCGAAGTTCAATGCGGCGCCTACCTCGGCGAAGACGACATCGTGCGGCTCGCCGATACCTACGGGCGCGTATGAGTCAGGCACATTCCAATTTGCATCGCAGTCCCTGGGCCGACTGGTGGGAAGGCACCCGCCGCACCGACATCTGGTGGACCCTCGCCTGGTTCGACATCGTCCTGCGCTACCGGCGCTCGATGCTCGGCCCGTTCTGGCTGACGCTCAGCATGGGCGCCATGATCGGCGGCATGGGTCCGCTCTACAGCGGCCTGTTCGGCACCGAGCTGTCGAAGTTCTTTCCGCACCTGGCGCTCGGCATCATCTTCTGGGCCTTCTTCTCCAGCATGGTCTCGGACTCGTGCAACGCGTTCATCGGCTCGTCCAACTACCTCAAGCAGGGCTACTTTCCGATCAGCCTGTTCGTGTGGCGGAGCATGTCCCGCAACCTCATCCAGTTCGCGCATCAGATCGTGCTGTATGTGCCGGTGGCGATCTGGGCCGGTATCTCCCTCTCATGGTCGGCCCTCCTCGTGGTGCCGGCCTTCCTGCTCCTGCTCATCAACGCGCACGCGCTGGGCATCGCGCTCGGCCTGGTCTGCACGCGTTTCCGTGACGTGGGCCAGATCGTCACCAGCGTGATGCAGATGCTGATGTTCCTGACCCCCGTGTTCTGGCTACCGGCAAGCCTGCCGGGCCGCGCCCAGTACATCCTCTACAACCCCTTTGCGCAGATGCTCGAACTGCTCCGCGCGCCCTTGATGGGCAACGTGGCCGACGCCCACAACTGGTGGGGCATGCTGGGATGGACGGTCTTCGGACTCATTGCGTCGAGCCTCCTGTTCGCGAAGTACCGCCGGCGCGTGGTCTATTGGCTGTAAAAAATGGCTTTCATTTCCCTCAACAACGTCTCGGTCAACTTTCCCATCTACGGTGCCGGCGCCAACTCACTCAAGAAGACACTGGCGGCTTCCGTCACCGGCGGCCGCTTCGGCAAGGAGACCGGCGTCAACGTGGTGCAGGCGCTGAGCGGCATCAACCTCGAATTGAAGAGCGGCGACCGGCTCGGGCTCATCGGTCACAACGGCGCGGGCAAGTCCACGCTGCTGCGCACGCTGGCCGGGGTCTTCGAGCCCTCTGCGGGCGAGTTCGTCCGCAAGGGAACCGTGTCGAGCCTGATCGACCCGTCGCTCGGTATCGAACCGGACGCGACGGGTGTCGAGAACATCATGCTTCGTGGTCTCGTGATGGGCATGAGCAAGAAGCAGGTCGATGAACTGACGCCCGAAATCTGCGAGTTCAGCGGCTTGGGCGAGTACGTGAACATGCCGGTTCGCACCTATTCGACCGGGATGATGATGCGCCTGGCGTTCTCGATCTCGACCAGCGTGGAGGCCGACATCCTGCTGATGGACGAATGGCTCTCGGTCGGTGACGCGGAGTTCACCGAGAAGGCCGAGAAGCGCATGAAGGACGTGGTTTCGAAGTCCGGCATCCTGGTGCTGGCTTCGCATTCGCCCGAATTGATCGCCAAGGAGTGCAATCGCGTCATTCACCTGGAACACGGACGGATCGTCGAAGCGTCGGTCAGCGCCTGATCAGGTGTGGCGCGCCGAAGCGACGCGCCATCACATTCTGTTTCCACTTCCTTCCCTCGCCGGGGACCCGGCACGGGACGATTCTTGCTCCTGCCCTATGCCGGGCAGCACGCAGATTGAGGCGATCTCCGACGTCGATGCGGGCGCCGGGCGACTCCGGCGTCGCCGGCGCGTGCGCTAGACTGGAAAAGCCCGCAAGAGAACAAAGAACAAGAAATTTCCTGCGATTGAACGAGAAGGAACGCAATGAATACGAGGGACTCGCGCGATCCCGCAAGAGAGGGCGACACGAAAAGCGGGGTTGAACTGGCCCATCCGGAGACGTCTCGCGATGACGCCGTGAAGGAGGCAGAACGTCTGCGGTCTGCCCATGACAAGCTCCGAACCGCGTGGAATGTCGAACGGCAACAGCTGTCCGCCGAGAGTCAGCGGCTGGCCCAGATGGTTTCGGCGCAGCAGGAGGAATTCGCTCGCGAAGTCATGCATGTCCGCGCGGACGAGAAACGTCTGCGCGAAGAGATGGCGCACGCCTTCCGCAGTTCCGCTTCCTGGCGCATCACCGCACCGCTGCGGGCCGCGACCAGGGCGCTTCGCAGGCTGTCCGGCGCATCGCCTTCACCAGAGCATCCTGCGGAACAGGCTCCATCGGAATCGGGGCGCAGCACCTCTCCCGGCCCGGCAGGCACCAGCCCCAAGGCGGCCATGCGCGCCGGGTTCAAGACGCAACTGGACGTCTTCCTGACGTCAAGCGGCAAGCTCAGGCTGCCCTCCCACCCGACACCGGACGTGAGCATCCTGCTGGTGCTCTACAACCAGGCAGAGCTGACCTTTGCCTGCCTGTCCTCGATTGCGGAAGTCACCAACGGAAGCACGCTCGGCGTGGAGGTCATCATCCTCGACAACGGCTCGTCGGACGCCACGGCCGGACTTCTCCATCGGATCGAAGGCGCCAGGATCATTCGCAGTCCGGACAATCTCCACTTCCTGCGGGGCGCCAATCGTGCGGCGCGCGATGCCCGTGGCAAGTACCTCTTGTTCCTGAACAACGACGCCCTGCTCATGCCCGGCGCACTGGAGACCGCCGTTCGCGAGAGCGAGGCCGACGCGAGCGTCGGCGCGATCGGCGGAAGGATCGTCTTGCCGGATGGCACCTTGCAGGAAGCCGGATCGATCGTCTGGAATGATGGCGTCTGCGTGGGCTACGGCCGCGGCGAGCGACCCGACGCACCCGAATTCATGTACCGGCGCGACGTGGACTACTGTTCCGGCGCATTCCTGCTCACGCCGCGCTCACTGTTCGAATCCATGGGTGGCTTCGACGAACGCTACGCACCCGCCTACTACGAGGAAACGGACTACTGCCTGCGCATCTGGCAGTCGGGTCGCCGGGTCGTTTTCGATCCGGGGATCGTGATCCTGCACTACGAGTTCGGAAGCTCGTCGACCTCCGAGCAAGCACTCGAACTGCAGCAGCGCAACTGGGCGATCTTTCGCGAACGGCATGCGGCATGGCTCGAGAGCCAGCAAGCCCACGCGCCATCCAATCTGCTGCGCGCACGCGCACGCACCGGTGCCAGGCGCATTCTCTTCATCGAAGACCGGGTGCCCCACTCGAAACTCGGCGCAGGCTATCCGCGGTCGAACGAGTTGCTGAGAGAGTTGGTCGCAGCGGACGCGGAGGTCACGCTGTTCCCCATGTTCAGCCATGCTGAAACCTGGGAAGGCATCCGACGGTCGGTGCCAGAGTCTGTCGAAGTCATGTACGGCTCCTCCGCGGGGAACCTGCGCTCCTTCCTGGAGAAGCGGCGCGGCTTCTACGATGCCGTCTTTGTTTGCCGTCCGCACAACATGAAGGAGTTCCTCGCCGCAACGCAAGGCCGGCCGGAGCTGATCGGCGATGCCCGGGTCTTCTACGACGCCGAAGCCCTGTTCGCGTCGCGCAAGCTACTGCAGAGCGCGCTGGCCGGCGAGGAGATCTCGTCCGCCGTGGCAGACCAGATGATTGCCGAGGAAGTGGCCTTGACGCGGACCGCCAACGCGATCGTCTCCGTCTCGCCGCAGGAAAAGGCGCAGTTCGAAGCGCACGGGGTCGGCCCGGTCTTCATCCTCGGCCACACCATCGACGTCGCGCCCACAGTGGCGCCCTTCGATGAACGAGCCGACCTTCTCTTCGTCGGCGCCGTGCACGGCGAAGACGCACCGAACGCCGAATCGCTGCGATGGTTCGCCAGCGAAATCTGGCCGCACCTGCAACGAGAACTCGGCCAGGACGTCCAGCTGAAGGTGGTCGGTATCAACCGGGCCCCTTCCGTTGCCGCCCTCGCCGGCCAGGGACTGGACCTGGTCGGGGCAGTCGACGACCTGCGCCCTTGGTTCGAACGCGCGCGCGTCGTTCTCGCGCCCACGCGCATCGCTGCGGGCATTCCGCTGAAAGTCTACGAAGCGGCCGCGCACGGCGTGCCGACCGTCGCGACCGACCTGCTTGCATCGCAGACCGGCTGGCAGTCCGGGCGGGATCTGCTCGCAGCCACGTCGGCCTCCGATTTCGCCAAGGCCACGGCCCGCCTCTACCGCGACGCGGAGCTCTGGCAAGCGATCAGGACGTCCGCCCTGGAACGAGTGACGGTCGACTGCTCTCGCGCGCAATTCAGGAACACCGTGCGGCAGCTGTTGGCAACCGTCCCGACACCGACGACGCCGGCACAACGTACGGTCGCCCATCCCCAAGCCGCGGCGAACAAGGCGCCTCCGGTGAAGGCGGGATCGCCCGCAGTGGCCATGAGCGAGAGTTCGGCGACCGGCGCTCATCACCTGAAGTAGCAGGTACCGCGTGACGAAAAGCATCATCCCCGAACTCATCCCACAGAACGATCTCCGGCGCGAAGGCGAATGGTGGGTCTCCACGGGCGACGACCCCTATTTCCTGATCGAGCTCGCATCGCACCGCGTTCCCACGGGCTGGAACGTCATCCGGCTGGATGCCGAGGCCGAGGCCGAGGGCCAGGTGCTGACACCCACCTTGTATTTCGATGACGGCTCGGGCTTTTCGCAGGACGCGACCCGTCACGTGGCAACCTGCAAGAGCCGTCCCGACGGTTCGCTCGTCCGGTTGCCCGCCAGATTGCGCGCGCTCAGGCTCGACCCCCTCAGCGGACGCGGGCGCTTCAAGATCAATGCCTTGACCTTCGAGCCCATCAGTCAGTATCGGGCGGCGTATCGGCGCGCGCAGCCGGTGCTCGATCAATTGCGGCGCAATCCGTCCTTCGCCCGACGCTATGCCGCCGAAGCCCTCCGGGTCATCAAGCAGTCGGGCGTGAAAGGCTTGCTGCGCCACGCGTTGAGGGAACGATCGAGCGAGCGCGAATCCGACCGCTATGCCGACTGGGTGGCGCAGTTCGGGACCCTGAGCGCCGCCGACCTCGCCGCGATCGATGCGCATACGCGAAGTTTCAAGTCGACGCCGTTGATCTCGGTGCTCGTGCCGCTCTACAACACGCCCGAACCGCTGCTGCGGAAATGCGTCGATTCGGTCACCGGGCAGACTTATCCCAACTGGGAACTCTGCCTCGTCGACGACGGGTCGTCGAGTCCTCATGTCGCCAGGATCGCCGCGCAGTATGCAAGGGCGGACAAGCGCATCAAGTTCATGCGCCGGGCAGAAAGCGGCCATATCGCGGCAGCCACCAACTCGGCACTGAGCCTGGCGACAGGTGATTTCGTCGCGCTGCTCGACCATGACGACGAACTCGCCGCGCACGCCCTCTACATGGTTGCCGCCGAACTCGAAGTTCGTCCCGACCTGGACTTCCTGTTCAGCGACGAGGACAAGATCGACGAGGACGGCGTTCGTTTCGACCCCTGGTTCAAGTCCGACTGGAACTACGACCTCATGCTGTCGCAGAACGCGGTCGTGCACCTCGCCGTGTATCGACGAAGCCTTCTGGAGGACATCGGCGGCTTCAGGTCGGGCTTCGATGGCAGCCAGGACTACGATGTGACGCTCAGGTTCTCCGAGCAAACCTCGCCCGATCGCATCCGGCACATCCCGCACATCCTTTACCACTGGCGGGCGATCGCCGGCTCCGTGGCGCTCGCCACGACCGAGAAGATGTACCCATACGAGGCTGCCGCCCGCGCTATCCAGGAACACCTCGACCGCACGGGCCGCGATGCCCGCGTCTCGATGGAAGCCCACCTGGGCTACTACCGGGTGAAATGGGCCCTGCCAGCGGAGCGCCCTCGCGTCACACTCATCATCCCGACCAAGGACAAGGTCGATCTGCTGCGCGTGGCAGTCCAGACGATCCTCGACAAGACGCAGTACGAGAATTTCGACATCCTGGTCGTCAACAATCGCAGCGAGCAGGCCGAGTCCTTCTCGTACTTCGAAGAGATCGCGCGGCTTCCGCGGGTCCGCGTGATCGACTACGACCAGCCTTACAGTTTTGCCGCACTCAACAACTGGGCCGTCGGCCAGACCGATGCGCCGCTGCTGGGTTTCGTCAACAACGACATCGAAGTGATCGAGCCCGAATGGCTCGCCGAGATGGTCGGGCATGCGCTGCGCGCCGAGGTCGGCGCGGTCGGCGCCAAGCTCTTCTATCCGAACGAGACCATCCAGCACGCCGGCGTCGTCGTCGGCATCGGCGGACTGGCAGGCCATCCTCACGTCGGGCTGCCGCGGGGTGCCCTCGGCTACTTCGGCCGCGCTGCCTGCACGCAGCAGTTCTCGGCCGTCACCGCGGCCTGCATGCTGATGCGCCGGGAAGTCTTTCTCGAAGTGCAAGGATTCGACGAGAAGAACTTCGCGGTGGCCTTCAACGACGTCGATATCGGATTGCGCCTGCGGCAGGCCGGCCACGCCATCGTGTGGACACCGTATGCCCAGCTCTTCCATCACGAGTCGGCGAGCCTCGGCCTTCCGTCGGGCGAGGAACGCCGCAACCAGTTTTTCGAAGAGTGCAGCAACTTCAAGCGGATCTGGGCCGACGTCATCGCGAACGATCCGTTCTACAACCCGAACCTGACCATTACGGGGGGGGACTTCGCCCCCGCAGTCCCGCCGCGCGCAGCCAGGCCCTGGTTGCCTTCGGATCCGGCTTCGGCCGCCAGCCCATCCCATTGAACAAGCCATGAGCAAAACAGCAGTTGTCACCGGCATCACCGGCCAGGACGGAGCCTATCTTGCCGAACTGCTTCTAGCGAAGGGCTACAAGGTCTTCGCGACCTACCGGCGCACGAGCTCGGTCAACTTCTGGCGGATCGAGGAACTCGGGATCCAGAACCACCCGAGTCTCGAACTCGTGGAATACGACCTGACGGACCTCGGCAGTTCCATGTTGCTCATCGATCGGGCCCAGCCTGACGAGGTCTACAACCTTGCGGCCCAGAGCTTCGTCGGCGTGAGCTTCAACCAGCCCGAGACGACGGCGCAGATCACGGCGATGGGCGCGCTGCACCTGCTCGAAGCGATACGGCTGGTCAACCCGAAGATCCGCTTCTACCAGGCCTCGACGTCCGAAATGTTCGGCAAGGTGCAAGCCATCCCGCAAGCCGAGGACACGCCCTTCTATCCGCGCAGTCCCTATGGTGTCGCCAAGCTCTTCGCCCACTGGATGACGATCAACTATCGCGAGAGCTACGGCATCTTCGGCGCCAGCGGCATCCTCTTCAATCACGAGAGCCCGCTGCGCGGCCGGGAGTTCGTCACGCGCAAGATCACCGACGCCGCCGCCAAGATCAAGCTCGGCAAGCTGGATGTGCTGGAGCTTGGCAACCTGAACGCCAAGCGCGACTGGGGCTACGCCAAGGAGTACGTGGAAGGCATGTGGCGCATGCTGCAGGCCGACGAGCCCGACACCTTTGTGCTGGCCACCAACCGGATGGAAACGGTACGGGAGTTCGTCGACATGGCATTCAAGGCTGCGGGCTTCGAACTGCGGTTCGAGGGCGACGAGCAGCACGAGGTCGGCATCGAAGTCGGCAGCGGCAAGACGCTGGTTCGCGTCAACCCGAAGTTCCATCGGCCCGCCGAAGTGGACCTGCTGATCGGCAATCCCGCGCGCGCGGCTGAAAAGCTCGGATGGGTGCCGAAGACGACGCTGGAAGAACTCTGCGCGATGATGGTTGCGGCCGACCTGCGCCGAAACGCGCAAGGGCAATCGTTCTAGACGCGGTCCCCCGCGGACTCAGAGCGGCTCGATCCGCAATTCGTAGAACGCGATGCCGAGGAGCCGGTCGTCTTCTCCGAGGCCGCGGGCCTTGGGCGACATCGGATTAGGAATGTCGATCCGGATGAGATTTGACCTGGAGGCGTTGTCAAATTCGAGCACCTTCTCCTCGACCACGCCTTCCGCCAGCTTGAACGACTTCGAGTTCGAGCCCGCATGCATCACGAACTCGTCGTGCGGCGCGGATGCGAAGGCGCGGCCCTTGAGATGCACGGCGAAGCGTGCCGGCAGCGGCCTTTTGAACGCGATCGTGGCAACCTTGCCGGTCGACCAGGCGCCCCATGGCTCCGCGCCCGACAAGCCCTGGGTCTTGCTGACCAGGCCCGGCCAGGACGTCTTGTCGAAGGTCAGCGTTGCCGATTCCACGATCCTGGCCAGGGCAAAGTCATCCATCGAAACCTCGAAATGCCTTCGCCCCGCAAGCGCGACATCTCCCACCGTAAGCACCCACTCACGATCCTCGGGAAGCTCGGAAAACTCGACGCGCGTGCCGGCGGGGACTTCTTTCAGCACCACGTTCGGGTTGTCCAGGTACATGGCGGCGCGCAACAGGCCGGCCGGATCGGAACCGACGACCACGAGTTTCGAGATGTCTTCGTCGGCCAGGTAGTTGTTCGCCACGATGCCAGCGCGATCGTAGATATCCGGCGTCTTGCGTTGCCCGAGGTCCGCATTCACGGACGCGGACGCAAGCAGAGCGAACGCCGGGGCGTAGATGAAGACGTACAACCGGGCACCCAGCCGAGCGTCCGCCACCCAGGCGACCAATGCCGCAATCGACAATCCGGCCAGCCACTTGAAGCAACGGCCGTTGAGCACGAAGCCCCTCAGTTCCGGGTTGTCGACATAGCTCGACTCGTACGGCACCAGTCCCCCTGCGAGGCCGTAGACGGCAAACAGGCCCACCGGGATGGCTGTGCAGAGCCGCCAGGCCAGGGACGCCTCATGCGCACCCTGACGCAGGAATCCGGCAGCAACGATCAAGAGCAGCGGCAATGCGAAGTTGTAGTAACGCATGTGCAGCCTGTTGACTGCCTGGTTCGGGTCCGCATAGGGAACCGTGGCGGTGAAGAGCGCGACCACGATCAACAGGCAGCCCAGGATCAAGGTGCTGTAGAGGGCGGTCTGCGTCGTGGATGCATCCCTGCGTCGCACGATCGAGGACAGCGTCACGCAGGCGCCGGCAGCGATCGGCATGCCGAACATCAGTGCCAGCGCAATGAGGTGTCCCTGGGCCACATCCATCGCCATCGCGACGATTTCCAGGTAGTGCGAGAGGCTCGCCAGGCCGGTATGGGCCATCGACCCGTAGGCCGTGCCCATGAGGGTCAATCCGGCCCGTCCCGCCACGGCGTAGCCGACCCCGAACTTCAGGACCATGGCGCAGGCGAGGAACGCAGCGACGCCCTTGAGCGCTTCCACGATCCCGCCGATGCCGGCGCCCGGCTTGCGCGTCGCGACCCACGCGAAAACAAGCAGCGCCGGCATGAACAGGATGGCGTGCGGCTTGACCAACGCGCACAGTCCGAACAGCAGGCCCAGGACCGCGAAGGACCGCGGCGTCGAGTTCCGATCCAGGTTCAGCGCGTACCAGGTGAGCACCCAGAAGCAGAGGAAGTACAACGCCTCCGGCATGAAGTAGGCCGTGTAGACGTTGATGGGCCCCACCAGCGCCAGCAGAGTGACCGCAGCGGCCGCGACCTGGCCGCAGGTCTTTCTCGCGCTCAGGTAGATGAATGGCGCGGCCGCCAGGAAGACCACCACGTTCAATACGCGTGCGCAATCCAGAAACGCGTCGCCACAGATGTTCGTCATGCGGAACAGCGCGAGATACAGGTAGCCGGGCACGGCGGACTCGGCAAACGGCACGAGCCTCGAGAACTTGCTGTAGAGCGTTTCGTCGACCACGACGGCGTAGAGGCCGCCGTTGCGCAGCACCAGGAACAGAAGCAGGAGCACTCCGACACAGATGACCAGGTAGCGCCTGAACTCGCGCGTGCCGACGAAGGCGATTCCGGTCGCCGCGTTCCAATTCTTTTCCACGATTCCAGTCATCACTCTTTTATTTTGGTAGTCGTCACGCCAAATACCGCTGCGCTTTCGAAACGCTGCGGGCTTGCGCGGACTTCAACTCGAGGCCGGGCCCGCTGGTTCGACGCGACGGTCAACGCCGAGAAGAGCCTTGAGCGTCTGATTGCACGACTGCTCTTGTCGCTCCAGCCAGTTCTCGTCCGCGAGCTTGAGTGCCTGCAAGCACAGTTGCGCGGCCGCTTCCCGCGAGTAGTTCTCGTGCACGAAGGCCCAGCCCGCCGTCCGCATCCGGGTCCAGAGCGCTTCGTCCGAGTACACGCGCATGACTTCCCGCGCGAACGCCTCAGGTTCGTCGGCCACGCGCAGATGGCTCGACTCGTCGGTTCCGATGCCTTCCGCGGCGATCGTGGTCGCTACGCTCGGAACGCCGTGCGCCAGGGCCGTCACGAGCTTGCCCTTGATTCCCGCGCCATAGCGCAATGGCGCGACGAACACTCGCGAGCGCTCGAAGTACGGCTTGAGATCCTCCACGTAGCCGGTCACCACCACGCGATCACTCGCCATCGCAAGCACCTCCGGCGGAGGCTGGTGGCCCACCACGAGCAGTTTGGCCTGCGCAGGAAGTTGCTGCTCTAGTTCGGGCCAGATCGACTGCATGAAGAACCGGATCGAATCCACGTTGGGCAGGTGCGGAAAGCTTCCGAGGAACATGATGTCCTTGCGACCATCGCAGCCGCCACAGTCCTTGTCGATGTCGGACAGCCAGGGCAGCACCACGATGTTCTTCAGCGGACGCGGCATCTCGTCCTGGATGATCTTCTTCTCGATCTCCGTGTGCACGAAGCTGGCATCGGCGCGGGCGAACATCTCGAGTTCGAGGGATTTGGTGACCGCCGCCTTGAATATCCCGCTGGCATCCGCGTGGGTCGAAGCCCCGCGCAGCTCTCTCAGGTAATGCAGGTCCACGTTCGCAAAGACGACCCTTGTGGATGGCGACAACTCGCGCAACGGCGCGCAGACAACGGATGCCACGTTGTATCGGTACAGCAGTGCGTAGTCGAAATAGAAGGAGTTCTCGATGACACCCCTAATATCGAGCGCGTACGGCATGTAATGACAACAGACGCCCAGTCGTTGAAGGCGCTCCGTCGCGGCACCGAGATACCTCGGATCATGCTGGGGAAAGAAGCTCTCACCGAACCCCAGGTCCCGGTAGGTTCTCATGACTTCGTCGGTCACGATCGAGCCGGAGTCGTGATCCGGCCGCGGTGTCAAGGCGTCGACGATCAGGATGTTCTGCGCGAACCGCCACGAAGCCGCCCGCGCGGAGAGCGTGCCGGGCACGGGATGGGACAGCAGTTCCGCTGCAAAACGCTGGGCGAACTTCCTGAGATTCTCGACCTGATAGGCCTTGACGCCCTTGCTCGTGTCACGCCCATGCGTCACGCCCTCATAGTGGATGGCGCGGGAGAATGGCATGTACCAGACCTCGTAGCCGTGACGACGAAGGCGAAACGCCAGATCGGCATCCTCGCAGTAGGCCGGTCGATACCACGCGTCGAAGCCACCGAGCTCGTCCCACACCCGCCTGCGCAGTGCGATGGATGCCCCCGAAATGAAGTCTGCCTTGCGCGCATGGCAATACTGCGGCCGGTTCGAATCGTCACCGCGGCCGTAGTTGTGCGCGGAGCCGTCGCGCCAGAAGATGCCACCGGCTTCCTGCAAAGTGCCGTCGGCATTGAAGAGCTTCGACCCGGTCATTCCCGCCTTGGGAAACAGTTCGAACCCGTCGATGAGCTCGTCCAGCCACCCGGGCACCACCCGCGTGTCGCTGTTGAGCAGCACGACGAACTCTCCCCGGGACAGTTGCACCGCGGAATTGCAGCATTCGAGAAAGCCACCGTTCGCCTCGCGTCGTTCGTAACGGATCCAGGGAATGCGCGCGAGCAGCCCTGTGCGCGTGTGCTCGGGCGAAGCGTCATCGGCGACCAGGATCTCCACCGAATGCTTCGATTCGTGCTGCGCGAGCGAGTCCAGGCAGTTCAGCGCGAAGGGCATTTGCCCATAGACGGGCACGATGATCGACACCTTCGGGGAGGACGAGTCAATGGACAGGAGCGGCTTGCGCCCTGCCATGCTGTCGACACTGCGTTCGATAGCCTCCGGCGTGCCCCGATCCTCGAAATCGAAGCCTTGCCCCGCGAAGTAGGCCACGCCTGTCATCCGCTCGTGATGCACGATGTCGTCGGGCAATGGAAAGGATCTGCCCGGCACTGCCCATCGGAAGTTCTTGAGTCCGTGACCAGGCAGGATCCGTTTTTCCAGGCGGCCGCACATCACCCAGTGGGCCAGCGGATTCGCTCCGGACTCGCGCAGGTCGGGGTACAGGCCCAAATAGGCCTTCATCGATACGACGGGTGAAGGCTCCGCCATGCTCCGGTGTCCGGTGGCCAGGTAGTGGAGCAAGGGATCCATCCCGCTCTCGACCACCACAGGGTTGGCCTGCAGGTAGAACGCTGCATCGAAAAGTCCGGCATCGCGGATGGCCCGCGTCACTTCCTCCAGTCTTGCCGGATCGAACGGCGCCGGATCGATCCATCGGCCCTCGCGCTGCCCGTGATACGCGTAGTGCAGTGCCGCCTTGGACGCGCCCTCAATGTCCGGATAGAGCGCCGAATATGCGACGGGATCGAATCCCAGGGAAGGCCGCCGTTCGCTCGCCATGCCAACCTTCACGAAGTGTTCGGCGGGAGAGAGCCCGCTCGAATCGACATCGGGATAGGCCCGTCGATAGAAACCGGGATCGAATACGCCGGAAATCGTCAGCGTGTTGGCGATCTGCGCTTCTTCTGATTCGGCGCCACCATTGACGCCCAGTCCCAAGCGGCGCTTTATCGGCCCCAACATCGACGTCCACTTCATTGTTCCTCGCTTCTACGGTAAGACTGTCCCGCATTCGCGCGGATAAACGGGCGCGATGCGCCATGGATTTGCTGGGCGCACATCTCCGATGCGCGCTCCGACGCGCGATGCGTCAGCACCACTTCAACTTCAAAACGACTGGCCGTCCTTGTTGTGCCGCAGGTCTGCCTCGACCATCATCGTGCACAGTTCTTCCAGCGTCGTCTTCGGCTCCCAGCCCAGCTTTTCGCGGGCGCGGGCGGGATTGCCGATCAGCAAGTCGACCTCCGCCGGCCGATAGAACTTTGAATTGACCTTGACGAGCGTCTTGCCCGTCGCGACGTCGATGCCGACCTCGTGCTGCTCCTCGCCCTCGAAGCGAAGTTCGAAACCGGCCGCCCTGAACGCCAGGTCGACGAAATGGCGAACGGTCTCCGTGCGATTGGTCGCCAGCACGAAGGTGTCGGGCTCGTCGGCCTGGAGCATGCGCCACATGCCTTCGACGTATTCCTTGGCGTAGCCCCAGTCGCGCTTGGCACCAAGGTTGCCCAGTTCCAGCACGTCGAGCTTGCCGAGCCGGATCTTGGCGACCGCGTCAGTGATCTTGCGCGTGACGAACTCGCGACCGCGCAGCGGGCTCTCGTGATTGAACAGGATGCCGCTGCAGCCGAAGATGTCGTAGCTTTCGCGGTAGTTGATCGTCATCCAGTGCGCGAACAACTTGGCCACGCCATAGGGGCTGCGCGGGTAGAACGACGTGTTCTCGTCCTGGGGAATGGCCTGCACCTTGCCGAACATCTCGGACGTCGAAGCCTGGTAGAAGCGGATGCTGCGGTCCGTGAGCCGGATCGCTTCCAGCAGGTGCAACGCACCCATCCCCGTGATCTGCGCAGTGGCATCAGGCTGGTTGAAGCTGACGCCGACGAAGCTTTGGGCAGCGAGGTTGTAGACCTCGTCCGGGCGGGCCTCCTTGATCAGCGAGAGCGAACTTCCGAGATCGGTGAGGTCGTGCTCGACCAGCTTCAGATTGGGATGGTTCTGGATACCCAGCTCTTCCATGCGCCAGAAGTTCACCGAACTCGTCCGGCGAAAGGTGCCGTGCACGACGTAGCCCTTGCTCAAGAGCAGTTCGGCCAGATACGCGCCGTCCTGCCCGGTGATCCCTGTAACTACTGCGTGCTTCATCTTGTTCGCTTGCTGATGGAGATGGAAGCCCCTGATTGTGCCGCAATGCCAATCGGGTCCTTGCCGGACAACGGCCAGACCCGAATTGGCCTGTCATTGCCCGGTCACGAAGTCTTCAATGCCTCGAAGACAAGTGAAAAGGGGCCAACGATGCCCCTATCGGGTGCATACAAGTTCCAGGCGCGCGTTTCGAATCCAATGTGCGCCATTTGCACCAGCATCTGCAGCCCGAAGATGGTCCAGACGAGCACGCCCTCGTCGGGCCTCACCGGATCGCCGTGAAAGTGCTTCTCCGCGAGGTACTGGATCTCGCCGTCGACGAGCCGAGCCCTTGCGTCGTCCAGGGCGCTGTGGGCGTCGAACGGCACGGTGAAGATGTGTCGCCCGCCCGGCTTGAGCACCCGGAAGATCTCGCGATGCGCCTGGTACGGATCGGGCATGTGCTCCAGCACGTCGCTTGACAGGACGAGGTCGATGGAATCGTTCGCAAACGAAAGGCGCTGGAGATCCTCGTGCCGGCGTGCATCGGTAAGCGAGGGCACACGTCCGAAATGTAACCATGCGTCCGCGGATCCTGCGATCTGAAAAGCCCTTTCGAATGTGATTTCCGGGGTTGTCCGACGGACTTAGTCTGGCCGCCGAATGGACATCAGGGGGCTCAGCCCGCGAGCGTAGACGGGCGAACGACATTGCTCCGGGCTCATCACCGCCAGCATTTGGGTCGGCTTCAATTCCCCGCTCTGAAAGCCATCCTCGTCGATCGCGTGGATGCGGTCTATGAGAGCTTGGTCGGAAGGTGACTCTGCGTCGAAGTTGTGCCCGAAACAGCGATCAATGAACGGGGTGATAACGTTTGCGAACCCCAAAAACACCTGAAAGTCGAAGCGCTCGACAAGCAAGGGCAGGATGTCCTGCGCACGAATGCCCTCAAACCCTTCGCTGGAGCAGTCCCAATTGACAAATGTGGGCTCGTGCCTCCGGAGCAAATGGTTGTACCGCCTCTCTTCAGGCAGTTCTCCCCAGAACTGCTCCACCCGGACAAGCGCCTCGGGCCAACGCTGGTGACCGTTGCGGCCGATCATGTCGCTCGTGACGAAGTAACCGCGCGGATGCAACGAGGATTTGATCGAGTCGAAAAGGCCCTCTAGGTTGGTGACGTGATGCAGCGAATGGTTGGCCATCGCCCCCGTATAGGAGCCCGTGGGAATCCACGCATTGAAGTCCGCCTGAGTGAAGGTGAGCGAACCCTCAATCTCATTGGCAGCGGCGTCTTGTCGACCCCGCTCCAGCATCGACGGGTTCAATTCGAGACACTCCAACACGAAAGAACGCAGCCCCATGTCGCGCAGCAAGCAAGCAACGCGAACCTCTGTGTCACAGTTCCCCGCCCCGATGCTGATGAAGCGTGCCGAGCCGCCAACGCGCTGCGCAGCCTCAAAGAGACTTTTCGCGTAGAACTCGTCGACCCCCGCGAAGCCGCACTCACGAAACATCGGAAGAAGGTGTTTGTTGGACCAATAGCCGTAGATCGCCGGCAACGCGTGCACATCCGAGACCTCCGTGAAGTTCCTTAGTTCCTGCTGGATCTTTTCTTCGTAAGACTGCCCAGGCGTGAGGGCATTCAGATCACACGAGAGTTTGTCGATTTGGGCTTTCATCCTGTCCATCTCGGCGACGGCAATAGCCAGGCGCTCCTCCGCGCGATCCAGCCGTTCGATGGTGGCTGCGTTCTGAGTCCCCGCCACGTACTCAAATCTGCGGCGAACGGGGCGCCACAAGGGGCGAAAGGTGGTCTTTACGATGTGCTTGAGCATCGAACTATCGATCTTCAGACGGCGCCAATCGGCGAAGCAAGGAATGTACGACAGGACCCGCTCACGTGCGCTAGACCCCATCGGCCCATACATTTTCTGAAGTAGGTAGCGAGCACGCCCAGCGTCGGGTTGCCGGATGAAAAGCCATGCTTGCCCGGTCGAACTTATCGACTTGTTTGTTGCTTGACTGAATGAAGTTCATTTCTTTCCTTAGGGTGCGTAGCCGAAGAGCACGGCCGCGGGAAGATCAATGTCAAATCAGCTCGCAAATTCGTCGAGGGCTGCCACGACCTTGTCCTGCATATCTTCGGACAGTCCAACCCACAATGGCAAGCGGACGAGCCGCTCGGACTGACGGTCCGTCATCGAGAGGGAATCACCGTGCGTGCGTCCATAGCGCCGTCCCGCAGGCGAAGAATGAAGCGGCACGTAGTGGAAGACCGAGTTGATGTCGCTTCGCTTGAGGTCGTCCAGCAGCCGTTGACGATCGAGGCCGGGATCGAGCAGCACGTAATACATGTGCCCGTTGTGAACGCAATCGGCCGGCACGATGGGGCGGCGCAGCATGCCCTTGCGCTCCAAGGGCTCCAGCATCACGTGATAGCGGTTCCAGCTAACCAGGCGTTGCCGCGTGATGGCATCCGCCTCCTCCAGTTGCGCCCACAGGAAGGCCGCAATGAGTTCTCCCGGCAGGAAGGACGAGCCGACTTCCTGCCATGTGTACTTGTCGACCTCGCCGCGGAAGAAGCGGCTGCGGTCGGTCCCCTTCTCGCGAATGACCTCTGCCCTGCCTGCGAGCGCCGGATCGGTGACCAGCAATGCGCCCCCTTCCCCGGAGATGACGTTCTTGGTCTCGTGGAAGCTGTAGGCGCCGAGATGCCCGATCGCGCCGAGGGCGCGCCCCTTGTAGGTCGACATCACGCCCTGCGCGGCGTCCTCGACCACCTTCAGGCCGTGGCGCTCCGCGATCGCCATGATCGCGTCCATCTCGCAGGAGACCCCCGCATAGTGCACGGGGACGATGGCACGGGTTCGCGGCGTGATGGCGGATTCGATCAGCCGCTCGTCGAGATTCAACGTGTCTTCGCGGATGTCGACGAAAACCGGCACGCCGCCTCGCAGGACGAACGCATTGGCCGTCGATACGAAGGTGTACGACGGCATGATGATCTCGTCGCCCGGCTGGATGTCGAGCAGCAGCGCCGCCATCTCGAGCGCGGCAGTGCACGAATGCGTGAGCAGCGCCCTGGAACAGCCGGTGCGGCTCTCCAGCCATGCGTGGCAACGCTTGGTGAATGGGCCGTCGCCAGCCAAGCTCCCGTTGAAGTGGGCTTCGGCGATGTAGTACAGCTCCTTGCCGGTCATGTGCGGCCAGTTGAATGGGATCTTGTCAGTCATGATTCTTCCTTGGCGTTTGGCTCGGAGGAGTTGCCTTCGGGCCTGGCGCAGCGAATTCGCTGCAGCGTGAACCCGCTGAACGGCAGCGTCTGCAGCCGGGCGAGTTTGGCACCCAGGTGCTCCTGGCAATAGATCTCGAGCCACCGGAGGTCCGCGATGATGCCGAGAAGGCCCTCCGCGCTTTGCAGTCGCCGAATCAGCCCCTCGCCCTGCGCTTCCAGCGCGAAAGCCGTCGAGACCGGGGCGCGAGTGAAAACGCCTAGGCCATAGAAGCGGAAGCCCGCTGCAAAGGACGGACCCATCACTGGATAGGCCAGTTGATACGGGAAGCTAGCGCCCCAGACGACTATGACCTGCGGAGACAGTCCCGCCATGCTTTGACGCAACTTGCCTGCGTCGGCATGGACGGACCGGGATTCGCTGAAGATCTGCGAGGCATTGGCAAGCAGGCCGAAAGCAAGCGCCGCAACCCCCGCCTTACGCCGCCACCCGGTCGCAGGCAAGTTGATGATGCAAGGCGCCACCAGGAGCAGCGCGACCAGCGGAACGTATACCCGCGTCACGCCGGGTCGACCGAACCAACCCATGGCCATCGCCGCCGCCAGAGTGAGCAGCCACACAGCGCCCAAACGCAGGGAAAATTTCAGTAGCAATAGCGCCAGCGCCGCCGCAGACAACGAGAGCAGCGTCGGTTCCCACAGCGTGCGGAGTCCGTCGACGGCGCGCTGACCTCCTCCCGACTGGGCGGAAGTCGGCCCAAGCTCGTCGAGCATCCGCTGCAAGCGCTGGGTCTCCATCAATTTGCTATCGGCAAAGAACCAGGAGCTGATGAGATCGATGTCGTTGCGGCTGAGTCCGTGCCGCTCGAGGATTTCTGGGTGTTGCTTCAACCGCTCTCCCGCACCAAAGTCAGTGAAGGGCGCACGCGCCGCATCGACCGCTTTGAATGCCACCCATTCTTCGCTGCGGTAGCTGTGTCGATCAACCAACGCAGCCGCCGCGATGGCTGCAGCCAGCACGATCAAGGCTACTTGGCCTGCTCGACGTTTGACAAGTGAACCCCAGGGCAACAATGGCGCCCCAACGGCCGCTACCAACAGGAACTCCTGACTGCGCACGAGGTAGCTCAGGAACGCGAGCACGCAGCCCAGTGCCAAGTCGATCCAGGCGCGGCGATCGAACGCCTCCACGCCGCTGGCATAGCATTTGAATGCCGCTATCGCACCGACGCACAGCAAGCCGGCATTGATTGTGAACTGGGGAAACAGGATTGGCCGCAGCATCACGAGCGCGAGCATCAGGCTCGCGACAACCATGCCGTGTCTGAGTCGATGCACGGCGCGGAAGATCATCGCACCTGTGCAAGTCAAAACCGCCAAGGTGGCCCACGCATAGCCGGAAGTCTGCATAAGGGAGGGAATGGATCGCACCAACCACCCCCAGACCACATTCGAAAAGATCAGGCGGGGCGAGCCCTGAGCCGCCAAACCGAATCCATGCGCAAGCATGGCCATGCCGACGTCGTCATTGGTTTCCCAATAGGGGACGAACGCAGTTGACAACCCGGCGAGCAGGAGGAGCGACGCGCCAAACCCCAGCCACCAGGAACCGGGACGGCTAACCTTAGAACGACTGTTGTCGCCGCTGCAAATATTGGCGTTGCTAGGCACGGGACGCTACCACGGTGCCCACCACGATCAGCGCGATACCTGCGACCTTCCCGAAGGACAGCGGTTCGTTCAGCAGCCATACACTCAGCAGCAACACGACCACAAAGTTCAGACTCATGAAGGGGTAGGCATGGCTGAGGTCGAATTTGGTCATCGCAGCCATCCAGGAAAGCGACGCCAGAAAGGCCGCGAGAAAGCCCGAGAAGATGAGCGGATCGAACAACAGTCCGATCAGGAATCTGAGCTTGTCCCAGGTGTCCGAAGGCAGCGCGCCGAAGTGTGCGATCCGGTACTTCAGGATGAGTTGTCCGTACACCGTGAAGATGATCGTGCCGGCGATGTAGAGATAGTCGGAAAGCCGAGTCATGTCGCGTCTTCCTGGACGGCAATGCCGAATCCCGTGCGTCCGTAGTCGTTGCCGTTGTAGAGCATGTAGCGCCGCCCGCCATGGTCGAAGACGAAGGGATATTCGATCATCTCGCTGTCCCATCCGTGCTCGGAAACCTCGATGCCGGCTTCGGCGTCGCGTCGTTCCCAGTGGCGCCCATCGAGCGACTCGGCGTAGCCGATGCGATAGGCCGCGCCCCGGTGGGAGTACCACATGCGCCAGAGATCGGCATCGCGCATCACGGACGGACGCGAGATCGCGTACTCGTCGGCATCTGCAAAATCGATCGCGACCTCACCGCGCCGATCCCATGCAATGCCGTCGGCCGATTCGGCATATCGGATGTGGTATTTGTGTTCGGGCCGCCCCTGACGCAGACGCCAGCCGGTGCACGCGAGGTACCACATGCGAAAGAGTTCGCCCTCCTTCAGCACGCAGCAACTGGCGCAAAAGTGCGGCTCCGACATGCTTCGATCGACGATGGGGCCTGCGGCATGCCGCACGAAGACGTCGCCACCCTGCTCATCGCCCACCGCGAGCCCGATCGAGTTGCGGAATGGCACCGTCAGGCCGAGGTTCCAGCCGATGTAGTAGAGATGGCGCCGGTTACCCACCCGCGTCAACCAGGTGGCCATCGCCCCGCTGTCGTCGAACTCGCCGAGACCGCCGGGCACCAGCACCGGGCGGGTCGACAGGTCGAGCACCTGCGTTGGATTCGCGAGGTCGATCACCAGGCTTCCCGTGAAGCTCCGGTTGTTCGCGTCGCGCGAGCTGAAGTAGATCCGAAAGAGGTCATCGCGCAGATGCTCCGCGATCGGCACGGCCGCATGGGACTGCATCCACGGCGTTTCGCCTGCAGGACCGAAGACGCGCCCGAGCTTGCGCCATCGCGTCACCGGGCTCATAGCTTCTTCAGGCGGCTGCTCGGAACGCGTGAACGCTCCGTGGCAGTGCCCACGTAGACGCCGTCCGGCTCCGTATCCGCCAGGATCAAGGCGCCGGCTCCGATCACGCAACGCTCGCCCACCTTCACATGGTCGCGCAGCGTGGCATTGACCCCGACGAAGCATTGCTCGCCCACATGTACGCCGCCCGAGATCACCACGTGCGAAGCGACGAAGGCGTGGTCGGCGATCGTGGAGTGGTGCCCGATGTGGTTGCCACTCCACAAGCTCACGTTGTTGCCGATCCGCACGAAGGGCTGGATGGTGTTGTCTTCGAGGATGAAGCAGTTCTCGCCGATCAGGCCTTCGTTTAGCACGGTGGCGCGCGAACTCAGGTAGCTGGCAATCGGATAGCCCAGCGCCTTTGCCGCGAGGTACTTTTCCTTGCGCACCGCGTTGAGCTTTGCGTAGCTCAATGCCACGAAGAGCGCATGGTCCTCGGGCGGGAAGCGCTCGCGCAAGGCTTCGAACGCGACAAGCGGCAGGCCGTCGAAGTTATCCGCCGAGCGGAAGGCCTCATCGACCGTGAACCCGACCACCTCATGGTCGCTGTCGGTGCGAAAGTAGTAGTGCGCGAGTTGGGCGATGTCTCCCGCCCCGAAGATGACCAGTTTCTTCATCATCGTCATACGGACTTTCTCACGAGCAGCGTGAATTCGTAGAGATCGTAATCGTGCAGCAGGGCCACGTTGCGCGCATAGCGGCGCTTGCACAGATCGAAGAAGTACAGCGGATCGGCATAGAAGAGATGGCTCTTCTTCTTGTCCTCGTCCGAGTAGGAAGTGAGGCAGTTGAAGGCGAAGCCCTTCAGGCTGGTGCGATCGAGATCGCTCAACGTGGCCTCGATGTAGTCGCGCCATTCGGATGCGGGGCGCTGCTGACGCACGTTGAAGATGCCACTGGCGATCCCGAAATCCGCTGGCTGATCTGGTGCTGCCGAACACACGAAGCGCGCGCCTTGGACAGCGCCATGTCGCCGCTGCGCGGCAGTGATCATTTCCGCCGAGACATCTATGCCGCAGTAGTGGACTCCATCGCCGTCGCGCTGGCGAAGAAAGTCGAGCATCGCGCCGTAGCCGCAGCCCAGGTCGTTGACAGAATAGGCGTTCTCTCCGTCCATCAGCTTGTGGAGTTGATCGAAGCGCGCGAACTGGCTTTCCTCTCCGTTCCAGTCGACACCCTTGGCGGTCTCGCCATACGTCTGCAACTTGCCACGGTAGTAATCCGCGACCTCCTGCAGAAGTTCATTTTCTTGGCGTGGCATAGATGTCTCTCACGATGGTGTAGGGACGCTGCTTCGATTCGGAGAACACCTTCGCCAAGTAGATGCCAATAACACCGATGAATGAGATGATCATGCCGCCCAGCAGCCAGATGGAAGCCATGACCGAGGTCCAGCCGCTCAGCGGCCGCGACAGGAACAACCAGTGGAGCAGCAGATAGAGAATGTAGCAGCCGGCGAGCAAGCTGATCGAGACGCCGACGTAGAAGATGCTCACCAGCGGCGCATTGCTGAATGAAGTGACCGAATTCACCAGCAGCGACAACTTTCTGCGCAGCGTGTAGGTGGTCGCGCTGGTCTGGTGCTTCTTGAGTGTCAGGGGTTGCTGCGAGAAGCCAGTGATGTACCACAGGCCGGCCAAGAAGATCTCGCGCTCGCGATGCAGCAGCAGCGCCTCGACATAGCGGCGCGACATCAGCCGCGCCGTCAGTACGTTCTGGGGCAGGGCCATGCCGGTCAACGCCCGGAAGAAGCGATAGAACCACTGGCCGCTCCAGCGCTCGACCCATCCACCTTTGCGCTGCTCCTGCACGCCATAGACCACATCGCAGGGAGATTGCTGCATCTGGGCGGCGAACGCTAGCAGGGACTCGGGCTCCTCCTCCAGGTCGCTATCAATCAGGAAGACCGCCTCGCCGCTCGCGTGGGCCAAGCCCGTCATCATGGCTTTGTGATGGCCGAAGTTGCGCGACAGGTCGACCACCATGACATGCGGGTCTTCGCGGGAGATCTCCACGGCGACCTCGAGGCTGCGATCTGGCGAGCCATCGTTGACGAGCACGATCTCGTAGTCGTCCCCAACCAGTTGCCTCGCCGCCTCGCTCGCCCGCCGATGAAACTCGACGATGTAGGGCGCGGACTGATACAGCGTCGCGACGATCGAAAGCTTCACCCTGCGTACCTCATGTAACGTCGTGCGTCCTTGCCGCAGTTGAAAAGCAGATCGAGCACCGTCACCGTGTGCGAAAACGTGCCCCAGAGTTGCGGATACTCCGGGTAGCCTGCGTAGTCGAACCAGCTGAGCGCGACACCGCGTTCACGAAAGACTTTTTCATCGACATAGTCCCGGGCCGAAGGACCGGAGATGTATTCGGTGCCGCCCGCCTGCACGCAGAGGTCGGCCAAGCGCTCTGTCTTCCCGTCGACGAGCGAATACTGGCCCGAATCGCTGATCTTCGTGTCGATCTCCAAATAGCGGCAGATGTGCTCGATGAAATGCCTGTTCAGCTCGGACAGGTAGGCATGGCCACCCTGTTGGTAGATCGGTCCGACCCACTCTGCGACCTCGTCGAAATGCTTCGCCCGCGCATAGTTCTGCGTCAGCGACTTCCAGTGCGTGGCAGCCCAGTCCTCGCCGTCGATCTCGGTGTCCCTGATCTTCTGCTCGTACTTGCCCTTCACGCGGACCGGCACGGTCAGCCATTGAAGCCCCTGGGGCGTCTTGATCTGGTTCCGATTTCGCCAATCGCGCCGCGTGTACTGCATGTCGTCGAAAAGGATGAATTCGTCCACCGCGCCGATCAGGTCGAAGTAGCCCTTCCAGGGGATGTAGTTGGATTGGAGGATGGCGATCTTTTTCAATGCGTACTCTTGCGTTCAGATCGCTGATCGCCTTGGGTGTGTCGAGGCTTGCGGTTGGACGGGCGAATTGTATGCGTCGGCCCCGGGTCGGGACCACGCGAGGGCACCGCGAGTCACCATCCTAAGATAGCGCCCTTTTCGATCCCCCGAGTCTTCACCGAATGGCCTCCATCACAGCAAGCAACAAGACCTCGAAGCTGTGGCCCTGGCTCGTCGCGGGAGGCGTCGTCTGGCTTGTGTTCGCCTGGCAAGGCCACAAGGGATTCGACCTGTGGGACGAGGGATTCACGTGGTACGGCGCCCAGCGCACGCTGCAGGGCGAGGTCCCGTTTCGCGACTTCATGTCTTACGACCCCGCCCGCTACTACTGGTCGGCCGCCTTCATGAAGTTGACGGGCAGCGACGGACTGATCGCGTTTCGCGCTTCAAACGCCCTGCTGCAGATGGTCGCGGTCTACCTGGCGCTGGCAGCGGTCACCCGGAACACGCCTCGGGCCGGCCCTGCGTTTCTCATCCTGTCGGCAGTCATGTTCACGCTATGGATGCTGCCGTACTACAAGATGGCGGATCTCTTCGCCTGCATCCTGCTGATCAGCGTCTTTGCGTATCTGATCGAGGCGCCGAGTCCGGGCAGGTACCTGCTCGCCGGGATCGGGCTCGGGTTCGCCGCCTTTGTCGGGCGGAATCACGGGATGTACGGGCTGGCGGCCGGCGGGGCGATCCTTCTCTGGCTCCGGTTTCGGCGGGGCGGGAGCGTGCCGCTATTCAAGGCAGGCTGCCTGTTCGGCCTGGGCGTCGCCATGGGCTTCCTGCCTATCCTGCTGATGGCGTGGGTGCTGCCGGGCTTCGACAAGGCGTTCCTGGACAGCATCCGCTTCCTCTTCGAGTTCAAGGCAACCAATCTCGGAGTGCCGGTGCCCTGGCCGTGGCGTGTGAACTTCTCGGCGCCTGTGGGGATCGTGCTTCGCGATGTGCTCCTGGGCTGCTTCTTCATCGGTGCCCTGGTGTTCGGCGTGCTGTCGCTGGCGCACGTGATCCTGCGTGACCCCCGCAAGCCCCTCGCACCGGCTTTTGCCGCTGCCGCTTTTCTTGGGCTGCCCTATGCCCACTACGCGTTCTCGCGCGCCGACTACTACCACCTCGCGTTCGGCATCTTCCCCCTGCTCATCGGTTTGCTCGCCTGGCTGGCGACTCAACGTCCGATCGTGAAGTGGGCCGCGGCCGGCACATTGCTGGCCGGCAGCGTTCTCACCATGTTCACGTTTCAGACGGGCTGGCAATGCCGCGCCGCGGCGCATTGCGCCGAAGAAACGATTTCCGGCAGCAAGATCCTGATGGAACCACGCTTTGCCGATGACGTGACCCTGATCCGCCAACTCGAAGCGCAGTACGCGCCGAACGGCCGGAGCTTCGTCGTCGCGCCGCTCTGGCCCGGCGCCTATGCATTGCTCGACCGCCGATCGCCGATGTGGGAGAGCTATGCCCTTTTCAAGCGCACCGAGGCGTTCGAGAAGGGCGAGATCGCGCGCATCGAAGCGGCCCAGCCCGGCTTCGTGTTCATCTTTGACCACGCACTGGACGGCCACGACGAACTGCGGTTCAAGAACACGCATCCGCTGACGCACGCCTACGTGGTCGAGCACTTCGAGCGGGTTCGGTACCCGTTCCGCGACGACTACCAGGTCTACGTGTCCAAGGGCAATGCCGGGCTGCGCGAAGCGCCGCCCTACCTGCGTCTCGGCGCGGAGGAGCTGGCAAGGCTTGATCGCGGCGCGTCCAGCGTTCGAATCCTGAACTGGGGCCCCCAGGAGGCCGTCGCCGGCACGGTCCCCAATCCGCAAGCCATGGGGAACGCAGGCATCTGGATCCAGGTGGCCGACGACGCCGATCTGGGCCAGGCCCGCGTCATGGTCGATGGCGCGCCGGCGTCGTCGAGCTCGGTCGCGCCGGGCGTCATCACCGCCGCCGTGAGCCCGCAGGTGTTCCTGCAACCCGGCGACAAGAGCATCGCCATCGAGCAATCGGTGACAGGCCGCCGCATTCCCGTCGGCCCGCTCAAGGTGACCGCGCCGCCGACGCCGCCCTGACGACCCGGAGGCAAAAGGCGCGGGCCTCGGTTACCCTCGCTGCATGACACACCTCGACATCGAAGCCAACTTGGCGATGTTCATCCGGCCGCTGCGCGTGGTTCCCAGCGGCTGGACGGGGCACGTGCCCTTCGGCGCATGGCTCACCGCGGCGGCCCGCCCGGGGGTGCTGGTCGAACTCGGGTCGCACTTCGGGATGTCGTATGCCGCCTTCTGCCAGGCGGTGCAATCCGAAGGCCTCGATACGAAGTGCTATGCGGTCGACACCTGGCAAGGCGACGAACACGCGGGCTTCTATGGCGAGGACGTCTACCAGGATCTCCACGCCTTCAACGAGCGGCACTTCGCTGCGTTCTCGCGCCTGATGCGCATGACCTTCGAAGAGGCCGCAGACTATTTCGCCGATGGGTCGGTCGATCTGCTCCACATCGACGGCCTCCATACCTACGAGGCGGTCAGGCACGACTTCGAGACTTGGCTCCCCAAGCTCTCCGAGCGGGCCATCGTGCTGTTCCATGACACCAACGTGCGGGAGCGGGGGTTCGGCGTCTGGAAGTACTGGGGCGAAATCGCCTCGCGCTACCCCAGCATCGAATTCGACCATTCGGCAGGTCTTGGCGTGCTGATGGTCGGCAAGGACCAGACCCCCGAGATACGGAAC
Source organism: Variovorax sp. P5_A3 (assembly GCF_056400665.1). Taxonomy (NCBI): domain Bacteria; kingdom Pseudomonadati; phylum Pseudomonadota; class Betaproteobacteria; order Burkholderiales; family Comamonadaceae; genus Variovorax; species Variovorax sp. P5_A3. Next base: position 50,139 of record NZ_JBFUKW010000005.1, on the reverse strand, counting down.
CTGCTTGAGCTTTCCGGGCAGCAGCCCCGCTGGAGGGCCGTCAAGGACGTGTTCTCCAACCTGGGCGAGTCGGTGCTGCGGCGCTGGGAGCTCGACACCACTCGGCAGGAACTCAAGGCTCGCAACTCGGACGTCGAGCGCGTCCTGGTGCAACTCGAGAACGTCTCTGGCGAATTGAGCGCGTGCCAGGACGCTCATCGTGGCGCCGCGCGCCTGCTGGAAGAAACTGACGGCAAGGTCCGGCTGCTCCATGCCGAGACGCAGGAATTGCAGGAAGAGTTGCAATCGATGCAAAGCGTCCTGGCACAGAGGCAGCAAAGCCTGGCAGAGAAGGAAGGGGCCTTGATCCAGAAGGATGAGGCGATGCGCCAGCAGGAAGAAAGCCTGAGCAAGTTGCGGGATGCCTATCGCCAACTTACTGGCTCGAAGTCCTACCGCCTAACGAAGCCGCTGCGCCAGATTCGAGGCATGTTCAACCGCTGAGCGACCATCGCTGTCCCCTCCTTGCCGCGGACGCGGGGGCATGCGCGCGGGCTTTATAGAATGCCTACTTCCCGCCTCCGCCCCCTAGCCCTCTCGACCTTTCCGGCTTTCGACAGCACGTGACATTCAGTTCGCCCGGTTTCCTCTTCGGCTTCATGCCGATCACCTTCCTGCTGTACTTCCTGCTGCCGGGCTGGCTTCGAAACGCCTTCCTCATGGTCGCGAGCTTCGCGTTCTACTTCGTGGACGCGGGCATGGTTTCGATGGTCCTGCTCGGCTCCGTGGTGGTCAACGCCTTCATCGGCAAGCTGCTCCATCGACTCGACGACGGCGCCCCTGCCCGTTGGCTGCTGGCCGGTGGCGTGCTCGCGAACCTGATACCGCTGCTGTACTACAAGTACTGGACCTTCATGCAGCATTCGATGCAGGATGCCGCCACGACGCTCGATATCCCCGTCGCGTGGAGCATCACCAGCATCGTCCTGCCCGCGGGCATTTCCTTCTTCACGTTCCAGGGCATTTCCTACCTGGTCGACATCTTCCGGCGCGATGTCCCTCCGGCGCGCACACTGATCGACTTCGGCATGTACCACACGCTTTTCCCGCAACTGATTGCGGGCCCGATCGTGCGCTACGGCGAGCTGCAGGACCGAATCCAACATCGCCCTGTCGGCGTCGAAGATGTGCATGCCGGCCTGGTTCGTTTCTGCATTGGGCTCGGCAAGAAGATCATCCTCGCCGACAGCATGGGTGTGCTCGCAGACCGCATGTTCGGGCTGCCGTCGGACCAGCTCGGCGCCGGCGCGGCCTGGCTCGGCGTCGTCGCATACACGCTTCAGATCTTCTTTGATTTCTCAGGCTATTCGGACATGGCGATCGGCCTTGGCAGGATGCTCGGTTTCCGCTTCCCGGAGAATTTCAACCAGCCGTATCGCTCGCAAAGCATCACGGAGTTCTGGCGACGCTGGCACATGACGCTGTCGCGCTGGTTTCGCGACTACCTCTATATCCCTCTTGGCGGAAACCGCGCGGGGCCGATCAGGACCTACGCGAATCTGCTGATCGTCTTCGCGCTTTGCGGGCTATGGCACGGTGCCGCCTATACCTTTCTTCTGTGGGGCCTGTTCCATGGCGCCCTGCTCGTGATCGAGAGGCTCGGCCAGAACCGCTTCGGATGGAAGCCCAGCGGCCCGGGTGGCTGGGCACTGACTCTGCTGCTGGTGATGCTCGGGTGGGTGCTATTTCGCGCGCCGACCGCGGGCGCGGCGGCGGACTACCTGAAGGCCATGTGGGGATTCGGCGTGGGCGTGACGCCGAGCGCAGTCTGGGCCGTGGTGACACCGGACAAGTTGCTGTTCCTCGCGATTGGCGTCGCGGTAGCGCTGCTGCCTGAAGGTTGGCGGGTCGCACCGCGCGAGGTGGCTGGCTGGGGCATGCGCACTTCGGTCATGTCGATGAGTGCCTTCGTCATGTTCGCCTACTCGGCGATGCTCATCGCCGCCAACGGCTTCAATCCATTCATCTACTTCCGCTTCTGACATGCGGCGCTTTGCTCCCTGGCTGTTCATCGGCGCATTCTTCCTGGCCACGCTGCTCCCGGCGCTCCAGATGCTCACACGCTGGCTCCCCGAAGTCGCGATCGACGAGCAACGGCGCCTGGCGCCGCCACCTTCCACTTCCGCGAGCGCCGGGCAGTTCGCGCGCGATGCCAATCTGTGGTTCTCCGACCATTTCGGATTTCGCGCACTGTTGATCAGCCTCAAGGCCGAAATCGACTACCGGCTCTTCCGCGTATCGGACAAGGTGCATGTGGGACGTGACGGGTACCTCTTCTATCGGAGCGTGCTCGATGTCGAGAAACCGGCACTTGAGGGCTATCTCGCCTCGCACGAGGCCGAGGTCTTGGACGGGTTCCGTCGCTATGCTGAAGCTTTGAAGCGAAAGAACATTCAGATGGTGCTGGTCATCAATCTGCTCGGTGATCGCTTCCTGCCCGAGATGCTGCCGGCGGAGGTCGCCAAGCGCCCGCCGCTACGGCGCATCGACGATTTCATCGACAAGGCGCGCAAGATACCTCATGTCACCTTCGTCGACAGCACCCGGATCCTCCATGAGACCGAGCAATTGCGTCCGATCTTTCATCGGACCGATTTCCACTGGAACGATCCGGCAGCCTTTCCAGTGGCAAAGGCCGCTGTCGACGCGATGAGCCGACAGTCCCGTCTTGCAGAAAGTCCATGGAAGCATCCGCTCGCGATCGAAGCCCGGCAGATGAGCGGCGGCGTTGCTCGCTTCATGCCGCTTCTTCATCCTCCTTCGGAGAAGACGATCTTCGTCAAGCAGACGTGGGCCTGGCCCGAAGGCTTTGCCGTGCAAGCGCCCGCTGCGCCTTTCGAAGAAATCACGACGACGCGCGAAAACCCCGCCGATGCGCGTCTGCTTGCGCCCGCTGTGTTCGTGGGGGACAGCTTCGCGGATGCGCTGATGCGCAGCGGGATGGGCTGCTGTTTTCAGAAGACCGCCCGTGCGCGATGGAAGCCTGACTTGCGATTGAGCACGATCACCGCCGCACTTCCAAAGGACACGCGCTGGATGGTGTTCCAGTTCATCGAGGTCAACACGGTGGCGATGGGAGCGTTCGCAGATGCTGGCGACGTCACCCGCGCGATCGACATTCTCGAGGCCCGCGCGCCCACGCCCTGAACATCAGGCGTGTTGCGCAGACTGCCAAGCCGCGATCGCCGCGCTGACTTCCTCCCAACGGGCGAACTGCCGCTTCTCGTAGTAGAGGCGTCCGTCGTGGGGCCGCTCGCGCACGCGGCTCGCATTCACTTCCTGCAGGTCCTGCGTTCCCTTCACGATGTAGTGCACAAGCACGAACGGCATCAGCCCCACCCATGTCTTGAATTGCGATCGATAGCGGAGCAGGAACTGCAGATAGCGGATGCGCTTGGGCAAGGGGATGCGCTGCTTCTGCACGACGCCGTTGACCTCCAATGGCTTGAGCACATGAAAGAAGGGGCCCGGGCAACCGCGTCCGTTGTAGAGCGAGAATTGGCGGATCAATCGCCCCTTGCCTTGTCTCAACGCGGTTTCGACTGCAATCGCGTGGAGGCAATCGTGGTCCGGGTGACCACCTTCCCACGCGGGAACGCAGATCATTTCCAAGCTCGCCCTGGCACCTAGAAACTGGTCCATCCATTGGCCGGCAACAGGTAGCGACTTTCTCAGGTGCCCATCGGCAACGCCGATCTGCGCCCCCGCAAAGATCACCTCGTCCACTCCAAGCGCCGACAGGACGCCCATCGATTCGGCGTCGCGCTGCGAGGGATCGCCGCCCGGGCCGACACCACTCGTCAGGTAGGCGCAGACAACCCGGCGACCGAGCTTCTTCTCCGATTCGATGGCATGGAACACGCCAAACTCGTCGTCCTGATGCGCCAGCAGGAACACCGACGTCGGCACAGAGTCCGGCGTGTCAGTAGGCATCGAAGTCGAGGAAGGTGAAGAAGATCCGGTCCGCGTCGAGCCCCCGCTGCTCGCCCGCCAGCGGACGGAATATGAGGTTCAGCGGCGAGGGACGCAGCTTCCCGGGAATGTCGAAATAGCCGGAGAAGCTCGTCGTCCCGGCCGGCATGAGGCCGAGATAGAGCCTCAATGGCGTGAGAAGGCTCCCGTCGGCCGCCGGCAATTCCTGCCTCGCGGTGTCGAGTTCCGCATAGGCGGGCAGCATGCCGCCGAAAGCGTCGGCGGCAAAGGCCGCGCCGGCGCGCGTCCGGTAGGGCCGAACCGGGTTGACCGGATTTGCGCAGCGCCAGCGAATCGATTCGGCCGTCCACCGGCGCTCGAACTGGATGCCGCTGGACTTCAGCGCCTGGGTATCGAGCCGGAGGCCGCCGATGCCGACCATCGCCCGCAACGGCGCAACGAGCTGGAAGCCGAGCTTCCGGACGAATCCAGGCGTGCTGTTCGCATTGGCGACACCGTAGACGGCGCTGAAGCCTTGCTCCGCGCCCGACGCGTAGGTCATCTCCGCGAGCTTGGTGAAAAGGCCCTTTCCCTGGTGATTCGGATGCGTGGCGGTATTGAGCGACAGCAGGACGCGGCGTTCGACGCCATGGACCATCGCCCGGGCAGGCACGCACACATAGTGCGCAGCCAGCACGTCCCCCTCATAGGCGTCGAAGCCCACGGCGCGGCCGTCCGGGTTGTCGACGTAAAGCCACCGCAGGGCGTTCGGCTTGAACTTGGGCGACGGCGGGAAGCAGGCTCCGAACAGGGCTTCGTATTCTCGCAGGGCCTGGTCGTCGAAACGGATCGCGGAAAAATGCATTATCTGAACACCCAGAATTTGCTGAGGACAAAACCGTTGATCGCAACGACTGGAAGCGACGCTAGCTTTCCGGCGAGGGCGCTGCCGACAAAGCGCTGCGAGAGGTAAACGAAAGCCAGCGTGATCCCGAAGTTCACGAGCACCACCAGCGCGAACTTTGTCATCGCCGCCGCCGACATGGTCGCATGGTGTTGGAAAGTGACCTTGGAGTGCAACAGGTAGTTGGCGACAAGGCCAAGGCCGAAGCCGGCGGCCGTGGCGATCGTCAGGTGGACACCTGCATGCAGCAAGGCCTGCATCACACTCACGTCGATCAGCGCGGACACCACGCCGACCATCACGAACACCATGAACTGGCGCGTGATCACGACGTCATTCGCGCCAATGCGCGGCGATGCAGGACGCGACGGGGAACGGACGCGATGTCCTCTGCGATGAACGCGAGGATGAACTGCAGGCCGGCGAGCAGGCTCACCGTGACGATCATGATCGTGCCGGCAGGCGTCGCGATGTCATTGCGCGCATTCTCAATCCAGTGGAATCCGCCGAACGCGAGACCGAACACCAGCAAGACCACGCCGAGCGGCAGTTGGATCGAAGCGATCGACATGTCGCGCAGGTAGTAGTTGTAGAAGACGCGCTTGAGGAAATTGCGGAAATGCTTGACCAGGAATTCCCCGACGATCTTGCTGATCTTGAGGTTGCTGACCTCGTCGCCATACTTGGCGCTCATCGGGACGTCGACCACCACTGCGCGCAGCGTGTTGAGTCTGAAAAGCATGTCCGTCTCGAAGAAATAGCGCAGGCTGATCTGCTTGGTGATCACACGTCGCGCCACATCTCTGTGAATGGCGGTATAGCCGTTCGTGGGATCGAACAGGTCCCAGTAGCCCGAGGAGAACTTGGTCATGAACGACAGGACCGCGTTGCCGAACAGGCGGATCTTCGGCATCGACTTGATCTCCTCGAGATCGAAGAAGCGATTGCCCTTCGTGTAGTCCGCCTCGCCGGCCGCGATGGGCTCGATGAAGTTGGACATCAGCGCCGGGTCCATCTGGCCGTCACCGTCGACCTTGACGATGATGTCGATGCCCTCCTCGATCGCCACCCTATAGCCATGGATGACGGCACCACCGACACCCAGGTTCTCTTCGTTGAAGAGCACGCGCACCCGCGGATCGCGCGATTCGTCCAGCACCAGTTGCCCCGATCCGACCGGGCAGCAATCGTCGACCACGTAGATCCGGTCGACGTAGGGTTCCATGCTGTCGATCACACCGAGAATGTGGTCGCGAACCTTGTAGCTTGGGATTACTGCAGCGATCTTGAACTGCTTGCCTTTGACCTCGATCATGATGGAATTGTCCGTTGGATTGCGTGCGCGGATGCCTGTGCGCCAAAGAAGTGCGAAGCGGGATCCGCGGCCTCGAAGCGGACGCTTTTCGCAGGCTGCGCCGTGGCGCGGTATTCGGGCTTGATCTTTCGCACGCTGATCTGGCCGAGGTCCGACACCAGGTCCGATGCAGCCTCGATCCAGGCGCGCTGGTCTTCCCGGCCCCAGGTCTTCTCGAGGATCACATACTCGATGCCGTTGCCTACCATCGCGGCCGCCATGTCGGCAGCCGAGCGCGCCGCCGCGATCTTTGCCTCGAAGTGGATGTTGTACCAACTCGGATAGTAGGCATCTGCCGCCAGCCCGGCCGAGAGCGGCGATGAAAAGACCGCGACGGGCGAACGCTCCTTGTTGAGCCGGTTGATCAACTCGACCGCATTGCGGATGGGCAATCGCGGCGCCAGGTAGTTAACGCGCTCGACCGGCCCCATCAGCGCCCGCCATTGCAGCTCGCCGTAATTGGTAGCTGTCATGAAGAAGAGCAGGTTGAGTCCCACCGCCGCGCACGCGCATACCGTCAGCCACCGCGAATGCCACGCGCTGGCGATCGACCCGCCGGGCGCGATCGCGACGCCGATCACCGCAACGATCATGATGAAGGACGGGAAGATGTAGCGCAGGTACGCGACGGACCGGAATGTGAGCGCGACCTCGCAGATCCCGATCACCAGGATCAACAGCGCGCGGCGATTGCGGGCGACGGCCATCGCGATCGCAGCAGGAAGCAGGAGCAGCAAGTTGTGGAAGCCCGCCGCACCCGGATGTGCCTCCAGGTAGCGGCCGCTCTGGAAAGTGAGCCGATAGAGCGAGTTCCAGTGCAATCCCCTCGTCCAGCGCGTGTCCTCGAAGTTTTGCGCCGGCCACAAGGGCGACTTGAAGACCGAATTGAAGTACGGGAACAGCGGGTTCGCCGCGAGTACCCATGCCGTGAGGTAAGGAACGACCCCGATGACGGTCAGGCAGCCGAATCCGATCGCCACATCCTTGGCCCTTTGCCAGTGGGCCCAGCGCTTGCCGTAGAGGACGAACACCACTAGCAGCACCGGCATCACGCTCAGTGTGATCGCCTTGGCCGCCAGCGCGACGCCGAGCAGCACGCCAGCGGCGAGCAGGTTGCCCTCGTCGTCACTGTTCGCATCCAGCGCCTTCAGCAGCTGGAACACGCCGCCGACAACGAACGCGGCCCATACCGATTCGATGTAAAGGCTGCTGCTTTCGAGAAAGGTCAGCGGTGTCGCCAGGAAGAGGAGCACCGCCCACCTGACGGCAGCGGGCGATCCCCCGATCCAGCGAACGATCTCGCGAATGAGAAAGCAGTTGGCGATGGCAAAGCCGACGTTCACCAGTCGGGAAGCCTGCTCCCCGGCCAGCATGTACACGATCGAGAAGATCCAGTCGCCCATCATGGGCATGACCGCCCAGACATAGATGCCGACGTCGAAGCCCCAGGCCTTGCGAATCGCGAGATGGGCCGGCACGAACAGGTGGGTAGCCAGCGCGTCGTGTCCGACCTCGGGCATCAGTGCGATGGCCACGTGGGCAATGGCCACGATGGCGATCGCGAGGTCGAAGAGTGGTCGTGAAGAGGACGCCCTGGCTGCATTCCATCCCGCAATCAGGGAGGTCCGCGCCCCCCGCCATCCGAAGATCAGCGGCACCAGGATGGCTAACGTGTAGAGCGCGGGCGTGTTGATCGGGAGATGTGCGGCCAATCCGACGGTTGTGCCGTAGAGACCGGCGCCGACGAGGAGCGTGATCACGGGCGAGCTTTCGCGCCGTGCGCCCAGCAGACGCAGCACCGCGCCCCCCAAGACGTGGCTGGCAAGTCCGAACGCGAGCACGACCAGCAAGGGCCATCCCGCGCCGACGACGACGACGGCGATCGCGCCCATCCACAGAGCGGCCCCAAGCCTGTTCATCCCACGCCATCTCGCCACGACTTCCACCAGCAGCGCGCTGGCGATGGCGAGGACGATGTAAGGTTGCCAGGCGTTCCACGAGATCGCCGGACTTGGTGCCCATTGAAGTTTGCCGAGGCCGATCGCTGTCGCAGCTGCGCCCAGCAGCAGTGCCGCGAGCACTGCAAGTCTTGGAAGATTCATGAAGAGAAAATGGTCGGTTCTCGGCAAGTGCCCAGCGCTAGGACCGACCCGAAGGCGGTCGCAGTCGGATTCACTCGAAGACTTCGGCGCCTGCCAACGGCAGCCCCGCTTGATCCTTGGCGGACAGTTGCACATCGACGCCCACGTCCGGCCAGTCGATGCCGATCGCCGGGTCGTTCCACGCGATCGAGCGCTCGTAGGCAGGCGCGTAGTAGTCGCTGGTCTTGTAGAGGAAGTCGGCCGACTCGGTCAGCACCATGAATCCATGCGCAAAGCCGGGAGGTACCCAGAGTTGCTTCTGGTTCTCTTCGCTGAGTTCCACCCCGACCCACAGGCCGAAGGTCGGGGACGACTTGCGGATGTCCACCGCCACGTCGAACACCGCGCCGCGCACCGCGCGCACCAGCTTCCCCTGCGGTTGCTGGATCTGATAGTGCAGCCCGCGCAACACGCCCTTGGCCGAGCGCGAATGGTTGTCCTGCACGAACTCGACGTGCCCACCGACCGCTTCGTCGAAAGCCTTCTGATTGAAGCTCTCGAAGAAGAATCCGCGTGCGTCACCGAACACCTTCGGCTCGATGACGAGGACGTCGGGGATCAATGTCGCGGTGACTTTCATGACCGGACCTCTTCGGCCAGCAGGTGGTTGAGGTATTTGCCGTAGCCGCTCTTTTCCAGCGGAGCGGCAAGTTTGGCCAGCTGTTCCCGGTCAATGAACCCGTGGCGCCATGCCACTTCCTCCGGGCAGGCGATCTTGAGCCCCTGCCGGTGTTCCAGCGTCGCGATGAACTGGCCCGCTTCGAGCAGGCTCTCGTGCGTTCCGGTGTCGAGCCATGCATAGCCGCGCTGCATGATCTGCACGCTGAGTTGGCCGCGCTCCAGGTAGGCCTGGTTCACGGCGGTGATCTCCAGTTCGCCGCGCGCGCTCGGCTTCACGGCCTTGGCGATGTCGATCACTTCGTTGTCGTAGAAGTAGAGGCCGGTCACCGCGTAGCTGCTCTTCGGCTTGACGGGCTTTTCCTCGATGCTGCTGGCCTTGCCATTCGCATCGAATGCGACCACGCCGTAGCGCTCGGGATCGTGCACGTGATAGGCGAACACGGTCGCACCGGACCGCTTCGCGTCGGCATCCGCAAGCAGGTGCACGAAGTCGTGCCCATAGAAGATGTTGTCGCCCAGCACCAGCGCGCTCGGCGCATCGCCGATGAACTTGTCGCCGATGATGAATGCCTGCGCCAACCCGTCCGGGCTCGGCTGCACCGCGTACTGCAGGTTGATGCCCCACTGGCTGCCGTCGCCGAGCAACTGCTGGAATCGCGGCGTGTCCTGGGGCGTGCTGATGATCAGGATGTCGCGCATGCCGCCGAGCATCAGCGTGCTCAACGGGTAATAGATCATCGGCTTGTCGTACACGGGCAGCAGTTGCTTGCTCATCGCCAGGGTGGCCGGATGGAGCCGGGTGCCGGAGCCGCCGGCCAGGATGATGCCTTTGCGTTGCGTCATGAGTCTCTTCTTTTGTAGTGGGATCAGAGCGTTTCGCGCAGCATGCGCGCGACACCCGCCTGCCAGTGCGGCAGGACGAGGCCGAAAGTGGCCTGGAGCTTCGCCGTGTTCAGGCGGGAGTTGTGCGGCCGTGTGGCCGGCGTCGGAAACGCGCTGGTCGGCACCGGGTCCACGGCATCGGGCCCCGCCTTGAGCTCGATGCCCGCGGCCTGGGCCTGCTCCAGCACGAAGCGCGCGTAGCCATGCCAGGTGGTCTCGCCGCCAGCGACGAGGTGATAGAGACCCGCCTTGCCGGGCTCGCGCAGCGTGTCGCGAATGGCATGCGCCGTGACATCGGCCAACAGTTCCGCGCCGGTGGGCGCGCCGAACTGGTCGTCGATGACCGTGAGGCGCTCCCGCTCCTTGGCCAGCCGCAGCATGGTCTTCGCGAAGTTGCCGCCGCGTGCTGCGTAGACCCAGCTTGTGCGAAAGATGAGGTGGCGCGCGCAGTGCTGCGCGACCAGTTGCTCGCCTTCGAGCTTGGTACTGCCGTAGACGCTGAGCGGGCCCGTGGCGTCGTCTTCCTCCCAGGGCCGGGTTCCGCTGCCGTCGAAGACGTAGTCGGTCGAGTAATGGACCATCAGCGCGCCGATCTGCTGGGCAGCCTGCGCAACCACGCCGGGCGAAGTCGCGTTCAGCTTGCGCGCGAATTCCGGCTCGCTTTCCGCCTTGTCGACGGCCGTGTGGGCCGCCGAATTGACGATGACGTCCGGCCGCACCTTGAGCACGGTGTCGGCCAGTTCCTCCGGATGGCCGAAGTCCGCGCGGAAGTCCGTGCTGTCGAAATCGAGCGCCACCAGTTCACCGAGCGGTGCCAGGCTGCGCTGCAATTCCCAGCCGACCTGCCCGCCCTTGCCGAGCAGCAGCAGCTTCATGCCTGCGCCTTCGCGGGAGCGCCCGCGTATTGCTTCTGGACCCACTCGCGGTAGGCGCCGCTCTGCACGTTGCGCACCCACTCGGCATTGGCCAGGTACCACTCGACGGTCTTTCGAATGCCGGTGTCGAAGGTCTCCGCGGGTTTCCAGCCCAGTTCGCGTTCGAGCTTGCGCGCATCGATGGCATAGCGCCGGTCGTGGCCCGGACGGTCGGTGACGTAGGTGATCTGCTCGCGGTAGCTCTTGCCATCGGCGCGGGGGCGGAGTTCGTCGAGCAGCGCGCAGACCGTGTTGACGATTTCGATGTTGGGCTTCTCGTTCCAGCCGCCGACGTTGTAGGTCTCGCCGAGGCGCCCGGCTTCGAGGACGCGGCGGATCGCGCTGCAGTGGTCCTTGACGTAGAGCCAGTCGCGCACCTGCATGCCGTCGCCATACACCGGCAGCGACTTCCCGGCGAGCGCGTTGACGATCATCAGCGGGATCAGCTTCTCGGGGAAATGGAAGGGGCCGTAGTTGTTCGAGCAATTGGTCGTGACCACCGGCAGGCCATAGGTGTGATGCCATGCCCGGACCAGATGGTCGCTCGCCCCCTTGCTGGCAGAGTAGGGGCTGTTGGGCTCGTACTTGTTTTCCTCGGTGAAGGCCGGGTCGGTCGCCGACAGCGAGCCGTACACCTCGTCGGTCGAGACGTGGAGGAAACGGAAGGCTTGCTTCTGGTCCGCGGGCAAGGCATTCCAATGGCCCCGGACGGATTCGAGCAGCCGGAATGTGCCCAGCACGTTGGTCTGGACGAAATCCTCGGGCCCGTGGATCGAGCGGTCCACATGCGATTCGGCCGCGAAGTTCACCACCGCGCGCGGCTTGTGTTCGGCCAGGAGCTTGTCGACCAGGGCGCTGTCGCCGATGTCGCCCTGCACGAACACGTGCCCGGCGTTGTCCTTGAGCGATGCGAGCGTTTCGAGGTTGCCGGCATAGGTCAGCTTGTCGAGATTGACGACGGCTTCGCCGCTCTGCGCAATCCAGTCGAGAACGAAATTGGCGCCGATGAAGCCGGCGCCGCCGGTAACCAGGATCATGGGAGGTCCCTCTTTATTGTCGAAATAATCGCCTGCCGGCGGTCGAGCAGCGGATTATCCCATTCGAGAAATGTTTCAATTCGCTGCTAGACCCCCGCCTCTACACGAGCCCGCCCGGCCCCGGCTAGAGTCCCCAAGCGATCCAAGGAACACACACCATGTCCAACCCCGACGACGACAAGCGAGCAGACCGTATCAAGGACTCCGCCCAGCAGATCTGGCTCGCCGGCCTCGGCGCCTTCGCCAAGATGCAGCAGGAGGGCAGCAAGGCCTTCGAGGCGCTGGTGAAGGACGGCGTCGGCGTCCAGAAGAAGACCCAGCAGGCGGCCGAGGAAACGCTGGCCCAGGCGCAGGCGCGGATGGCGGGTTTCGCCAGCGAATTCGGCACCAAGGCCGCGGGCGGCTGGGGCAAGCTGGAGAACATCTTCGAGGACCGCGTTGCCCGCGCCCTCGAAAAGCTCGGCATGCCGTCGGCCCAGGAAGTCGCGGCGCTGCAGGCGCGGGTGGAGGCCCTGGAGGCGGAGTTGCGCCGCAAGGAGGCCGCCAGCGCTCCGGCTCGTCCGGCGCCGCGCAAGACCGCCGCGCGCAAGTCGTCGGAATCCGCAAAGCCCTCACAGCGACACAAGGCGCCAGGCAATGGCTAAGCCGGCCTGACCGGAAACTGAGCCCGGGGCCGGCCGCGGGACAAGCGGCGATCGCCGCACCCGTCGCGACGGAGTTGCGCTAGAGTGTCTGCCAAGAAGAGACAACCGAGGCTCCGACATGGCCAAGAAAGCGCCACGCCGCACTGCACAACGCATCCTCGAAGCCGCACTTGACCTGTTCAACCGGTTCGGGGAGCCGAACGTCTCGACGACCTTGGTTGCGGCCGAGCTCAACATCAGCCCCGGCAATCTCTACTACCACTACCCCGCCAAGGATGAGCTGATCAACCGGCTCTACGAAGGCTACGAGACCGAGCTCGTCACCCTGCTCCACGCGAGCGAAGGCGTGCACGACGTCGAGGATGCATGGTTCTTCATGCACAGCCTGTTCGAGCTGATCTGGCGCTACCGCTTCCTCTACCGCGACCTGAACGACCTGCTGAGCAAGAACCGGCATCTCGAGACGCAGTTCCAGATCGTGCTCAAGAACAAGGCGCGGGCCATTCGCGCCCTGCTGGCCGGACTGAGCCGCGCCGGGCATCTCGACATCGACGCGCGCGAAGTCGACACCCTGGCGCAGAGCATGGTGGTCGTGCTGACCTACTGGCTCAGCTACGAATACGTCCGCAACCCGCGCGAGGCGCTCGAGCCCGCGCACGCCCAGGGCGCCCTGTTGCGCGGCGCCCATCACACACTGCATCTGCTGGCGCCCTATCTGGCGACGGAGCAACGGAGGCATTTGCTGACACTCAGCAACGCCTATGCCGGCGAAGATCAACCTGCAACGGTCTGACCCCTTATCGAATGACCCCACCGGACCTCCAACCTCTCTCGCTGCTGTCCGCCGGCGCCCCACCCGCGACGGGGCAATGGACCCGATTGCCCTATCACGACGCCCCCCATTTCGACACTTCCAACCTGCTGACGCACTGGCCGCGCCTCCATGCCGGCCAAGGCCTGCAGCCGCCCGTGCCGGGGCCCTTGGCCGAGGGCTGGGCGCTCTATCACAGCGGGGAGTTCGAACGTGCCGCGGCCATCGGCCTGAAGCACGGCCACGAGGGGCTGGCGCTCGCGAACCAGGCCACGGCCATCTATGCCAACTACCTGGAGCCTCGCGAGTCGGTCCGGCTGGCGCTGTTCAAGCAGGTGGCCGAGCGGACCACGGCCCAGATCGCTTCGGAGCCCGACAACTGCCAGGCGCTCTACTGGCAGGCCTACGCGCTCGGGCGCTACAGCCAGGGCATCAGTGTGGCGCGCGCGCTGGCGCAGGGACTGGGCAGCAAGGTGAAGAGCGCCCTGGAGCGCGTGATCGACCTGCAGCCGCACCACGCCGACGCGCACGCGGCGCTCGGGGCCTTCCACGCCGAAGTCATCGACAAAGTCGGCTCGCTGGTGGGCCGCATGACCTATGGCGTGCGCGCCGAAGCCGCCATCGAATTGTTCGAGCGCAGCTTGGCGCTCAATCCGCACTCGGCCAGTGTGCTGATGGAATACGCGCGCGGACTGCTAATGCTGCAGGGCGATTCGCGCATGGCCGAGGCGACGCGCCTCTATGAAAAGGCAGCGTCGCTGGAACCGGCCGACGCCCGCGAGCGCCTCGATGTCGAACTCGCACGGGCTGGCCTGTCCGACTGATATTTATAGACGGCGTCGTCACTTAAGATCGGGTTTTTGACGAAACCCCTTCCTGCCATGACCGACCTGAACGCCCAGTTCGAAGCCGCCCAAGCCAATTCCAAACTGCTCGCCGAGCGCCCCGACAACCCGACGCTGCTCAAGATCTACGGCCTTTTCAAGCAGGCCACCGCCGGCGACAACACCGAGAAGAAGCCGAGCTTCAGCGACATCGTCGCCCGTGCGAAATGGGACGCGTGGACATCCCGCAAGGGCCTGAGCGCCGACGACGCCAAGCAGCAATACATCGACCTTATCGAGTCGCTGAAATAACCTCAGAGCCAGTCCCTGTCGTTGTACGCGTCGTCGTCGGCCGGTGACTTGTCGCCCAGCAGGGCGTCGAGGTTCTGTTGCAGACGCTGCTCGATCTGCTCGCTGAAATTCGCGAACAGGAACCCGAGCGTGGCGTTCAGCATGAAGCGGCTGCCGCTCACTTCCACGGTGCCGTCGATGCCCGCCCGGGTGAACTGGCCCACGTCGCAGGTCTGGCCTTCGTCATACGTGCACTCGAGGCCGTAGTCCTGCTCGACCTTCTGCATCCATCGGCGCGCGACCGCGCGTGCGGCGACCAATCCCAGGTCGTGGTTGCGTTCGATATGGATGTCAGACACCGGGAGCTCCGTTCTTGGTGTTGTTGGGCTTGCAGCAGGGTGCTTGAGTTTGCAGGAGGTCCGCCGATGGCGCCGGAGGAGTGGTCTTGAGTGCCAGGTCCCGTCCGTCCTTGGGCATCTTGGCCAACTGCTTGACCGCAGCGTAGAAGCGCGGCCAATCCTCGCCCTCGCGCTCGAACAGCGCTTCGAACCCCGGGACGAGTTCGTCGTAGGCCGCCTGCGCACCGAAGGTCGCATTGTTGGCCCGCGCCACCCAGGTGTCGTAGGCGCCTTGCCTCGGGCCGGACCAGCTCGCACGCAGCACGGCATAGCGCTCGCGAAACTCCTCCATGGCCGCCTTCTTGCGGGCATCGACCGCTTCCCAGTCCTTCGCCTGGGCTTCCTTCGACGTGTAGATCTCCTGCAGCGCGCGCCGGGTGTCGGTGGTGAGCGCACGGAACTGCTGGCGGCGTGCGTCGAACTGGGCGTATTCCTGCGCCGCCGCCTCGCTGGCGTGGGTCTTCAGCCAGCGCGCGCCGCCGATGCGCTCCACCGCGGTCGCGAAGGATTCGTTGAACATCGTGTCGCCCGGCACGTAGAGCACCTGGTGGGCCAGTTCATGGAAGACGATGCGCGCCAGTTCGCCTTCCGGGTAGCCGATGAAGGTGGAAAGCAGCGGATCGCCACCGGCCCAGTTCATCCAGCCGAGCGTCGAGTACGCAGGCACTGGGTAGACGGACGTTTCCAGCCCCTGCGCCTGCAACTCGGCGGCTTCGGCCTTGGCGGCGGCCTCGTCGTAGTAGCCCCGATAGCCGACGCACCCGGCGACCGGGAAGCACCATGTCTTCAAGGTGAGCGAATGCGGCGACGCGGCCACGACGTTCCAGAGCGCGGCGTTGCGGTGCAAATCCGCGTAGGCCTTGTAGCTGTCGTTGTCGGGGAGACCGAGTTCGGTCACCGCGTAGCGGCGCAGTCGCGTCGTGAGTTCGAGCTTGGTCTTGAGTGCGTCCGACGTCGTGGGGTCTTCGAGCCACTGGTCCACCGGCCGGGCCGCCCGCATCAGGTCCAGGTGGCCGCTGGCCGACTGCCAGTAGTAGCCGACATCGGCGCAACCCGCGAGCAACGCAATCCCTGCAACCGTCGCGCATATTGCGAGACGCTTGCTTCTGGCCTTCATGGCGCGACCGCTGCTTCCGCGACGGACTCCACTTCGACGAGGCAGTCATAGAAGGTCGGACCGCGCCCGATGTCCGTCAGCCGCTGGCTCGTGAGCTGGTTGACGTTCGTGCCGTCCAGGCCAAGCTTGCGCCACCAGATCCCGAGGCCGTGCACCACGCCCGGGCGGGCGCGGCGCGAGACTTCGGCGCGACAGCGATGCTCGCCGCGCTGGTTGAAGACGCGCACCGTGGCGCCGTCCACGATGCCGCGCACCGAGGCGTCGGCTTCGTTGATCTCGAGCAGCGGCTCGCCTTCGATCGCACGAAGGCTGCGCACGTTGACGAAGCTCGAATTGAGGAAATTGCGCGCCGGCGGCGAGATCATCGCGAGGGGAAAGTCCTTCGAGCTGCCTGCGGGTTCGTAGTTGGGCACGTGATCGGGCACGCCGTCCTGGCCCTGTGCAGCGAGCCGGGCGCTGTAGAACTCGCAGCGTCCGGACGGCGTCGGGAAATTGCCTTCGGCGTAAGGCGCATCCGGGAGCTTGAGGGTGGCAAAACCGTGCGCCACCAGTTCCTCGAAGTCGACCGCCTCGGTGCCGAATGCGGCGCGGCACAAGGTTTCGTCGTCGTCCGCGAAGCAAGGCTCGTCGAAGCCCATGCGTTTCGCCAGTTCGCGAAACACCCAGGTGTTGCTGCGCGCCTGGCCCCGCGGCGCGACCGCAGGCCGGTTCAACATCACGTCGGTATGGCCGTAGCTGTAGTGGATGTCCCAATGCTCCAGTTGCGTAGTGGCCGGGAGCACGTAGTCGGCGTAGTCGGCGGTGTCGGTCTGGAACTGCTCCAGGACCACGGTGAAGAGGTCTTCGCGCGCAAAGCCCGCGACCACCTTGCCCGAGTCCGGCGCGATGGACACCGGATTGCTGTTGTAGACGACCAGGGCCTCGATCGGGTTCGCGGTGTCGAGCAAGGCATCGCCGATGGCGCTCATGTTGATGGTGCGCGGGCGCCGGCCGTCCAGGAGGTCGGGCCGCTGCAATCTGGCGCGGTCCACCGGAAAGAGGCCCGAGCTGCTCAGCAGCAGGCCCCCCGCCCGATCGCGCCACGCGCCCACCAGCGCAGGCAGGCAGGCCACTGCGCGGGCCGCATTGCCGCCGCCGCGTACGCGTTGCATGCCGTAGTTGAGCCGAATGGCCGCCGGCTTGGTCGTCCCGTACGCGCGGGCCAGCTCGACAATCTGCGCTTCCGGCACGCCGCAAACCGCTGCCGCGCGCGAAGGCGGCCACTGCAACGCGCGCTCGCGAAGCTGCGTCCAGCCCAAGGTGTAACGCTCGATGTAGTCGTGATCGAGCCAGTCGTTCACGATCAGCTCATGCATCAGCCCGAAGGCCAGCGCCGCGTCGGTGCCTGGCAGCAGTGCGATGTGCTCGTCGCACTTGTCCGCCGTCTCGGTCCTGCGCGGATCGATGCACACCAGCCGCGCGCCGGCGCGCTTGGCGGCTTGCGCATGCCGCCAGAAGTGCAGGTTGCTGGCGATCGAGTTGCTGCCCCAGATCAGGATCAGCTTCGCTTCCGCGAAAAACTCGACCCGCATACCCACCTTGCCGCCCAAAGTAAAACCTAAGGCCTCACCTCCGGCAGTGGAACAGATCGTACGGTCCAGAAGCGATGCGCCGAGCTTGTTAAAAAAACGACGATCCATCGATTCGCCCTGTACAAGACCCATCGTTCCTGCGTAACTGTAAGGCACAATCTTTTCCGGATTGTTACTTCTGATTGCATGGAGTCGCGCCGCGATGTCGTCCAGTGCGGCCTCCCAAGTCACCGGCTCGAAGAGGCCACTCCCCTTGGGGCCGGAGCGCTTCAAGGGTTGCACAAGGCGTTCGGGATGGTCATTCCGTTCGATGTAGCGAGAGACCTTGGTGCAGAGCACGCCCGCAGTGTGCCGATGGGCTGGATTGCCCTGCAGCTTGATGGCCACGCCATCCTGCACGGTGGTCACGAGCCCGCAGGTATCGGGGCAGTCATGCGGGCATGCGCCGAGCACTTGGGTTGGGAGAGTCATGGGGTCAAGAGGGGCAACGGCCGACAGGCGAGTCTAAGTTCTGCGTCGCGAATGCGCGCTGAGGGGTTTTCATGAAATTGAATCGCAGGCATTTTTCGATCGCTACCGGCGCGGCGGCACTCGCCGGCTTTCAATGGGCACGGGCGCAGAGCGAAACGCCGATCGTCCTGGGCCAGTCGGCACCGTTCACCGGACCGGCTGCGCAGCTCGGCATCCAGTTCTACGAAGGCGCCAAGCTCTATCTCGACCAGTACAACGCGCTGCCCGGGCACCGCGACGTCGCGATCAAGTTCCTGGACGATGGCTACGAGCCCGACCGCTGTGCGGCCAACACCAGGAAGCTGATCGACGACGACGCCTTCGCGCTGTTCGGCTACATCGGCACGCCGACCAGCCTCGCGGCCCTGCCGCTGGCGGTGAACGCGAAGATCCCCCTCATCGCGCCCTTCACCGGTGCGATGGCCCTGCGCGAACCCTTCCACCGCAATGTGTTCCATCTGCGCGCCTCGTACAACGACGAGACCGCGCTGATCGTGAAGCAACTCACCCACCTCGGCCTGAAGAAGATCGCGGTCTTCTACCAGAACGACGCCTACGGCAGGGCAGGTCTCGACGGCGTCACCCTCGCCCTGTCGCAGCTGGACCTCAAGCCGACCGCGCTCGCCACGGTCGAGCGGAATTCGGTCGACGTTGCCACGGCGGTCAAGAACATCGTCGCGGTGCGTCCCGACGCGGTGGTCCAGGTCAGCGCCTACAAGTCATGCGCCGCCTTCATCCGCGAAGCGCGCAAGGCAGGCTATGGCGGCACCTTCTTCAACGTGTCCTTCGTCGGCACGCAGGCCCTGTCCGACGAACTCGGCAAGGACGGCGCCGGCGTGGTGGTCACGCAGGTCGTGCCCTCGCCCTACAACGCGGCCAACGGCATCACGCGCGAGTTCAACGATGCGCTGCGCAAGAGCGGCGGCAACACCAAGGCCAACTTCTCGAGCCTGGAAGGCTACCTGGCCGCGAAGGTACTGGTCGAAGGATTGCGGCGGGCGCCCGGCAAGGTCACCCGCGAGGGCCTGATCGCCGGCCTCGAAAGCATCGACAGGCAGCAGTTCGGCGGCTTTGAGGTCTCGTTCTCGCCGCGCAACCACGTGGCGTCGAAGTTCGTCGAGCTGTCGATGATCACGGGCGACGGGCGGATCCGCACCTGAGCCAGCCCCCTCAGGTCCGGGCAGCGATCGGCTAGTCGCCCTGGGCCTGCAACGTCTGGCCGGCGCACACGGTCGAGAAGTCCGCGACCATGCTGCGGAGGGCTTCATCGATGCCCAGGTTCAAGACGGCCATGTACTCGCCGTTGCCGTTTTTCCAGTTGGTACGCGTGCCCATCCCGTGGTACTGGCGCACGGCGTCGCCGCCCGGCAGGTGATAGTTGACGGTGAGCACCACGTGCGAGACGAGGTTGAGACCGGCAGACCATCCATGCGCGAGGCGCAGTCCGACGTCCGCCGAAACCTGCCCCGGCGCCGTGGTGGAAGTCCCTGCGGGCTCCTCCAATTTCACGCCGTAGCGCTGGAGGGACTTGAGCGCGAGACGCGTCCATTGGGTGCCATCGCCGCTCTGTGCCGACTGCACGCCCAGCGGCGTCGCACCGGGCCCCATCAGCATGAACGTCGAGTTCGCCGCAAAGCCCTTGTTGCGACGCAAGTCTTCCACCTTGGTCAGTTGCAAGGTGCAGGCTTGCGCAAGCCGTATCGGCTCGATCACGGGGGGCCCGTTCGGGCGCTGGGCCGGCTGAGGGGCTTCTTCGTAGAGCATGCTGAGCGGCTCTCCGTCGGTGAGCGCATGCGAGAGGCCCGGGGCGGCGCACAGCGCGCCCAGGCAGGCCAGTGCGAAACGGTTCCGGATCATTGCGTCTTCTCCACCAGCGAATAGAGAACGCCGGCCTGGTCGCGCACGATGGCGCGCGCGGTCCGGGCATCGACTTCGGTCGTGGAAACGGGCACCCAGGTCCCATTGAAATTGAGGCGCGAGGTGCCCGCCTTGCCGGCGGCGGCCTTGTTGGATGCCGGTGGACCGGCAATGTCGAGCGCAACCATGCGCATGGTTTCCGCCATCGAGGCCTGCATGGTCGAGCGAAGCAGGTCGCCGTCCTGCGCAGTCAGCCGCCGGACGACTTCGACCCGGCTGCCAGTGCCCAGCGGCGCCTGGAAGATGGCGGCGGCCCGATAGGACGGTTCGTTGTTTCCGTCCTGCCACATCAGAGCGGTAGTGCGCGTCGTGAACGCACCGAGACCCGGTTCGAGCGCGTAGTGAAGCATGAGCACCATGTAGGCGGGACCTGTTGCCGTCGCCGCGATGCTCGCTTCATGGTCCTTCTTGACCGGCATGCCGGCGAGCAAACTCGCCGATCGAACCTTGAGCGGAAAGGCACCATCCGCCTCGATGCCTGTCAGCGCGCGACCCGCCTCGGCCCGGTAGTCATAGTCCAGGAGCGGCCCCACCGTGGCCTGCACTTCCGAAGCCATGGCCTTCTGGCGCGACTGCTGGACCGATGCGTCGATGAGCGCCGGTATCAAGCCCCCGCCGAGGGCGGCGCTGACGCCCGGCGATTGCGCGGAAAACATGAAGCTTTCCTGCGCAACGACGACACGGACATCGACTTCAGTGATGCGGGCCCGATTTTCGGGCGCAAGGGGTTTGTGGAAAGGCGCGCACGCGCCAAGAAGAAGCGCTGATAGCGCGAGAAGCCAACGAAGCAATTTCGAACTCTGTTTGTTTTCCTCGTAACATTATGTGTCGACATCGGCGTCGGATTTTCTTGGGGTTAGCCCTTCCAAATCTGCGTCGCCGCATGGATCCCGAGGCCGACCAGGCCGCCCACGAGCGTCCCGTTCACCCGGATGAACTGCAGGTCGCGCCCGATGTTCAGTTCGAGCTCGCGGGTCATCTCGTCGGCATTCCATTCCTGGACCCGTTCGACGATGTAGCGCCGGATGTCCTCGCGATAGCGTTCGATCGCACGCGGCGCGGCGTCGACGATCTGCTCGTTGATCCAGCGCCGCATCGCCTCATCGGCCCGCAATCGCGCGCCCATGGCGCCCGCCATCGAGACGATGCGCTGGCGGATGCTCGAATCGATCTTTGCGAGATCGTCGTGCAGCCATCCGAGCACCTCGGTCCAGAGACCGTGAAGGTAGTCGCCAAGCGCCGGATGCGCCTGCAGGTCGGCGCGGATGGCTTCGCCGCGCCGCTGGAACTCGGGGTCGGTCTTGAGGCGTTCGACGAACTCGGCCATGAAGGCATCGAAGCGCAGCCGCAGGGGATGCGCGGGGTCGCCGGCCATGTCGGCAATGGTGCGCGCCACGGCCGCGATGATCTTGCGCGTTGCCAGCTTGGCCGCGACCTGGTCCAGCCCCACGTAGCGCAGCGCCTTGACCTCGCGGGCGATCGCCTCGGTGATGCGCTCCTGCACCTCGTCGCTTTCGACGACGCCCGCGATCTGCACCAGTACGTCATCGAGCAGGGCCTGGTGCCGGCCGCCCGCGGTCAACGCGTCGAGCGCCTGCCCGGCGAGGCGCGACACGTCGACCTGCGCCAACCCCGCTGTCGCCATGCGGCCAAGGAAGTCGCGCACCCGCGTGTCATCGAAGGCGGTCAGCCCATAGCGCACCGCGGCCACCAGGTGCTCGCCGAGCTTTTCCGCGCGATCGGGGCGCGAGAGCCAGTCGGCAAGGCGCGCCGCCGGATCGACCTGTTCGAGCTTGGCCAGCACCTGCGGCGTGCTCAGGAAGTTGTTGCAGATGAAGCCGGCGAGCTTGGCGCCGATACGGTCCTTGTTGGCCGGGATGATCGCCGTGTGCGGAATGGGCAATCCGAGCGGATGACGGAACAGCGCCACGACTGCGAACCAGTCCGCAATCGCACCGACCATGGCCGCTTCCGCGAAGGCGGCGACATAGCCCCAGGCCGGATGCCCGGGTTCGAGCGCCGTGGCCAACGCATAGAGCAGCGCGGCCGCGCACAGCAGGCCGAGCGCGATGCGTTTCATGGCCCCAGGGCCGCCCGGCGCCGATGTCAGCGGATCTCCTTCGTCGCCGCCAGCCCCCGGAGAAAGGCTTCGCAGCGCGCCAGTTGCTCGAGCGTCACGTACTCATCGGGCTGGTGCGCCTGGGTGATGCTCCCCGGCCCGCACACCACGGTCGGGATGCCCGCGTTCTTGAAGAGGCCCGCCTCGGTGCCGAAGGCCACCAGCGTGGTGCGCGGCTCTTTGGCCAGACGCTGCGCGAGCCGCGTGACGGGATCATTGGCGGAACCCAGGAAACTGGGGACCTCGCAGATGGTCTCGAAGCTGAAACCGGCCTCGGGCGCGACCTTCTTCATCGCGGCCTCCGCGCGGCTCGCGTAGGTGGTGATTTCCTTCTGCATCTGCGCCGCATCGGCCGTGGGCAGGTTGCGGAATTCGTAGCGGAACTCGGCGTCGCGCGGCACCACGTTGTCGGCGATGCCGCCATGGAACTGGCCCACGCTGGCAGTGCTGAAAGGTACGTCGAAGCCGGCATAACGCGGCTCGTCGCGCTCGAAGCCCTCGGCCATGTCGCGCAGCTTGCCGACCACGCGCGCAGCCATCTCGATGGCATTGACCGACTGCGGCGTGAGCGACGAATGCGCCTCCTTGCCGCGCACGCAGCACTTGTAGCGGTACACCCCCTTGTGCGCGATGGCCGGGATCATGAGCGTTGGCTCGCCGATGATGCAGGCCAGCGGCCTGATGGTCTGCTCCTTCATGTCCGCGATCAGCTCGCGCACGCCGAAGCAGCCGACTTCCTCGTCATAGCTGAAGGCGAAGTGCACCGCGAACGGCGAATCGCTTTCGATGAAGTGCTCGGCGTTGGCCAGCGCGAGCGCGATGAAGCTCTTCATGTCCGCAGAGCCCCGCCCGTAGAGCCGCGGCTCGACATGCGCCACCTCGGCGTCCGCGTCGTCCTGCGGCCAGTCCTGCACGATGGCGGAGAGTGGATCGACGCTCCATTCCTGCCCGTCCCAGGGCACCGTGTCGGTGTGGCCCGAGACGATCACACCCGCCTTCTTGCCGGCACCCAGCGTGGCGAAGAGATTGGCCTTGGTCTTGTCGGCGTTGTAGGTGATGCGGCTGCGCACGCCGAGCCCGGCCAGGTGGTCGCGCGCGAAGTCGATCAACTCCAGGTTGCTGTTGGCACTCACAGTGTTCATGCGCACCAGCGTTTGCGCGAGTTCGAGGCTGCGGGGGGAGAGCACATGGGATGACATGCGAACTATTGTCCCGGAAGTCCGCGCGGCCACGGTTGCCAAGCGCGACGCGTCGATCCGGGCGAGGCACGGACTTTGCGGGCGCTCCCCGCAAAGCCTAGACTCCTGCCCATGAAACTCATCGATTCCCTCGTCACCCAGGCGGCCGGCATCGCGACGGTCCGACGCGACCTGCACGCTCATCCCGAGCTCTGCTTCCAGGAAGTCCGCACCGCCGACGTGCTCGCGGCCAAGCTCACCGAATGGGGCATCCCGATCCACCGCGGGCTCGGAACGACAGGCGTGATCGGCATCGTCAGGAACGGCACCAGCGACCGCGCCGTCGGGCTGCGCGCGGACATGGATGCGCTGCCGGTGACCGAACTCAACACCTTCGCGCATGCGAGCAAGCACCCCGGCAAGATGCACGCCTGTGGCCACGATGGACACACCGCGATGCTTCTCGCTGCGGCGCAGCATCTGGCGAAGCACCGCAACTTCGACGGCACGGTCTACCTGATCTTCCAGCCCGCCGAAGAAGGTGGCGGCGGCGCGCGCGAGATGGTGAAGGAAGGATTGTTCGAGCAGTTCCCCATGGAAGCCGTCTTCGGCATGCACAACTGGCCGGGCATGAAGGTCGGCCAGTTTGCCGTCAGCCCCGGACCGGCCATGGCGTCGAGCAACGAGTTCGTCATCACGATCCGCGGCAAGGGCGGCCATGCCGCGCTGCCGCACACGGGCATCGACCCGGTGCCCGTGGCTTGCGAGATGGTGCAGGCCTTCCAGACCATCATCACGCGCAACAAGAAGCCGACCGACGCCGGCGTGATCTCGGTCACGATGATCCACGGGGGCGAGGCCACCAACGTGATCCCCGACACCTGCGTCCTGAAGGGCACGGTGCGGACCTTCTCGCTCGAAGTCCTCGACCTGATCGAGACGCGCATGAAGAAGGTCGCCGAGCACGTCAGCGCCGCGCATGACACGGAGTGCGACTTCTACTTTCACCGCAACTATCCGCCGACCATCAACAGCGCCGCCGAAGCCAACTTCGCCCGCCGCGTGATGGCCGGCATCGTCGGCGAGGACAACGTGCTGGTTCAGGACCCCGCCATGACAGCCGAGGACTTCGCCTTCATGCTGCTGGAGAAGCCGGGCGCCTATGCATTCATCGGCAACGGCGACGGCAGCCATCGCGACGCGCACCACGGCGGTGGCCCGTGCATGCTGCACAACGCCAGCTACGACTTCAACGACGACCTGATCCCGCTGGGCGCGACCTGCTGGGTCCAACTGGCCGAGCAGTTCCTCAACGCGCCGAAAGGCACGGCGGGGGCAGCCGCATGATCGGCGTCGGCGAGGCTTTCTCGTCTCGCTACCTGCTGGCCCGGCAGAAATTCCTGCAGGCGTGCACGAGCGCCGGTCTCGCGGTGCAATCGCACGTTCACCCGCTCAAGGGCCGCGACGGCGAGGAACTGGCGATGGACGTCGCCCTCGACGGCAGCCCCGATGCCGAGCGCCTGCTGATCGTGACCAGCGCCTGCCACGGCGTCGAAGGCTACTGCGGCAGCGGCGTGCAGATCTTCGCGCTGTACGACGACGAGTGGCGCCAGAAGGCGCGCGACCAGGGCGTGGCGGTGCTGTATGTGCACGCGCTCAACCCGCACGGCTTTTCCCACGGCCGACGGGTGACGCACGAGAACGTGGACCTCAACCGCAACTTCTTCGACTTCGCTGCGGCCTTGCCCATCAACGAGGCCTATGCCAGCCTCCATGCGCTGCTGCTGCCCGCCGAGTGGCCGCCGACCGCGGAGAACCAGGCGGCGATCGCCGCATGGATCGACCAGCACGGCGCCACCGCCTACCAGGCCGCCGTGACCCGTGGCCAGTACCAGTTCGCGGACGGCCTCTTCTTCGGCGGCAACGCGCCGACCTGGAGCAACAGGACCATCCGGGAGGTCCTGCACACGCATGCCAAGGCGACGCGACAGTTGGCATGGATCGACCTCCACACCGGCCTCGGTCCCAATGGAATCGGCGAGCGCATCTTCTCGTGCCGCGACGACAAGGCCGCCTACGCGCGCGCCAACGCATGGTGGGGCACGCCAGCAGCGCCGGTGACATCGATCTACGACGGCTCTTCCACGTCCGCATTCCTGACCGGGCTGATGTGGAACTCTGTGTACGAGGAATGCCCGCAGGCCGAGTACACCGGGATCGCGCTGGAATACGGGACCGTCCCCATCATGGACGTGATGGGTGCGCTGCGTGCGGACCACTGGTTGCACAACCACCCCGAGGCGCCCACGGAACTTGCAGCACCGATTCGCGCGAAGATGCTGGAAGCGTTCTACACGGACACCGATGCATGGCGCGGCCAGATCATCAGCCAGGCCCGGCAGGCGATGTTCCAGGCAGTGGACGGCCTGTCCGGAAGCCGCTGAACTTCCCCCAGGACGATCAGCCGGGCAGCAGGCGCTCCTCGGCGATCACCAGCAGGCCGTCCATGATCAGACTGTCGACGAGATCGAAGTCGCCGTTCATGCTCGGCGCCATCTTCCACCCCGCGCCGCCGGTCATGTAGCAGGCCGGCTCCGCGCCGCAATGCGCGCGCACATGCTGCACCATGCGCTCGACCGCCCCGGCGATCGCGTAGGTGCCGCCGCTGGTCAGTGCATCGCTGGTGTTGGTCGGGAACTCGCGCACTTCGCCGGTCGGTACGTGCAGGCCCGCGGTGCCTGATTCGAGCGCGCGCAACATGATCCCGTGGCCCGGCAGGATGAGACCACCGAGGAACTTTCCGTTGGCATCGACGGCCTCCACCGTCACCGCGGTGCCGATCATCACCACGACCATCGGTCGCACCGGTCCTTGCGACAGCATGCGATGGCGCGCACCGATCATCGCGACCCACCGGTCGGCGCCCAGGCGCGTCGGATGGTCGTAGCCATTGACGATGCCGGCTTCGGCGAGGCTGGAGACCACCCATCGCGGCGAACAGTCGAATCGCTCCACCACCTGCTCTTCGGCGCGGCGCCGCACGGCATCGCCGGCCACCACGCAGCCCAGCATCGACGCGGGCGCGGGCATATCGGCCCACGGCCCCTCGGCGAGACGCTCGATGTGATCGAGGAACTCGGCCCCATGCGCCAGCAACTCGGCACCAGGCCGCGCCACGTCGTAGAGAGCCCACTTGAGGCGGGTGTTGCCGATGTCGATCGCGAGGAATGCCATGCGCGGGATTATTGCGAGTTGTGCTTACGGCCGCTTGCATATGCGCGGGCGGCCGCGCCGGGGACCGCCATCTTCAGGGGTTAAAGTGGTCTCTCCAATATTCAATCAAGGAGTAACCATGGGTTTGCTGAGTTTCATCAAGGAAGCGGGCGAAAAGCTGTTCGGCGGTTCGACCGCTCACGCTGCGGAACCAGATGCGAACAAGGTGGCCGCAGACGCCATCAAGACCTACATCGAGACACAGAACCTCGGGCTGACCGCGCTGGAGGTGACCTACGTCGCCAGCAGCGGCGTGGTGACGCTGTCGGGGAATGCGCCTTCGCAGGAAGCCAGCGAGAAGGCTTCGCTAGCGGCAGGCAACGTGGCCAACGTGACGCAGGTGGACAACAACCTGGTCGCGCCGGCAGCCGAGGAAGCGCAGTACCACGACGTGGTTCGCGGCGACACGCTCTCGGCCATTTCGAAGAAGTACTACGGCGACGCCAACAAGTACAACGCGATCTTCGAGGCGAACAAGCCGATGCTGAGCCACCCGGACAAGATCTACCCCGGCCAGAAACTCCGCATCCCCAAGCTCTAGCTCGCCCCAAAAATGTAGCTCGCCCCCAGGCTTGCCCACTTCGTGTGGCCGCCTACCCCCTGCCGGGGGCAACACCTGCGGACCGGCGGAGCCGGATCCGTGGTGTTTTACGAAAGAAAAAGGGCCCCGCGGGGGCCTTTTTCATTGCTGTTATTTTTGTTTCCAGGGGAGGCCGTGGAGGCGCCAGCCGCCTTTTTGGCCGCGATGACCTTGTTCGTCTGCGTCGCCTTCGAAGCCTTCGAGGATGTTGTAGGCCTCGATGCCGAGTTCGGTGGCGCGCTTGGCGGCGGAGATCGAACGGACGCCGCTGCGGCATAGCAGCACGGCTTTCTTTCCGGCCGGGACGGCGGAGCGCAGGCCTTCGTCGAAGCCGGGGTTGGGAGCCATTTCAGGCCACTGCTTCCACGCGAGGCCGACAGCGCCGGGGACATAGCCGACCCATTCACGCTCTGCATCGCTGCGCACGTCGACCAGCACGGCTTCGCCGCTCGTCATCCAGAGTGCGGCCTGCTCCGGCGTGACGTCGCCAGCGTAGCCTGCGGCCGGTTTTACGCCAAGTCTGTCCTGGGCGGGTGCGTTCGGATGGCTCATCTGCATTCGTCCTTGCTGCGGGTCGGTGGATTCCTGCGGTCGATTCTCCCAGTTCATGAAGACCCTCCGCGCACAGCAGCGAGGCCATGCGCGCCGCCACGATTCGTTCAAACAAACCATCCCAATACCATCCTGCAACCATCCATACGGATGGTGATAGAATGGCGGCATGCAAACTGAACATGCACCGCCGGCCCTCCGAAGCCGCCTGCCCGACGCCGAGAAGATCACCATCAACCTCGGTTACGTCGATCTGGGTCACATCGACCTGATGGTCGCCGAGGGCTTCTATTCGAACCGCACCGACTTCATCCGGACCGCCATCCGCAACCAGCTCACCGCCCATGGCGACGCGCTGAAGCAAGTGGTGGCCCGGAAGATGCTGGTACTGGGCCTGCAGCAGTTCGGCGTCGGCGATCTCGAAGCGGTTCGCCGCGCCGGCGAGAAGCTCGAAATCCGGGTACTCGGACTCGCCAGCATCGCGACGGACGTGACGCCCGAACTCGCGCTCGAAACCATCGGATCGATCACCGTCCTCGGTGCACTGCACGCGAGCCCTGCCGTCAAGGCTGCACTGGCAGACCGGGTTCGCTGAGCGGTCCCGATACCTCCCCACTTTTCTTCAAGGCCACGATGAATCCCCTTTTCGAACGGCTGATGCGCCAGGCCACCCGCCTGACGCGAACCGGCAACCTGCAGGAAGCGACGCGTGCGATCCAGCGCGCCCTGCGCGGATCTGCTGCTGCGGAATCCCCATCCACGCGCCCTGCCGACGCCGTGCCGCCATCGGCGCACGCGGCCAACGAGGACACGCTGGTCATCGACGTGGAATCGCGCTTCGTCGAACCGGCGCCCGCCAAGGCGGACACCCCATTCGCACCTTTCGCACCTTTCGCCCCGTCACCCCGAACGGAACCGGAATCGGAACCGGAACCGGAACCGGAAACCGAGGAGCAATGGATCGACGGTCTCTTCGCCCACCAGAACCGCTCCATCGCCTACAAGCTCTTCGTGCCCACCAAGGGTGCCGACACCCCGCGCCCCCTGCTGCTGATGCTGCATGGCTGCACCCAGCATCCGGAGGACTTCGCAGCCGGCACGCAAATGAACAATCTGGCGCGCGAACACGGCTTTCTCGTGCTCTACCCCGCGCAGACGCAGCACGCCAATTCGTCGAAATGCTGGAACTGGTTCAAGTCCCAGCACCAGCAACGCGATCGAGGCGAACCCGCCCTGCTGGCAGCGCTCACTCAATCGGTCATGGCCGCGCAATCGGTCGATCCGGCGCGCGTCTACGTCGCCGGGCTGTCGGCCGGCGGCGCGATGGCGGACATCCTCGGGCGCACGCACCCCGAACTGTTCGCCGCAGTCGGCGTCCACTCGGGACTTCCGAGCGGCTCGGCGAGCGACCTGATGTCGGCGCTGGCCGCCATGAAGGGCGGTCACGCCAAGGGCGCAACGCCCGGCCCGACGCCGCCGACCATCGTCTTCCACGGTGATGCCGACAGCACGGTCCATCCCCGGAACGGCGACCAGGTGGTCGCGGCCGCGCTGGCAGGGCGAGAGGACGGCATCGCGCCCGGCGCGCGGGAAGCCACCGGCACGTCGACGCGCGGTCGCACCTTCACCCGTCGCACCTATGCAAGCGCCGGCGGGCGTCCGGCGGTCGAGCACTGGGTGTTGCACGGTGCGGGCCACGCGTGGGCCGGCGGCAGTCCGCAGGGCTCGTTCACGGACCCCTCGGGACCGGACGCCAGCGCCGAGATGCTGCGCTTCTTCCTCCTGCACGCCAACCCGGCGGCCGGCATCGTTCACTGAGGCGACCCACACCGGCGCAAGCGCCGGGCTTACACGTGGTTGCCTCCCGTGCGAGATATTTGCCTTGGTTTGCAAGGCGGATGCCAGCGCGGAACCGCCCTCGCGCGTTGTATCCGACATGACGAAGGAACAACCATGAAACAACGCAGCACCCTGCTGCCAGGCCGCGCGGCCGCCTGGTTGATGGGTTTCGCACTGCTCCTGACGGGGCTGCAGGCCGCCGCCCAGCAGGATCCACCGGGTCGCGTCGGCCGACTCAACTTCCATCAGGGCGTGGTGAGCTTCTCGCCCGCCGGCGAGGACAGCTGGTACGAAGTCGTGCCGAACCGGCCGCTCACCACCGGCGACCGCCTCTGGACCGATCGCAACGCGCGCGCCGAGGTGTACGTGGGCTCCTCCGCGGTGCGGCTCGACGAGCAGACCAGCGTCACGCTTTCCGAGATCGACGACGACACCGCGCGCATCACCGCGTCGCAGGGCAGCCTGCAAGTGCGCGTGCGCGACGACCTCGCCGGCCAGCGCTTCGAAGTCGACACCGGGAACCTGGCCGTGGTCATCGACGCGCCGGGCGACTACCGCATCGAGACGGACCCGATCCAGGGCACGACGCGGGTTGCCGTGGCGGCGGGCAATGTCACGCTCTATGGCGAAAGCGGCGAATCCATGCCGCTGGCGGCGAGCCAGCAGATCACGACCTCCGGCCGGAACCTCGCGGCGGCGAACGGTGCGCCGATTCGGCAAACCGGCGAATTCGATCGCTGGGTCGCCGAGCGTGACCGCGTCGAAGACCAATCGGTTTCCGCTCGCTACGTGTCGCGCGACGTCGTCGGCTACCAGCAGCTCGATGCCTACGGCGACTGGCAGAGCGATCCCAACTACGGCAACGTGTGGTACCCCCGCGGCGTCGACACCGAATGGGCGCCCTATCAGGACGGCCAATGGGTCGATGTGGCGCCCTGGGGCTGGACCTGGATCGATGCCGCACCCTGGGGCTTCGCGCCTGCGCATTACGGACGCTGGGCACGCATCGGCCCGCGCTGGGGCTGGGTGCCCGGTCGGCCGCACGCGCGCCCGATCTATTCGCCTGCGGTGGTGGGCTTCGTCGGCGGCGCCAGGAACCCGAACCTGATCCCGGGCGGCCGGCGCGGCGTGGGCTGGTTCCCGCTCGCACCGGGCGAGACGTGGCGGCCGGGCTATCAGGCCAGCCAACGCTACATCGACGAGGCCAACCGCGCCGCGGCGATGCAACGAAGAGGCGGACGCGGCGGCTATGCCAACGCGCTGACGCCGGGCGCCGTCACTGTCGTTCCCACGGATGTCTTCGGCCGCGGGCCAATCGCGAGACGCGACGTCATCCGCGTGCCGCCGGAACGCATCGGAGGCGTGCCCGTGGGCATGGGGGCGCCGATCCCGCTGCGGGGCGATCAATCCCGCGGTCAGTTCGGCAGGCCCGCCGCCATCCTCCCACCCGTCGCATTGCAGGCACGGCAGCAGCAGCAACAGTTTCAGCAGTTGCAACAAATGCAGCAGGCGCAGCAGCAGATGCAACAAGCACAGCGGCAACAGTTCGAAGGACAGCAGCGCGCCGTCGGCCAGGCCGTGCAAGCCCAGCAGGCGCAGCAGTTCCAGCAGCTTCAACGGCAGCAACAGGAGGCCCAGCAACGTGCCGCTGGACAAGTGCAGCAGGCTCAGCAACTCCAGCAGGCGCAGCGTCAGCAGGTGGAAGTCCAGCAACGTGCTGCCGCCCAAGCGATGCAAGCGCAACAGGCGCAGCAGTTGCAGCAGGCACAACGCCAGGCACAGGAGGTGCAGCAGCGCGCAGCGGCCCAGGCGGCGCAGGCCCAACAGGCGCAGCAACTCCAGATGCAGACACAGCGACAGCAGCAGGAAATCCAGCAGCGCGCCGCACAGGCCCAGGCGCAGCAGGCACAGCAGGCACAGCAGGTGCAGCAGCAGCAACTGCAGGCCCTGCGCCAGCAACAGGAAATGCAGCAACGGGCCGCCCAGGCTCAAGCCCAACAGGTGCAGCAAATGCAGCAGCAACAGGCCTTGCGTGCGCAGCAACAGATGCAGGCGCAACAGCAGATGCAGGCACAGCATCAACAGATGCTGCAGGCCCAGCAGATGCAGCAACAGCAAGCGATGCGGCAGGCGCAAGAGGTGCAACAGCGCATGCTGCAGTCGCAGCAGCAGCAACTGCAGCAGCGCGCCGCCGACGCGCGGATGCCGCAACGCGCAGGCGTCCCAGGGCAGCGGGATCCGAACCAGCAACCCGATCGCCCATAGGCTCCTCGCAGCGGCTTCTCCTCCCGCCGGCTACAGTCGGCGCGAAGGAGTTCCCATGCGCACATTCGACTTCGACCTTTTCGTGATCGGTGGCGGAAGCGGCGGTGTGCGGGCGGCACGCATGGCCGCCCAGCGCGGCGCTCGCGTCGCGCTCGCCGAATGCGCCGAACTGGGCGGCACCTGCGTCAACGTCGGCTGCATCCCCAAGAAGCTCTACAGCTACGCGGCCGGCTATGCGGAATCCTTCGAGGAAGCGGCGGGCTACGGGTGGCACGTCGGCGAGCCGCGCTTCGACTGGTCGCGCCTCAAGGCCAACCGTGCGCGCGAGATCACGCGGCTCAACGGCGTCTACCAGAGCCTGCTCCAAGGCGCGGGCGTCCAGCTCGTCCAGGGCTGGGCGCAGCTCAGGGACGCGCATTGCGTGCAGGTCGGCGAAAAGCACTTCACCGCACAGCACGTGCTGATCGCGACGGGGGGCATGCCCTTCGTGCCCGAGATTTCCGGGCGCGAACACGGGATCGTCTCCGACGCGATGTTCGATCTCGAACCGTTTCCGAAGCGGCTGCTGGTGGTCGGCGGCGGCTACATCGCCTGCGAGTTCGCATCGATCTTCAACGGACTGGGCGCGAAGGTGACGCAAGTGCAACGCAGCGCGCACCTGCTGAACGAGTTCGACGAGGACGTTCGCCAGTTCGTGGCGAAGGAAATGGCGCGCACCGGCATCGACATCCGGCTCAACGCGGAGATCAGCATGGTGACGCGCCTGGAGAGCGGGCTGTGCGCCCTGCTCTCGCGCGGCCAGCGCGTGGAAGCCGACGCCATCCTCTTCGCGACCGGCCGTGTCCCCAATACCGAGGGCATGGGTCTCGAAGCCGCGGGCGTGGAGTTGGATCAGCGCGGCGGCGTGATCGTCGATGCGCATTACCGCAGTTCGGTGCCCTCGATCTTCGCGGTGGGTGACGTATCCACGCGGCAGCAGCTCACACCGGTCGCACTCGCCGAAGCGATGGTCGTGGTCGACACCCTTTTCGGGAAGGGCAAGCGGCAACTCGACTACCAATACACGCCGACGGCCGTTTTCACCCATCCGAACATCGGCACCTGCGGCTACACCGAGGCCGAGGCGCGCATGAAGCTGGGCAAGGTGACGATCTTTTCGAGCGAATTCCGCGCGCTGCGCCACACGCTGTCGGAAAGCAAGGAACGCACCTTCATGAAGCTGATCGTCGACAAGGCCAGCGACCGCGTGGTCGGGCTGCACATGGTGGGGCCCGATGCGGGCGAGATCGTGCAGGGCTTCGCGGTCGCGATGCGTTGCGGTGCGACGAAGGCGGACTTCGACAGCACCATCGGCATCCATCCCACAGTGGCGGAAGAGTTCGTGACCATGCGCGAACCTATGCCGTAGGGCTGGCTCGCCCCCAGGCTGCGCGCACTTCGTGTCGCTACGCCTACCCCCTACCGGGGGCAACACCGGCGGACCGGCAGAGCCGGATCCGCGGTGTTTCACGAAGGGGCCGGGCTGCGCCGGCCGTCGGCGGGGCGTCTTATTGCGGCAACGCTGGGTGCGCCACAATGGGCTATGCCTTACATGCCTGCCTTTATTGCGCCAGCCCGATTTACTGATCCAGACGCTGCTCTTGAGCAGGTCCGACAGATTTACAACGGGGGCTTGCAGCACCTTCGCGAAGCAATGCAGCGGTTCGTGGCCGGTGAAAGCCTGCCGGGGCGGGTGCGGGCCTGCTATCCGTTCGTGCGGGTGCACACGCACACTGTTTCGCGCAGTACGCCGGTTGCGAATGCAGGGTTGAGCTACGGGTTCGTTTCGGGGCCGGGGCGCTACGAGACGACGCTGACGCGGCCGGACCTGTTCTTGCGTTACTACCGCGAGCAGTTCAGGCTGTTGCTGGAAAACCATCGGGTGGAGTTGGAGATCGGCACCAGCACGCAGCCGATCCCTATCCACTTCTCGTTTGCGGAGAATGATCACATCGAAGGAACGATGTCCGCCGAACGACGCGCGCTGATGCGCGACGTGTTCGACCTGCCCGATCTGGGCGCGATGGACGACGGCATTGCCAACGGCACCTTCGAGGCCAAGCCCGGCGAGGCGCAGCCGCTGTCGCTCTTCACGGCGGCGCGGGTCGACTATTCGCTGCACCGGCTCCGGCACTACAGCGGCACGGCGCCGGAGTGGTTCCAGAACTTCGTGCTGTTCACGAACTACCAGTTCTACATCGATGAATTCGTGCGGCTCGGCCACGAGGCGATGACGGACGAGAACAGCGAATACATCGCCTTCATCGAGCCA
Source organism: Variovorax sp. P5_A3 (assembly GCF_056400665.1). Classification (NCBI taxonomy): domain Bacteria; kingdom Pseudomonadati; phylum Pseudomonadota; class Betaproteobacteria; order Burkholderiales; family Comamonadaceae; genus Variovorax; species Variovorax sp. P5_A3. The sequence goes on along the minus strand of NZ_JBFUKW010000005.1, from coordinate 16,135 downwards.
GGCAATGTCGTCACCCGCCGCCGCGGTATGTCCCCGGGTTCGAGCGATCTGTACGGCGAACTGCTCGACGGCACGCAGGGCACGCCGCCGCCGCGCCTGCCCCAGATGCCGGCGTACCACCTGGTGCGCGAGGATTGCACGGGCATCACCATGGTCAACATCGGGGTCGGGCCGGCCAACGCGAAGACCATCACCGACCACGTCGCGGTGCTGCGGCCGCACGCCTGGATGATGCTCGGCCATTGCGCCGGCCTGCGCCAGGGGCAGCAGCTCGGCGACTATGTACTGGCGCATGCCTACGTGCGCGAGGACCACGTGCTGGACGAAGAGCTTCCGCTGTGGGTGCCGATTCCGGCCTTGTCCGAGATCCAGCTCGCGCTCGAAAAGGCGGTGGCGGAAGTCACGGGCACCCAGGGCACGGAGCTCAAGAAGATCATGCGCACGGGCACCGTCGCCAGCACCGACAACCGCAACTGGGAACTGCTGCCGGGCAACCAGCCGCAGCGGCGCTTCAGCCAGAGCCGAGCCGTCGCCCTGGACATGGAAAGCGCCACGATCGCCGCCAACGGCTTCCGCTTTCGCGTGCCCTACGGCACCCTGCTGTGCGTGAGCGACAAGCCGCTGCACGGCGAGATCAAGCTCCCGGGCATGGCCAACCAGTTCTATCGCGAGCGGGTCGAGCAGCACCTGCGCATCGGCATGGCTGCGATCGAGATCCTGCGGCAGGAAGGATCGAGTCGCCTGCACAGCCGCAAGTTGCGCAGCTTTGCCGAAGTGGCGTTCCAGTAGTCGCCCCCAGCCTCGCCCACTTCGTGTGGCTCTGCACCCCCTTCCGGGGGCAACCCCTACGGCCCGGCGGAGCCGGTTCCGTGGGGTTTCCGGGATTGGGGTCGCGGGCGCTCAGGCGCTGAAGAGTTCGGGCAATTCGCGTTGCGCCTTTGGCGTGAGCGCGAGGGCTCGGCCGTCCAGGTCTTGTCTTACCCAACCGCGGCGCAGCGAGAGTTGCAGCCACGCCGCGCCGAGCGCGCCGCCGAGGTGGGGTCGGCGCTCGCTCCAGTCAAGGCATGCGCAGGCAAAGCGGCGGCGCGTGCTGCGGGCGTTCGCTACATCGATGCCCAGGCTTTCGAGCGCCACGGCGCCTTCGGGGGTGAGGTCGTAGTCACCCTCCGAAACCTCCTGAAGCCAACCTTGCGCATGCAGTCGGTCATGCAGTGCGACGCCGGCCGTGCCGGCCATGTGGTCGTAGCAGGTGCGCGCGGAGCGCAGGCGGCTTGGCGTGTTCGGGCGGAATTCGTTGCGCGGGGCGCCGGCGACGACCAGCAGGCCTTCGAGCGCAGCGGCGACCTCGCTGCCGGCGAGGCGGAAGTAGCGGTGCTTGCCCTGCGCGACCACGTCGACGAGGCGCTGCTCCTTGAGGCGCGCCAGATGAGCGCTGGCGGTCGAGGCCGCGACCTCGGCGACGGTTGCCAGTTCGGTCGCGGTGCGGGCGTGTCCGTCCAGCAGGCAGCAGAGCATGCGGGCGCGGGCAGGTTCGGCAATCGCGCCGGCCACGCGCGCAAGGTGGGTGTCAGCCGTTAGTGCATCCATACTTCGATCGTAAACGAAGTGTGTGCGTTCGAAAAGCGCCAGACTGGCGGCATGAAACACATGGATCCGCCGGCCGATGCGATCGCCGCCGTCACTCACTGCAATCCCTATCCCTGGTACGCGACGCTGCGCAACGGGCCTCCCCTCGTCCGCGACGAACGGTTGCGCGTCTGGGTCGCGAGCCGTGCCGACGTCGTTCGCGAAGTACTGGCGAACGATGCGCTGCGCGTACGCCCGCCATCGGAGCCGGTGCCGGTCGCGATCACCGGCACACCCGCGGGGGAAGTGTTCGGGCGGCTCGTTCGCATGAACGACGGGGCGCCGCATTCGGCTTACAGGCCGGTGGTGCAACGCGCGCTGACGGGGCTCGATCTCTCCGCAGCGTACGCTGCCGCGCTCGGGGTCGCGAAGCGTGTGACGGTCGATTCGCTGTCCGATACCTGCTTCTCGTTGCCGGTGCGCTGCGTCGCCCACTTGCTCGGCTTCGCGGACAACGAGTTGCCCCGTGTCTCCGACTGGATGCGCAACTTCGTCGCCTGCCTCTCCCCCTTGTCGACCGCTGCTCAATTGGACGAAGCGAGCGAAGCCGCAGTCGCCCTCATGACGCGCTTCGAGCAATTGACCGCTTCCAGCCCCGCATCGCGGGGCACGCTCCTCGCGGCAGTGCAGGAACAGGTGCCGGGCGATCGCTCGCGAACTCTCCTTGCCAATCTCGTCGGCCTGATGTCGCAGACCTGCGAAGCGACGGCCGGACTGCTGGGCAACAGCCTGGTGGCGCTGGCGCGCGAACCTGCCCTTCGCCGACGGCTCGACGCGCACTGGGAACTGCTGCCCGCACTGGTGGACGAAGTGGCCCGGCACGATCCTTCGATCCAGAACACGCGTCGATTCGTCGCACAACCCACGACCATCGCCGGCATCGAACTCGCGCCGGGCGAGGCCATATTGCTGGTTCTCGGTGCCGCCAATCGTGATCCGTCGCTCAACCCCGCCCCGGCGACCTTCGAGCTGATGCGCGCGGAGCGCCGGACGCTGGGCTTCGGCCACGGCATCCATGCCTGCCCGGGACAGGCCTTGGCCTGCACCGTCGCCGCCGCCGGTCTGCAAGCGCTGCTGTCTCGTGGTGTCGCTACCGAAGCACTCCTGGAACGCGGCTGGGACTATCGGCCCTCCGTCAATGCGCGGATCCCCGCCTTTCATTGACCTCGGGCCAGCGCCCCGTCGGAGCCAGGAACGGCGACAGCATCGCAGGCCCCCATCGCAACGGCAGCGCCGCGGGCCGGTGGATCGCGGACACGACCTGCATTCGAAGCAGCCGCTCCGCGCCATCGAAGCTCGCGAGTTCCGGCCCGTCCCAGATCGTCTCGGCTGTCACGGCGAGCTGAAGCAGGTCACCGGTTTCGAAATCGATGAAGAGCAGGCCCGCGCGCGGATGCACGGCGATATTGCCCAGCGTGTTGAAGAACGAATTGCCGACGAAGTCCGGCATGGTGAGGGTGCCCTCGCCCGTCACGCGCACGAAGCCCGGCCGGCCGCCTCGATGCGATACGTCGACGCCGTGCGACGTGGCCGCGTCGCCAGCCGCAGGATGGGCGGTGGCGATGAACAAGGTGTCGGCGTTGCTCACCATCCGCCGTGCCGCCGCGTCCATCTGTTCGCTGCGCCGCGCATTCGAAGCTGCATGGCCAGTGCTCAAGAAGACGGGTTCACGCGCCTGGATGTACTTCGGGCAATTGCCGAAGCTCTGTTGCACCTCGACCGAGAAGCCTTGGGCATCGACCCGTTCAACCACCCCGTTCATGCGATTGCGCCGCCGCGTGTGCGGTTCGATGCCGAGCAGCCCGACGGGCGCGCCGGGCCGCAACGCCGCAGCCAGCGGGTCTTCCACGGACGGACGCGCATCGATGCGCAGGTGATGCTCGTCGGGTGAATGGGCGAATCCGGCCGGTGCCGCCAGCACACTCGCCCAAGGTTGATCTGCCGCATCAAGACCCCCTGCGATCAGGAAAGGCAGTTGCGGAAAGAAATCGCGATGCTGGTCCGGCATGTAGTCGCGAATCACACGCGGCCCGAGCATCGCCATGCGATCGCGCACGCCTGCGAGCGACTGCATGGCGAGTTCGCCCTCATGCCAGGGCGACGGGCCGACCTCCGGGGCGTTCATGCTGCGAGTCCGATGCGTGATGGCGCCATCGGCACGAAGCCGGGCAGCGCCTCGATGCGGGCCAGCCATCCGCGCACGCGGGGATAGGCTTCGAGCGAAACATTGCCCTCCGGCGAATGCGCGACATAGGTGTAGTTGGCGATGTCGGCCAGCGTCGCGGAAGCGCCCGCGAGGAACAGTTGATGCGCCAGCTCGCCCTCCATGATGCGGAGGAGATCGTGGGTGCCTGCGATCACGTCCGATGCATCCCGCGACTGCTTGAACAGCACGATCAGGCGCGCCGCCGAAGGTCCTGCTGCAAGCTGGCCAGCGGCGACCGATAGCCAGCGCTGCACCCGCGCCGCACCGAGCGGATCGCGCGGATACCAGCGCGCCGGCTCTGCGGCGTAGCGCTCGTTGAGGTAGACCAGGATCGCGTTCGAGTCGGCCAGGATCGCGTCGCCGTCCTCGATGACCGGCACCTGCCCGAAGGCATTGCGTCGCAGGAACTCCGGCGTGCGATGCGCACCCGCGCCCAGGTCTACCTCGACTGTTTCGAAAGGCAGTCCGAGCAGCGAGAGGAACAGCCTGACCCGGTGCGAATGGCCGGAGACGGACGAGCTGTAGACCTTGATGGGTTGGGCAGGGCGGGTGGCTGTCGTGCGGTTCTCCTGTTGCGATGTGAGCATTGATGGATTGTGTTTTCACGCGCCCGATGAAGTAATGGCTTCGAATGCAGTTGACTGCTGCGTTTTACGGTTTAATCGCGCCATGGACCGCCTCAAAGCCATGCAGACCTTCGTGCAGATCGCCGACCGGGGGAGCCTCACGAAAGCCGCCGACGCGCTCGACACATCGCTTCCTGCCGTGGTGCGCTCCCTTGCCGCGCTCGAGGCCCACCTGGGCGTGCGGCTCTTCCATCGCACCACCCGGCGCATCTCGCTCACGGAGGAAGGCCGCAGCTACCTGCTGAGCGCACGCGAGGTGCTGGCCGCGGCCGACGCGGCGGACCAGGCACTCACCGCCGACGCGGGCGAGCCCGCCGGGCAGCTCACCGTCACGGCACCCGTGCTGTTCGGCCACATGTACGTGTCGCCGGCCATCGTCAGGTTTCTCCAGCGCCACGAAAAGATGCGCTGCAGCGTGCTGCTGCACGACCGCAACGTGAACCTGCTGGAGGAAGGCATCGATGTGGGCATCCGCATCGGGGCGCTGGACGATTCTTCGCTGGTCGCACAGCAGCTCGGGAGCGTTCGCCGCGTGGTGGTGGCAAGCCCCGGATTCCTGCGGGAGCGCGGCACGCCGCGGCACCCGCGCGAACTGCTCGATGCCCATTGCGTGCGCATCCATCCGGGCGGCACGCCCCACTGGACCTTCCGCGACCAAGGCCGTCCACTCGCGATCGCGCCACGGGGCAACCTGGAGTTCAACCACATCGCACCGGCCGTGGAGGCCTGCGCGGCCGGCATGGGATTCGGCATGTTCTTCTCCTACCAGGTGCTACCGCTGGTGGCACAGGGGCGGCTCGTCATCGTGCTCGACGGATTCGAGCTTCCGCCGCGCCCGGTGAGCGTGATCTACCCCCATGCACGGCTGCTGCCAGCACGCACTCGCGCTTTCATCGACTGGATCAAGGGCGAGTTCGCTGGCTTGGAGGTTTAGATCGCCCCCAGGCTCGCGCACTTCGTGTCGCTCTCCACCCCCCTTCCGGGGGCAACCCCTGCGCCCCGGCGGAGCCGGTTCCGCGGGGTTCCTGGCTTTGGTTTCTCATGCGCCACAATGCCGCGGTGCCGAATCCGCTCTTCCACGCCAGCCACTTGCACAAGCGCTACGGCACGACCACCGTGGTGGACGACTTGTCGTTCGAGATCGCGCCGGGGGAATGCCTGGGCGTGATCGGGCCCAATGGCGCCGGCAAGACGACCACCATTCGCATGTGCCTCGGACTGACCGCGCCCGACGGCGGCACGATCGAGGCACTGGGCGGACTGTCGATGCCTAACGACGCGCGCGCCATCAAGGCGCAGCTCGGCGTGGTGAGCCAGTTCGACACGCTCGACCCCGACTTCTCCTGCGCGGAGAACCTGATGGTCTACGCACGCTACTTCGGCATGCGCCGCGCCGAGATCGCGCCGCGCATTCCGCAATTGCTGGAGTTCGCGGCGCTCTCGCACAAGGCCGACGCCAAGCCCGGCGAACTCTCCGGCGGCATGCGAAGGCGCCTGTCGCTTGCGCGCGCTCTGGTCAATGACCCGAAGCTGCTGATGCTCGACGAGCCGACCACCGGGCTCGACCCGCAGGCGCGGCATCTCATGTGGGAGCGACTGCAGGTGCTGCTGCAGCAGGGCAAGTCCATCCTGCTGACCACGCACTTCATGGACGAGGCCGAGCGCCTGTGTTCGCGCCTGCTGGTACTGGACCATGGCCGCAAGATCGCCGAGGGACGCCCGCGCGACCTGATCGCCGAATACCTGGAGCCGGACGTGGTCGAGCTCTACGGCAACGGCGCGCTCGAACTGGCGCAGTCGCCGTTGAAGGACTACGCTGCTCGCGTCGAGGTCAGTGGCGAGACGGTGTTCTTCTACACACAGGATGCGCGCGGCCTGATGGCGGCGCTGGGCGACCGCAGTGGGCTGCGCACCTTTCACCGCCCCGCCAACCTGGAGGATCTCTTCCTGAAGTTGACCGGTCGCCAGATCAGAGAGGATGGTTGATCCGCATGTCGAGCCTCGCTTCTGCTTCCCCTGCGCCACCGACGCGCTCCGTCTGGCGCCCGCCCGAGCTCTCGATGCGCTGGTGGCCGGTGTTCCTGCGCAACCTGCTGGTGTGGCGCAAGCTGGCGATCCCCAGCCTGATCGGCAACATCGCCGAGCCGCTGATCTGGCTAGTGGCCTTCGGCTATGGCATGGGCGCGCTGGTGGGCGAAGTGAAGGTCGACGGTACCAGCGTGCCCTACATCCTCTTCCTCGCGAGCGGCTCGGTCTGCATGAGCGCGATGAACGCGGCCTCGTTCGAGGCGCTGTATTCGGCCTTCTCGCGCATGCATGTGCAGAAGACCTGGGACGGCATCATGAATGCGCCGGTCGGCCTCGACGACGTGGTCATGGCCGAGATGCTCTGGGCAGCCTTCAAGGCGATCTTCACGACGACCGCGATCATGTTCGTGATGCTCGGGCTTGGCATCAGCCACAGCCCGAAGCTCTTCATCGCGTGGTTCGTGCTGGTGGGTGTGGGCATCACCTTCTCGTGCATCGCGCTGATCTTCAATGCGCTGGCGAAGGGCTACGACTTCTTCACCTACTACTTCACGCTGTTCATGACACCGATGATGTTCCTGTCGGGCGTGTTCTTTCCGCTCGATCAGTTGCCCGGCGTGGTGCGCGCGGTCTCCGCGTGGCTGCCCCTGACCAACGCGGTGGCACTGGTGCGGCCGCTCTTCATGGACCAGTGGCCGCCCGACTGGTGGCGACACGCTCTGGTGCTGGTGGTGTACACCGTCGCCGCGTTCTGGATCGCGCTTGGACTGACGCGCAGGCGCTTCCGGGCCTGAGGCCGCGCTTGTCCCGCGTGTGACTGCAAACAGGAGCCCCGCTCCTAGACTGCATCGGCGACTTTCACAACGAGGAGACAACATGAAGCGGATCTTCGGCGGCGCCCTGCTGGCGTCGGCATTCCTGCTCGGCGCATGCACCACGACGCCGCCCACCCGGCCCAACGCCTGGGCCGCGCCCGAGGCGATCGTGGCGCCCTCTTCGTTCTCGGGCGTGCACGGGCTCGCAATCGACCGGCAGGGGCGGCTGCTCGCAGGCTCGGTGGTCGGCAACACCCTGTGGGAGGTCGATCGCCAGACCGGCGCCGCGCGCGTGCTCATCAAGAGCGTCGAGGGGCAGGCCGACGACATCGCGGTCGGCCCCAAGGGCGAGCTGGCATGGACCAACTACCTGATGGGCATGCTGCGCACGCGCGACAACGACAACGCGCCGATGCGCGTTCTCGCCAAGGACCTGCCCGGCCTCAACTCGCTCGACTTCGACCGCCGCAACGGCAAGCTCTACGCCTCGCAGGTGTTCCTGGGCGATGCGCTGTGGGAGATCGATGTCGCAGGCCAGAAGCCCCCACGCCTGATCAAGAAGGACATGGGCGGCTTCAACGGATTCGAGGTCGGGCCCGACGGCATGCTCTACGGCCCGCTGTGGTTCAAGGGCCAGGTGGTGAAGATCGATCCGGCCAACGGCGCCATGACGGTGATCGCCGACGGCTTCAAGATTCCCGCCGCCGCCAATCTCGACGGCAAGGGCAACCTGTGGGTGGTCGACGCACGTAGCGGCGAACTGGTCCGCGTCGAACTGGCGACGGGCCGCAAGACCGTCGCGAAGCAGCTCAAGCCGTCGCTCGACAACCTCGCGATCGCGCCCGAGGGCATGATCTACGTGTCGAACATGGCCGACAACTCGGTGGAGGCGTTCAATCCCGCGACCGGCGAGTTGCGCCTGCTCACCGGCGGAAAGCTGGCAGTGCCGGCCGGCGTCAAGATCGATGGCAACGACCTGTGGGTGGCCGATATCTTCGGCTTCCGCCAGGTCGACGCCACGAGCGGCGCGGTGCGCGACGTCTTCCGCATGCAGCGCGATCCGGAACTCGAATACCCGTTCGCGGTCGGCCTGTCGCCCACGCACTTCGCGCTGACCTCATGGTTCACGGGCACGGTACAGCTCGTGGACCGTAAGACCCTCAAGACCACCGCTGTGCTGCACGGCCTGAAGGCGCCGGTCGACGCCATTCCCATGCCAGACGGCAGCGTGATCTACGCCGAGATCGCGACCGGCAGCGTGACCCGCGCGAGCGGCCCGAAGTTCGAGACGAAGGAAGTCATCGCCAGCGGCCTTGCGGGACCGGTGCAGATGATCATGGGCAAGGATGGCGCACTCTACGTGACCGAAGCCGCGGGCAAGCTGACGCGCATTCCGCTCGATGCGAGCGCTCCGCTGCGTGCCGTTGCAGAAGGTCTGGCCATGCCGGAAGGCGTGGCGCAGACGCCGTGGGGCACCTTCATCGTCGCGGAAAGTGCCGCCCGGCGGCTGGTGGAGATCGACATCGCGAGCGGCACGCGCCGCACCGTCGCCGAGAACCTGCCGATCGGCCTCGAAGGCGGGCCGGGGATGCCGCCGCCCTACGTGCCGACAGGTGTGGCGGTCGGCAGCGACGGCACGATCTACATGACGGCCGATCGCAACAACGCGCTGTATCGGATCCGACCGCAGCGCTAGTCAGCCGGCGGTGCCGCAGTACGCCGTCAACGCCGTCGCCAGGTGCGCGAAGGTCGCGCGCACCCTTCGCATGCGCCGCAGGTCCTCGTGCATGGTGACCCAGGTCTCGAGTTCGTAGCAGAACGCCTTCGGGAGGACGGGCACCAGCGACGGATCGCGGCGGGCGATGCCTTTCTGGCAGATGCCGATCCCGAGGCCGGCACGGATCGCACCCAATTGCGCAAGCTGGTTGTCGCTGCGGCAAGTGAACATCGAGCGCTTCAGGTCCAGGCCGAGCGCACGCAATGCGCGCAGATCGGCCGTCTCGCGATCGGGTCCGATCAGCGCGAAGCGGCCAAGCTCCTCCAGCTTCTTCGGCGTGCCGTGCTTCCGCAGGTAGTCTGCCTTCGCATAGAAACCCAGCTCGACAACGCCTACGCGCGTGGCGACGACCGAAGCCTGGGTCGGCCGCACCATGCGCACCGCGATGTCGGCCTCGTGCCGCAGCAGGTCCTCGTTGCGATTGGTGAGGCTGAGCTCGAACACGAGGCCCGGCTGCGCAGCTTGCAGGTCAGCCAGCATCCCGGGCAGCACTTCCGCGCCCACCACGTCGCTGGCGGTGATGCGGACCGTGCCCGAGGCAGCGTCGGTGTCCGCCGAGGCCGCCCGCGCGAAGGCGTCGGCCGCCGCGGCCATCGTCTCGGCATGGGTGCCGAGCTCCCGCGCCGCGTCGGTCGGCGTCAGGCCGCTGGGGGATCGGATGAAAAGCGCCACGCCGATCGAGCGTTCCAGCGCCTCCAGCCGCCGGCGGACGGTGGGCTGGGCGATGTCGAGCGCCCGCGCCGCGCCTGACAGGCTGCCCTCGCGAAGGACGGCCAGAAAGGCGCGTTGGCTTTCCCAGTCCAGTGGATTTAGGTTCATACATTTCATACTAGCCGATGAGATGGTTATGACAATTGTGCTTATCACCCCCTGCCTCAAGAATCGAGCCTTCACGAAAGGAATCGGTCATGGAACGAGGTACGGCATTGGTGCTCGGCGCGACGGGCGGTATCGGTGGCGAGACGGCGGCGGCGCTGCTGCGGCGCGGCTGGAAGGTGCGGGCGCTGGCGCGCGACCCGGCGAAGGCTGCGGCTCAGTGGCCCGAGGGCATGGCACGTCCCGAATGGGTGGCGGGCGATTCGCTCGACCCTGACAGCGTCGTCGCCGCAGCCCGCGGCGCATCGTTGATCGTCCATGCGGTCAACCCGCCGGGCTACCGCAACTGGAAGACGCAGGTGCTGCCGATGCTGGAGAGCACAATCCGCGCGGCAGAAGCCTCCGGCGCGCGCATCGTGCTGCCGGGCACGGTCTACAACTACGGCCCCGATGCCTTCCCCGATCTCGTCGAGCACTCGCCTCAGCATCCGCGGACGCGCAAGGGCGCGATCCGCGTGCAGATGGAGCTGCGGCTGCGCGAAGCCGCCGGACGCGGCGTGCGGACGCTCATCGTGCGAGCAGGCGATTTCTTCGGCCCGAGGTCCGGCAACAACTGGTTCTCCCAGGGCCTGGTGAAGCCCGGCCGGCCGCTCGCCGCCATCGCCGACCCCGGTCGTCGCGGCATCGGGCATCAGTGGGCCTATCTGCCCGACGTCGCGGAAACCATCGTCCAGCTCGTCGAACGCGACGGTGCGCTCGCGGCCTTCGACACCTTCCACATGGCCGGACATTGGGATGCAGATGGCGCGCAGATGCAGTCCGCCATTCGTCGGGCAAGCGGCCAGCCCGATCTGCCGGTCCGGCGCTTTCCCTGGTGGCTGGTCACCGTGGCCTCGCCCTTCGTCCCCGTGTTCCGCGAGTTGCGCGAGATGCGCTATCTCTGGCGGCAACCGGTGCGCCTGCGCAACGCGCGGCTCCTGTCGGTGCTCGGGAGCGAGCCGCACACGCCGCTCGACACCGCGGTCCGCGCGACGCTCGAAGGCCTCGGCTGCGTGCAGCGCGCGCCGACGGGCGCACTGACCATGAGCCTGTAGCCACTTCGCGCAAGCACCGCTTGCAGGTCGGGCCTAGAGTCGGCGAAGCTGACACAGGACCGACCGGAGACCAGGCATGCAGTACACCCACGAACACCTCGAGATCCAGAAGACGATGCGTCGCTTCATCGACGAGGAAATCAATCCGCACGTGGATGAGTGGGAGGCCGCGGAAAGCTTTCCGGCGCACGATGTGTTCAGGCGGCTCGGCGCGCTCGGACTGCTGGGGCTCAACAAACCGGAGGCGTACGGCGGGTCCGGCCTCGACTACTCGTACGCGATGGCGCTCGCCGAGGCGCTGGGCCACGTGAGCTGCGGCGGCGTGCCGATGGCGATCGGGGTGCAGACCGACATGTGCACGCCGGCCCTGGCACGCTTCGGCAGCGATGCGCTGCGGCGCGAGTTCCTCGTGCCTGCGATCGCGGGCCAGACCGTCGGTTGCATCGGCGTGAGCGAGCCCGGCGCGGGCAGCGACGTGGCCGGCCTCAAGAGCCATGCGCGCAGGGATGGGGACGACTACCTCATCACCGGCCAGAAGATGTGGATCACCAACAGCCTGCAGGCCGACTGGATGTGCATGCTGGTCAATACCGGCGACGGCCCCGTGCATCGGAACAAGTCGCTGGTCATTGTGCCGATGGACAGCCCGGGCATCGAGAAGGCGAAGAAGATCCGCAAGATCGGCATGCATTCGAGCGACACGGGCCTCATCTATTTCGACAACGTGCGCGTGCCGCAGCGCTACCGCATCGGCGAGGAAGGCCAGGGCTTCGTCTACCAGATGCAGCAGTTCCAGGAAGAGCGCCTGTGGTGCGCCGCAAGCTCGCTGGAGCCGCTGGACGACTGCATCGCCGAGACCATCGAATGGGCGCAGCAGCGCAAGCTCTTCGGCGGCACGCTCGCCGACCAGCAGTGGGTACAGTTCAAGTTGGCCGAGCTCAAGACCGAGGTCGAGGCGCTGCGTGCCCTCACCTACCGGGCCTGCGATCTCCATGTGCAGGGGCAGGACGTGACCGAGCTGGCCTCGATGGCGAAGCTCAAGTGCGGCCGGCTCACGCGCGAGGTGGCCGACACCTGCCTGCAGTTCTGGGGAGGCATGGGCTTCACCTGGGAGAACCGCGTGTCGCGGCTGTACCGCGACGGCCGGCTCGCCTCGATCGGCGGAGGCGCCGACGAGGTGATGCTCGGGATCCTCGCGAAGACGATGGGCATCGCGAAAAAGCCGCCGCGGGAGTGACGGCGTTCAGCGCGCCGCGGCGCGCAGCTTGTCCTTCTTGCTGGGCCGCTTGCCCTTGATGCCGCCGGTACCTGCCGGCGCTGGCGCTGCCGTTTCCACCGGTTCGAAACCGGCCACCCGCTCGCGCGGCACGTTGAGGCCCTGGCGCTTTTCGATGAGCCTGAAGTGCGCTTCCGTGGCCGCGCCGACGAAGCTCACGGCCAATCCGCTGGCGCCCGCGCGGCCGGTGCGGCCGATGCGGTGCACGTAGTCGACGGCCGAACGCGGCAGGTCGTAGTTCACGACCACGGGGAGCTGGGCCACATCGATCCCTCGTGCCGCGAGATCGGTCGCGACGACCACCTGCACGCGGGAGGCCTTGAAGTCGGCGAGCACCTGGGTGCGCTTGCCTTGGCTGAGCTCGCCGTGGAAGGGCTCCGCTTCGATGCCTGCCTTGCGCAGCTTGTCGGCCACGATCTCCGACGCGTGCTTGGTGGCGACGAAGACCAGCACGCGCGTCCAGCCGCTGTCCTTGACGAGTTGGCGCAGCAACTGCGTGCGCCGCGCGGCATCGACCTCGATCGCGCGTTGCTGGATCGCAGGCTCATCGGCCGCTTCGGATTGCACGTCGACGCGCACCGGATCATGGAGCAGGCCCTCGGCCAGCGACTGGATGGCCTGTGGGAATGTGGCTGAGAACAGCAGGTTCTGGCGCTGCTTCGGCAGCAGCGCCAGGATGCGCCCGAGTTCCTCCGCAAAGCCGAGGTCGAACAGGCGATCGGCCTCGTCGAGCACGAGTGTCGACACCGTCGACAGACGCAGCGCGCGATGGTCGATGAGGTCCAGCAGCCGGCCCGGGGTGGCGATCATCACGTCGGCGCCACCGCGCAGCGCCATCATCTGCGGGTTGATGGACACGCCGCCGAAGGCGACCGCGATCTTGAGCGGCGCGGGCAGATGCTGCGCCAGGCTGCGCATCGACTCGCCCACCTGCGCAGCCAGTTCGCGGGTGGGCACGAGAATCAGCGCCTGCAGTCGACGCGGCGACTGGCGGGGCTCGCTCGCCAGCCGCTGCAGCAGCGGCAGCGAGAATGCCGCCGTCTTGCCCGAACCGGTCTGGGCTGCGCCCAGCAAGTCGCGCCCTTGCAGGATCGCCGGGATGGCTTCGAGCTGAATGGCCGTGGGCGCGACGTAGCCCTTTTCAGCGGCGGCGCGCGCCAGGGCGGCATCGAGACCCAGGGATTGGAATGGCATGGACAGGTGGGCCCGAATGGAATCGGTGAATGAAAAAAGCGGGGTTCGCAGGGATGAGGGAGCATAGCCACCATGAACCCTGAGGACCTCGAAAAGCTGGTGACGCGCGAAATGCCTTTCGGCAAATACAAGGGCCGGGTGATCGCCGACCTGCCCGGAAACTACCTCACCTGGTTCGCGCGCGAGGGATTTCCCCCGGGGGAAATCGGGCGTCTGCTCGCGCTGATGCACGAAATCGATCACAACGGTCTCAAGGCGCTGCTGAATCCGTTGCGAAAAAGGTCCTGAACGGCTTTTGCGTCGCAAATACGGCGCAATCAGATACAAATGGGTTCAAAAATTAAAAGCATTTCACCCAAAAGTTCCGTAGTGACGGACAATGCCGGGACGTCGCGGTCACATCTGCTGCCCGCGCGTGATCCGGTGATCGGAAAGTTTCGCGCCACAGCGCTATTAGTTTGTTGTGATTCTGGGACTCCATCGCTTTGTTTGTTAGGTTTGATTAGGAGTCCCACCATGGGCAAGAAACTCTACGTAGGCAACCTCGCCTACTCCATCCGCGACAACGACCTGGAACAGGCCTTCGGCCAGTACGGCTCGGTCGCCAGCGCCAAGGTCATGATGGAACGCGACAGTGGTCGCTCCAAGGGCTTCGGCTTCGTCGAAATGGGCACCGACGCGGAAGCGCTGGCTGCCATCGAAGGCCTGAACGGCCACGCACTCGACGGCCGCAGCCTGACCGTCAATGAAGCCCGTCCGATGGAGCCCCGCTCGCCCGGCGGCTTCGGCGGCGGCGGTGGCCGCAGCGGCGGCGGTGGTGGTTACGGCGGTGGCGGCGGCGGCGGTTACGGCGGCGGCGGTGGTGGTGGCTACGGCGGCGGTGGCAACCGCAGCGGTGGCGGCGGCCGCGGCGGCTACTAAGCCCTCGTCAGCGCACATGCAGAAAGGCTCCTTCGGGAGCCTTTTTCATTGGGCGCCTCACGCCGGTACGTGGAAGTCCGTACAGTAGAAGTCAGCCAGCCGTCAGGGGCAGAAGACGACCCTCGACCTCGTTAGAAGTTCATCAACGAGGGTCGAGACAATGCGTATCAAGAGTCAGGCTGACTTCTTTTCAGGAGTCATGTTCACCACGGTGGGAGCGGCGTTCGCCATCGGCGCCACCACCTACAACATCGGCGACGGCGCCCGCATGGGGCCGGGCTACTTCCCGCTCATGCTGGGCATCCTCCTGGCCGTTCTCGGCGCCCTGGTGATGTTCCAGTCGCTGGTGGTCGAGACGGTCGACGGCGACCGGATCGGCAAATGGGCCTGGAAGCCGCTGTTCTTCGTCATCGTGGCCAACCTCGCTTTCGGCGTGCTGCTCGGCGGCCTGCCGAGCATCGGCGTGCCGGCGATGGGCATGATCATCGCGATCTACGCGCTCACCATCATCTCCAGCCTCGCGGGCGAGCATTTCAAGCTGCGCGACGTGCTGATTCTCTCGACCATCCTGGCAGCAGGCAGCTACGTGGCGTTCATCTGGGCGCTCAAGTTGCAGATCCAGGTCTGGCCCACCTTCATTTCGGGCTGAGGAGACCTTCATGGATCTGATTCACAACCTCGCGACCGGCTTCGGCGTCGCGTTCACGCTCACCAACCTGTTGTATTGCCTGGTCGGTTGCATTCTGGGGACCCTGATCGGCGTGCTGCCGGGCATCGGCCCCGTCGCGACCATCGCGATGCTGCTGCCCGCCACGTACGCGCTGCCGCCCGTGTCGGCGCTGATCATGCTGGCCGGCATCTACTACGGCGCGCAGTACGGCGGCTCCACCACCGCCATCCTGGTGAACCTGCCGGGCGAATCGTCCTCGGTGGTGACCTGTATCGACGGCTACCAGATGGCACGGCAGGGCCGGGCGGGTCCCGCGCTGGCGGCCGCCGGCCTGGGCTCGTTCTTCGCGGGTTGCGTCGGCACGCTGATCCTGGCGGCTTTCGCCCCGCCGCTGACCGAACTGGCCTTCAAGTTCGGTCCTGCCGAGTACTTCTCGCTGATGGTGCTCGGCCTGATCGGCGCCGTGGTGCTGGCTTCGGGTTCGCTGCTCAAGGCGGTTGCGATGATCGTGCTGGGCCTGCTGCTCGGCATCGTCGGCACCGACGTGAACTCGGGTGTCGCGCGCTTCAGCTTCGACATCCCTGAACTCACCGACGGCATCGGCTTCGTGGTGATCGCCATGGGTGTGTTCGGCTACGGCGAAATCATCGGCAACCTCTCGCAGCCCGATGAAGAGCGCGAAGTGTTCACCTCCGAGGTGAAGGGCCTGTGGCCGACCAAGGCGGACTTCAAGAACATGGCGCCGGCCGTCCTGCGCGGAACCACCCTGGGCTCTGCCCTCGGCATCCTGCCGGGTGGCGGCGCGCTGCTGGCCTCGTTCGCGGCCTATGCGCTGGAGAAGAAGATCCGCATGCGCCCTGGCGAAGTGCCTTTCGGCAAGGGCAACATCCGCGGCGTGGCATCGCCCGAGTCGGCCAACAACGCCGGTGCGCAGACTTCCTTCATCCCGCTGCTGACGCTGGGCATTCCGCCCAACGCCGTGATGGCGCTGATGGTGGGTGCGATGACCATCCACAACATCCAGCCCGGCCCGCAGGTGATGACCAGCAACCCCGAACTCTTCTGGGGCCTGATCGCCTCGATGTG